>JAWRKJ010000165.1:0-41045 GCA_040307025.1 Desulfovibrionaceae bacterium | reverse complement strand
CGGTTTCGGCCACGATGCGGGCGAGTGCGCCGAGGAAGGCCGGTCCGCCGCTTTCCGGCGCCAAGGCAAGGGCGTCGATCACGCGGCTTGCCCCACAGTGGCGGCAGCCGCCCCGAGGCGCAAGGCCTCCAGGTTGATGGGGACCAGCTTGGGTTTGAGGAAGGTTTCCACGGACCTGACCAGGGCGTCGAGGCCGAAGGGCAACGCCCCCGCGGCCGCCGCCGCGCCGAGCAGCACGGTATTGGCGGCCTTGACCGTGCCGGCCTGCTCGGCCAGGCTCAGGCAGGGGACAAAGACCACGCGGTCGGCATGGGCCGTGGCCGATGCCCGGACCAGGTCCAGGGGCGGATAGCATTCCCGGCCCAGGCATACGCCCACGGGCTGGATGGTTTCGCTGTTGGCCACGATGAGCCCCCCGGCCTTGAGCATGGGCAGGGCGCGCAGGGTTTCGAGCAGCTCGAAACCGAGCAGGACATCGGCCTCGCCCGAGGAAATGGTGGGGCTCAGGTAGCCGCCCAAAAGCAGCGTGGATTCCACCACACCGCCCCGTTGGGCCATGCCGTGGATCTCGCCGGAGGTGACGGGAATACCCGCGGCCAAGGCCGTGCGGGCGAGCAGGGTGGTGGCGGTCAGGGTACCCTGGCCGCCGACGCCGGTGAGGAAAATGCGCGCGCGTTGCATTATGCCTCCTTTTTACCGGGCTTGATGTCGGCTGAGAGCTGGACGCAGTACATGCAGCCGTCGCACTGTTCGGCGTTGATGACGAACACACCTTCTTCCATGGCAAAGGCCGGACAGGCCAGGGTGTCACGCACGCCGTGGCAGGCGGCGGGATCACCGGCCACCCGGGCGGGCAGGGTCTTTTTGGCCTGGCCCACCCGGCGGGCATGGATGGGGCAGGGGTACTCGGCAATGAGCACCCGGGGCCCGGTCTGCCCGGCCAGGGAGCGCAGGGCGGCGATGGTGGCCTTGTGGTTGAGCGGATTGACCGTGACCGGCTCCAGGCCGCAGGCCCGCACCAGGGCCGGAATGCTCACCGGATGGGGGTTGGCTCCGAACACGGTGGTGTCCACGCCCGGATTGGGCTGGTGGCCGGTCATGGCGGTGGTGCGGTTGTCCAGCACGATGATGAGGACGTCGTGGTTGTGGGCCACGGCATCGACCAGACCGGTGATGCCGGAATGGAAGAAGGTGGAGTCGCCGATGAAGGCGACCACGGGCTT
This sequence comes from Desulfovibrionaceae bacterium, assembly GCA_040307025.1. Taxonomy (GTDB): domain Bacteria; phylum Desulfobacterota; class Desulfovibrionia; order Desulfovibrionales; family Desulfovibrionaceae; genus Solidesulfovibrio. The sequence goes on along the minus strand of JAWRKJ010000165.1, from coordinate 39,822 downwards.
GCCCGATCCCCGGGCGAAACCGGCGCCGGTGGAAATGGACGAGCCCATGCACAGCAGGAAGTCGGCCGCCTTGAACGGGGGCGCCATGCCCAGGGTGTAGCAGCCGATGTCCGAGGAATAGAAGGCGCCATCGCCGAAGACCTCGCGCACGGCGTAGTAGGTGGCCCGATGGGGGCAGCCGGCGCACAGGTTGGGCGGACGGCGGGGCAGATCGGATGGAATCTCCGGCAACGACGTGGTCGCCGGGGCTTGGCCCAGGGCGGCCCGCACGGCCCGACGCACGATGGGTGTGGAATACTCGCCGTTTCGGGGCAGGTATTCGCCCTTGCCCATGATGTCGATGGTGATGCCGCGCCGCTGGGCCAGAGCCCGGATCTCGGTTTCGAGCACGGGTTCGAGCTCTTCGAGGATGACCACCCGGGAGCAGGCGGTAAGGAAGGCCGCGATGCGGTTTTCCGGCAAGGGGAAGGTCTGGCCGAGTTCCAAAAGCTTGACCGTGCCGGTCAGGCCGTCCTCTTCCAGCACGTCACGCAAATAGGCCCGGCTCACGCCCGAGGCGATAAAGCCCACGTCGCCGGTGCCGCTTTCCGTATTATAGGGCGAGTTCTCGACTTCCTCGGCCACCGAGGCGAGCAGCTTGAGCAGCCGGACGTGCATGCCCCGGGCCGAGGCCGGCAAGGGCACGTAGCGGGGCGGATTCTTGACGAAGGGTTTGGGTTCCGGGTCGCCGGGCATGTCGCCCAGGACCACCGGACCGCGCAGATGGTTGATGCGGGTGGTGGTGCGCAGCATGACCGGGTTTTCGATGCGCCGGGAAAGGAGCAGGGCGTCCCGGGCCATGTCCTTGCACTCCTGGGCCGTGACCGGCTCGAAACAGGGCAGGCCGCCCAGACGGGCATAGATGCGGTTGTCCTGCTCGTTCTGGGACGAGTGGCAGCCGGGGTCGTCGGCGGAAAGCAGGACCAATCCGCCCGGAGCCGAGACGTAAGCGAGCGTCATGAGCGGGTCGGCGGCGACATTGACGCCGACGTGCTTCATGGTCACGAGACAGGGCAGGCCGGCCAGGGTGGCGCCGCCCGCCACTTCCAGGGCGACCTTCTCGTTGACGGAATACTCGAAATAGTATGGCGCGCCCTGGGACAGGCGGAAAAAAGTGTCCGGTACCTCGGACGAGGGCGTGCCGGGATAACAAGTGACACAACGGACGCCCGCTTCCAGGGCGCCTCGGGCGATGGCCTCGTTGCCAAGCAGCAGCAGGGTCTCGCCGGCCTTGCCGGTGAGGAGTTCATTGCCCACGAAACAAACCTCCGACAGGTAAGTACGATATTAGCCGTTGGTCTTGGCCGGGGCGGCAGCGCCTGCCTTGGCCTTGAGGTCGGCGATACGGGCGTCGATGAAACCGGGATTCTGCACGGCGCCGGCGGCCTTGATGCCTTCGTAGGTCTCCAGGGCCGTTTTCCACTGCCCGGCGGCCTCGGCCGTGATGGCGAGTTGGCGATCCACGGTCATGCTGAAGGCCTTGGGACAGTCGGCCTTGAGGGTTTGGAGCACGGTGACGGCCTTGTCGGCCTGGCCGGCCTGGCACAGGGCGGCCGCCTGGCCGAGTCCGGCAATGGCGCGCATGGCGGCCGGAGCGGTCTTGGCCACCACGGCCCAGGCAGCGGCGGCCTTGGCATGATCGCCCATGGCCTGGGCGGCCTTGGCCAGCTCCAGGTTGACGGCGTCGCGCACGCCGCTCGGGGCGGTCTTGGCCATGGCTTCCAGGGCGGTGACGCGGTCGGCGCCCTGAGTGGTGGCGACGAGCTTGCTAAGGGCCTGTTCGCCCTTTTCGCTCTGGCTTTTCTGATAGACGCCGACCAGGGCATAGCCGCCGGTCACCGCCAAAATAACGACAATCACGGCGACGGACTGCTTCCAGTATTGGATGGGCAGGCGCAGCAACAGGGGGATGTCGGCCAGGCTGTTCTTGCCGGGAGTCGGCGCGGATACTTCGGACATGTAGGTGCCTCCAGACACGAGCGTGTTGTGTGAAAAAGAGCGCATCACTTAAGCACAAAGGGGGGGTGGTGTCAAAAGTCCCCGGCATTGGCAAGCCCGTTGGGGGCCAAGCATTGACTTCGCCGCGACCCCCCGGGTATAAAAAGAAATTTCCTGGAAGCACCACGACGGGGGGGAGCGGATGAGCGTCGCTACGGAGATGGAGCGGATGGCCGAACGGGCCAAGGACGCCTCGCGCAGGCTCGCCTGTGCCCCGGGCGCGGCCAAGGACGCCTTTCTGGCCGCCCTGGCCGGACTACTTGACGAGCGGCGGGAGGCGATCCTGGCCGCCAACGCCGTCGACCTGGACAAGGCCCGGGCCGCCGGATTGGACGCCCCGCGCGTCAACCGCCTCGCCCTGACCCCGGCCATCCTGGACGCCATGATCGGCGCCTGCCACGAAGTGATCGCCTTGCCCGATCCCGTGGGCGCCATCGAATCCATGCACCGCCGGCCCAATGATCTGCTGGTCGGGCGCATGCGCGTCCCGCTCGGCGTCATCTGCATGATCTACGAGGCCCGGCCCAATGTCACCGTGGATGCGGCCATCTTGTGCCTCAAGGCCGGCAATGCCGTGATCCTCAAGGGCGGCTCCGAGGCCCTGGCCTCCAACCTCGCCCTGGCCGGGCTGTTGCGCGAGGCCCTGGCCGCAGCCGGCCTGCCCGAGGACGCGGCCCAGCTCGTGCCCACGACCGATCGGGCCGCCGTGTCCGCCCTGTGCAAGCTCGACAACCTGATCGACGTCATCATTCCGCGCGGCGGCGAAGGCCTCATCCGGGCCGTGGTCGACCAGGCCACCATGCCCGTGCTCAAGCATTTCAAAGGCGTGTGCCACGCCTACATCGACGCGGGCGCCGACCTCGACCGGGCCGAAAAAGTGGTCGTCAATGCCAAGGCCCAGCGGCCCGGGGTGTGCAACGCCCTGGAATGCCTGCTCGTGCACGCGGCCATTGCCGCTGACGCCCTGCCGCGCCTGGGCGCGGCCCTGACCGCCGCCGGCGTGGAACTGCGCGCCTGTCCGCGCGCCTTGCCCCTGCTTGGCGCCGCCGCCGTGCCCGCCGCCGACGACGACTTCGGCCACGAGTTTCACGACCTCATCTTGGCCGTCAAGGTGGTGGATTCCATGGATGACGCCCTGGGCCACATCCACCGCTACGGTTCCAACCACACCGAAGTCATCCTGACCGAGAACCATGACCGGGCCATGGAATTTCTGCGCCGGGCCGACGCCTCCATGGTCGGGGTCAACTGTTCCACCCGTTTCAACGACGGCGGCGAACTCGGGCTCGGGGCCGAGATCGGCATCTCGACCTCCAAGCTCCACGCCTACGGGCCCATGGGCCTGACGGAACTGACCAGCGCCAAGTTCGTGGTTCTGGGCCAGGGTCAGGTCCGGGGCTAGGGACGTCTTGCCGGTCATGGCCGGACAACGTGTCGGCATCTTTGGCGGGACCTTCAATCCGGTCCACATCGGCCATCTGCGGGCAGCCATCGAGGTGGCCGAAGCGGTGGGGCTGCAGGCGGTGGAGTTCGTGCCTGCGGCCCGGCCGCCCCACAAGGTCGGCAACGGCCTGCTCGATTTCGACCTGCGCCTGGAGCTGTGCCGGCTGGCCGTGGAGGGATTGCCCGGGTTTTCGGTCAATCCCCTGGAAGCCCGACGGGACGGCCCCTCCTATACCTGCGACACCCTGACCGCCTTGGGCCGCTCCCGGCCCGAGGACGAATTCACCTTTATCTTGGGCATGGGCGATTTGCTGTGCCTGGGACAATGGAAAAACGGCTACGATTTGGGCCGGCTGGCCAATCTGGCCGTCCATGCCCGGGCCGGTATGGACCTGGACGTCTTTACCGACTGCCTGGACAAGCAGGGCGCGGCCATGGGCGCCAGCCCGACCGAGGACCCCAGGCTGTGGCGGGTGGAAGGGGGGCATTGGATTCGGTCCGTGCCCGTGGCCCGGCTCGACATCTGTTCTTCGGACATCCGGGAGCGCTGGCTGGCCGGCCGCCTGATCGACCACCTCGTGCCCCGACCCGTTTTGGACCGGCTCATGGCCCATACGGCCGCACTCGTGGCCGCCTGGGGCGAACCGACGCCGCCGGCCCATTGTTTACAAACGCTCAAAAGTCCGTAAAGGAGAGAGGCAGCCCGTTGGATCGCGGCCAGCCGCGAGGAGCCTCGTCCCGTCCATGGAACACGCTGTAGCCGATTCGCCTTCCGAAGCCGATAGTCCCTCTTTTGCGTCCACGCTACCTTGCCCGGCCGGACCGGGCCGGGGAGACCGGCCATGGTGACCCTGATCGTTGCCGTCTTGGCGGCCGTGGTCATCTCGGCCTTTTGTTCCCTCAGCGAAGCGGCGCTCTATTCCGTGCCCTGGAGTTGGATCGAGCGACTGCGCAAGGACGGCCGAGCCTCGGGCGAATTGCTCTTTTCGTTGCGCTCCAACGTCGAAAAGCCCATCACCGCCATCCTGACCCTCAACACCATCGCCAATACCGCCGGCGCGGCCATTGCCGGCGCGGCCGGGGCGGCCGTGTTCGGGGCAGAGGACCTGTGGCTTTTCACGGCCATTTTCACCGTGCTCATCCTGGCCTTTGGCGAAATATTGCCCAAGACCATGGGCGTGGCCTACAGCCGGCCCATTTCCATGTGCATCGCCCGGCCCATGAAGGTCCTTATTCTGGCCTTGCTGCCGATCATCTGGGCCGGAGGATTGTTGGCCAGGCTCGTGGCCGGCAAGAAAAAAGATCCCCTGTCCTCGGAAGAGGACCTGCGGGCCGTGGTCAGCCTGACCCGCCGGGAAGGCATCATCAAGCCTCTCGAAGAGCTGTCCATCAAAAACATCCTGTCCCTCGACCGCAAGACCGCCAGCGACATCATGACCCCGCGTACGGTGGTTTTTTCCCTGCCGGCCCAGATGACCGTGGCCGAAGCCCGGGGCGTGGGGCGCGGGGTGTGGCCCCACAGCCGCATTCCGGTTTATGATGCCGACGATCCGGAAAATATCGTGGGCATCGTCTACCGCCGGGAAGTCCTGGAGGCCCTGGCCAACGACCAGGATGACGTCCGGCTCGGCGATCTCATGAAACCGGTGCGCTTCGTGCTCGACACCATGACCCTCGATCGGGTGTTGGTAAAATTTTTGGAATCGCGTATGCACTTGTTCGTGGTTCTCGACGAATACGGTGGTGTTTCCGGGGTGGTCAGCCTGGAGGACGTGCTGGAAGAGATCCTGGGCAAGGAAATCGTTGACGAAACCGATCAGGTGGCCGACATGCGGGAACTGGCCCGGACCCGGCGCGAGGCCCTGCTGCGGCGCATGACCGACCCCAAGAACGCCGCCGCGCCCGAAGAGTAACCTGCAACCCTGTGTGGACTGACGCATGGCGAAAAAAGGCAATACCCCGGTCTATCTCGTGGCCCTGGTCCTGTTTTTGTCCGGACTCGGCTATCTGCTCTATTCGGGACTCGGGGAGAGCACGACGTATTTTCTCAATGTCTCCGAAGCGTTGGCCATGAAGCCCACCTCCTTGGCCAAGGCTCGTCTGTTCGGCACCGTCTCGGCCGAGGGCCTGACCCGGCCCGAGGACAACATGGGCGTCAATTTTCTGCTCGTAGACAAGGACCAGCCCGCCAAGACCATCCGGGTCGATTTCAAGGGCGTGGTACCGGACACCTTCAAGCCCGGGGCCGAGGTCATTGTCGAGGGCGGGGTCAATCCCACCTCGGGCGCCTTTGCTGCCAACACCCTCATGACCAAGTGCCCGTCGAAGTACCAGAAGCAAAATCGCGGCTGACGCCTGTCCGCGTCCCAGCAAGCCGCTTCCGCGACAAGACGCCCCGAGGCCGATGGCGGCCGTTTCCGGCATCTTGCACGGAGGACCTCGCAACCCCCGCAAAGGAGCGTTGATGCACGTTACGGCCTATTTTGCCCTGCTTGTGGCCTTGCTCGTCTGTCTGGGCGGCGCGGTCCTGGCGCTTTTCGGCCTGTGGCGCCGGGAATACGACCGGCTGCGCCTCATCGAACAGGGCCATATGCTGGTCACGTTCGCCGTGGTCCTCGGCTCGAGCATTCTGACCGTGGCGTTGTGGCGCCGGGATTTCTCGTTCGTTTACGTGAGCGAATACACGGATACGCTGCTGCCGCTTTTTTACGCCCTGACCGCCTTTTGGGCCGGCCAGGCCGGATCGCTGCTCTTTTGGATGCTGGTGCTCGCCCTGTTCGGGCTGGCTTTTGCCCGCACCGTGACCTACCGCGAGCTGTCCGCCTCCACGCGCCATGCCTACTGGCTTTTTTTCCTGGCCACCGAGGCCTTGTTCCTCATGCTGCTGACCGGGCCGAGCAATCCCTTTCTGGAGGCCGTGCCGCCCCCGGCCGAGGGCAGGGGGCTCAATCCCTTGCTGCGCAACCCGGGCATGATTTTTCATCCGCCGTTGCTGTTTTTGGGCTATGCCGGCTTTGCCGTGCCGGCCTGTCTGGGCCTGGCCAGCTGGCTGACGGGAGAGAGCCGGTCGTTTGTGGCCGCCGCCCGCAACACCGCCATCCTGTCCTGGATTTTTCTCACCGCCGGCATCATCCTCGGCGGCTGGTGGTCGTACATGGAGTTGGGCTGGGGCGGCTACTGGGCCTGGGACCCGGTCGAAAACGCCTCGCTCATTCCCTGGCTCGTGGCCACGGCCTATCTGCACACGGCCGTGGTGGAACGCCGGGTCGGGGCCTTGTCCAAGACCAACGTGTCCCTTGCGGTCATCACCTTTCTCTCCTGCATCCTCGGCACCTATCTCGTGCGCAGCGGCGTGGTCGAATCCCTGCACGCCTTTGGCGAGGGCGGCGTGGGCGGCCCCTTGCTGCTTTTTATGTTCTACGGCCTCATCCTGCTGGCCGCCGTGCTGACGGCCGGCGCGCCTTTTTTCACCGGCCGCATCCGCACGCTTTCCGGCCTCGGTAGCCTGTCCGGGCTGCTCGTGGTCCTGGCTTGGCTCATGCTGGCCCTGGCCGGGGTCGTTTTCCTCGGCACCATGTGGCCGGTCATCAGCAAGCTGTGGAGCGCCAACCCCGTGGGCCTGGACGCCGGGTTCTACAACCGGGTCTGCCTGCCGCTTTTCGTCGCCGTGACCGCCCTGGTGGCCTTCGGACCCCATCTGTCCTGGGCCGGCGGGGTCCGGGAACGGGTTGGGCTTGTCGTCACGCTGCTCGCATTCGTAGCCGGCGGCTCGTTCCTGTACGGACTGGGATATAAGCTGCCGGTGCCGCTTTTCGGGGGCGCCGCCGCCATTGCCGCCATCGTCTCGTTTTTTTATCTGGTGCTGCGCCAAAAGCAGGCCCGCAGCCGCAAGGGTGCCCTGGGCGCCTATCTCGTGCACCTGGGCCTGGCCCTGGTGACGTTGGGCGTGGCCATTTCCGGCCCCTACCAGCAAAGTGTCGAGGCCGTGCTGTCGCCGGGCCGGACCATGGAGGTGAGCGGCTTTAACGTCACCTATGTCGACCTGGAGGAGGAGACCTCCCCGGCCATGACCATTGCCCGGGCCGTGCTCGACGTCACCCGCGGCGGCAAGCCCGTGGGCCGGCTGACCCCGGAACGCCGCCTGTACCGGGGCTTCGAGCAGCCGTTTGCCGAGGTCTCGACCCTTCCCTCCCTGGGGAATGAATTGTACGCCACCCTGGTCAGCGCCACCGGCAAAAAGGCCGCCAGCATCAAGATCAGCGTCAATCCCCTGGTCAACTGGGTCTGGATCGGCGGCACGGTCATGTGTCTGGCCGCGTTTTTGACCCTGCGCAAGCCGCGCGGCCGCTCGGAGCCCGAGGCATGAGCACGGCCGTGGCGCGCCTTTGCCGGGTGAGCCGTTTTTTCGGCGAGCGTCCGGTGCTGTGCGACGTGGACCTCACGGTCCAGTCCGGCCAGGTGCTGCTCGTGGTCGGCCCGAACGGCGCCGGCAAGTCCACCTTGCTGCGTATCGTGGCCGGCTTGCTCCCGCCGAGCGAGGGCGAGGTGGTCTCCGAGCTGCCCCTCGGGGCCATCGGCTACATCGGCCACAAGACCCTCATTTATCCGAAGCTCTCGGCCCGGGCCAACCTGGCCTTTTGGCGGGCCATGCACGGCCTGCCCCGGGACGATGCCGCGATCCTGGCCGTCCTTGAGCGCGTCGGCTTGGCGCGCTTCGCCGACGAGGAAGCCGGGGTCTTTTCCCGGGGCATGGCTCAGCGTCTGAGCCTGGCCCGGGTATTTCTGACCGACTCCAAGCTGCTGCTTCTGGACGAACCGGCTTCGGGCCTGGACCCGGCCTCGGCCGCCTGGCTCGGCCGGGAGATACGGGCCGCCGCCGATGCCGGAACGGCCGTGGTCTGGGTCAGCCACCATGTGGCCGCTGACCTTGCCCTGTGCGACCGCGTCCTTTTTATCAAGGACGCGGGCATCGCCTACGACGGTCCGGCCACAGACTTCGATCCGGCCGGCCTGGCCTTGGAGACGACATGCTAGGCGCGGCCCTGGCCATTGCCCGCAAGGACCTGCGCCTGGCCCTGTCCGGGGCCCAGGGACTGGTCCAGACCGTGCTTTTGGGCTTGCTGCTCATCTTCATCATGAGCCTGTCCCGGGAGCCCGGGGAACTCGTGCCGCCCCTGGCCGCCTCGGCCGTTTTCTGGCTGGCCACGGCCTTTGGCCAGGTTCTGGTCTTCAATTTCCTCTACAGCCTGGAGGAGGCCGAAGGCGCGCGGCTCGGGTTGCTGTTGTCCCCGGCGCCGACCCAGGCCGTGTGGCTCGGCAAGGCCGTGGCCGGCTGGGTGTTGCTTTTTTGCTGCCAGATGGTATTCGCCCCGGCGGCCGTGGCTTTCCTCGGCCAGCGGATCGAAGGCTCGCTTGCGCTGGGTCTGGGGCTGGTGGCGGCGGCCGACTGGGGACTGTGCGCCCTGGGTTCGCTGCTCGGCGCCTTGTCCGTGGGGAGGTCCTCCCGGGAATCCCTGCTGACCGTGGTGTTGTTCCCGTTGCTCGTGCCGGTGCTTTTGGCCGGCATCCGGCTGCTCGAAACCGTGCTTTCCGGGCGGGGACTAGAGACTGTCGCCGCCTGGGTCGGGACCGTGGGCGCCTTTGACGCGATTTTTACCGCCGCCGCCCTGGTCCTCTTTCCGTTCCTCTATACCGGTGAGGATTGATGGCCCCATGTCCATGACACGCCTGTGCGCCCTGGCTGGAGCGGTGTGTGCCGTTCTGGCCCAGTATGCCATCTGGTTTTACGCCCCGGTGGAGCAGTCCATGGGCGTGGTTCAAAAGATTTTCTACACCCACCTGCCCATGGCTTGGTGGTCGTTCGTCAGCTTTTTCGTCGTGTTTGTCGCCTCGATCCGCTACCTGGCCAAGAAGCGACCGGCCGCCGAACATCTGGCCGGCGCGGCCGCCGAGATCGGGGTGCTTTTTTCCGGTCTGGCCCTGGTCACGGGCATGTGCTGGGCCCGGCCCATCTGGAACGTCTGGTGGACCTGGGACCCGCGGCTCACCACCACCCTGGTCATGTGGTTCGTCTACGCCGCTTATTTGCTGCTGCGGGCCTCGGACGTCGGCGGCTCGCGCAAGGGGGCGGTGCTCGCCGTGCTCGGCGTGGTGGCTTTTCTCGATGTGCCGCTGGTTTTCATCTCGGCCCGCTACTGGCGCAGCATCCATCCGGCGGTGTTCGGCCCCCAGGGCGGAGGCATGGAACCCGAGATGTGGCTTGCGGCCGTGGCCAATCTGGTGGCCATGGGACTTTTGTGGCTGGCCTTGCTGCTGGCCCGGACGCGACAGCTCGCGGCCCAGGCCGCGGTGACCGAGGTGGTGCGCCGTGGTGCCGCCGGAGGACAACATGGGTAAGGAAGTCTATCTGTTCGCGGCCAACGTGGCCGTGTGGCTCGGCATCGGCCTGTACGTGGCCTTTTTGGCCGGAGCCCAGAAACGCCTGGAACGCCGCCTGAACCGTCTGGAGGTCCTTCGTGGCGACAAATGACACTCCCGGTCCCAACGCGGCCGGACGTCTGGTCCTGGCCTTCATGGCCTTTGCCTTGATCGTGTTGTTCGTGGGTTCCTTTCTCTACCGCATGCAGCGGCCTTCCCTGGAGGTGCGCCAGGAACGTCCGACCAAAGGCATGCCCCCGGGCATGGACCAGGCCATGAACGGCCCCATGAAGGAAGTGTTGGCCCTCATGCAAAAGCTCAAGGAACATCCCGACGATCCCGACCTGCAACTGGCCATGGCCGAGCAGTTCATGGCCATGGGCTCCTTTGAACGGGCCAAGACCTTCCTGGACAAGGTGGTGAAGATCCGCCCCGAGGACCCGGACGTCCAGAACGCCCTGGGCGTGACACTCTATAATCTCAAGGACATCGACGGGGCCAAGGCCGCTTTCGAGGGCATGCTGACCCGGGACCCGAACGATTACCGGGCCCGGTTCAACCTGGGATTGCTCTACAAATACGCCTTCAATGCCCCGGACAAGGCCGCCGAGGCCTTGCGGGCCGTGGCCGACAACCCCAAAACCGATCCCAGTACCCGGGAAACGGCCCTCAAGGAATTGGAGTCCAAGGCACCGCCCAAACCGGAATAGCAAGCGCTCACAGCGGAAACGACGCCGGTCTTTGGCGGGCGGTGGCAATGTGCCCGGCCCGGGAACCGGGAACGGGCGTCACGGCGACCATTGTTCCAACCCGACCGGGGATGGCCTGCGGCCGCGTTTGTCAAATTGGTCCGGGATGGAAGTTCGGGCGGGGCCCAGGCAACTGGGCTGACGCACGGGTGGCCGGGCAGTCGGCCCGGCCCGATTGCCTTTCATGACGTTTTGGTGAATGTTGCCGCTGTGAGGGGGAACCGGTCGGTCCGGGCCTCCGCGTCGTATCGACGGCAGGCCGGTCGACCAGCCGGAACGGAAGTACAACGGGAGGATGCGCCATGCGGGGAAGGGGACTTTTGCGAATGGTTATGTTGCTGGCCACCCTTGGCTTGGCCGTAGGCTTGATGGCCGGTCCGGCCAGGGCGGAGGAGGGTACCATCAAGATCGCCGCTCCGGCCGCCTTCACGGGCAGCGCCGCCGGCTACGGCGACAACATCAAGGCCGGCGTGTCCATGAAGGTGGATGAAATCAACGCCGCCGGCGGTATCAACGGCAAGAAACTCGAAGTCGTCTTTTTCGATGACCAGTGCGAGCCCCGCGAGGCGGCCACGGTCTCCACCTCCATCATCAACGATCCCGAGATCGTGGGCATCGTCGGCCACTTGTGCTCCTCGGCCCATCTGGCGGGCCTGCCCGCCTATGTGCGCGAGGGCATCCCGGCCATCACCCCCACGGCCACCAGTGTGGCCATCTCCGACAAGAACAAGGACGAGGACGGCAAGGTCTGGTCGTTCCGCAACGTGTACCGTGACGATTTCCAGGGCAAGTTCCTGGCCGATTATATCGACAAGGTCATGGGGTTTAAAAAGGTCGCGGTCTTTTACGAAAACAACGACTACGGCATCGGGCTCAAGACTGCTTTCGTCCAGGAAGCCAAGAAGCTTGGCCTGACCGTGGTGGGCGAGGAAGCCTACAAGAAGGGCGACCAGGACTACACGCCCCAGCTGACCAAGCTCAAGGCCGCCGCGCCCCAGGCCCTTTTTGTCGCCGGCTACTATCAGGAAGGCGCCCTGATCGCCGACCAGGCCGTGAAGCTGGGCCTTGATGTGCCCAAGTTCGGCGCAGACGGCTTTGACAACGCCGACTACATCAAGCTCGGCGGCAAGGCCACGGACGACACCTATCTCACGGCACCGTTTCTGGCCGAAACCGCCGGCCCGGCGGCCCAAAAGTTTATCGAGGCCTTCAAGGTCCGCTACAAGCGCGATCTGGACTGGATGAGCGCCAATGCCTACGACGCCACCGGTCTTTTGGCCCAGGCCATTGCCAAGGGAGGACCGGACCGGGCCAAGATCCGCGACTATCTGGCCGGCCTCACCACACCGGAAAAGGGCTACAAGGGCATTACCGGCAACAATTACTTCGATGCCTCGGGCGACTGCCTGAAGCCGGCATTCGTTAAAGTCGTCAAGGACGGCAAATTCGTCCCGGCCGCCAGGCAGATGCAGTAGGCGCGGGGAGACCGGAAACGTATCACGCAAACAGGCTGGAGACTTCTTCCAGCCTGTTTGCGCTTCACCAAGGCGTGCGCGTCGCCTGCTTCGGAGCCAGCTTTGTTCGAACAGCAGCTCGTCAACGGATTCACCCTGGGGCTGATCTACGCCTTGATCGCCGTGGGCTACACCATGGTCTACGGCGTCATCGAACTGATCAATTTCGCCCATGGCGAGATCTACATGCTGGGGGCGTTTCTCACCATGTCCTGTGTCAGCATGGGCTTGCCGCTGCCCGTGGCCGTGCTGGTGGCGGTCGTGGCCACGGCCGGCATCGGCGTGCTGCTCGACATCGTCGCCTACCGTCCCCTGCGCGAGGCGCCCCGGCTGGCCGCGCTTATTACTGCCATCGGCATGTCGATCTTTCTGCAAAACCTGGCCATGATCATCTGGGGCAGCCGGCCCTTGCCGTTTCCGAAGCAGGTCTTGCCGGCCTTTTTCGACCAGCCGGCCCTGACCTTCACCTCGGTGACCATCTCCTGGATGCAGCTCTCCATCTACGCCGTGGCCATTCTGCTCATGATCGGCCTCAACCTCATCATCACCAAGACCCGGGTGGGCACGGCCATGCGGGCCCTGGCCCAGAACCGGACCGCGGCCGCGCTCATGGGCGTGAGCGTCAACCGGGTCATTTCCTTTACCTTCGCCGTCGGCTCGGCCATGGGTGCCGTGGCCGGCATCATGGTGTCCGTCTATTACAACACCATGTACCCGACCATGGGCTATCTGGCCGGGGTCAAGGCCTTTGCGGCGGCGGTGCTCGGCGGCATCGGCTCGGTGCCCGGGGCCATGCTCGGCGGTGTGGTGCTCGGCATTGCCGAGACCCTGGGCGCCGGCTATATTTCGTCTCCCTACCGCGACGGCGTGGCCTACGCGGTCATGATTTGCGTCATCATCTTCCGGCCGTCGGGTTTCCTCGGCCGCTCGATGGTGGAAAAGGCCTAACCGGCCGGCCGGGATGACCGGCCGACCACGAAACGACCGGAACAACCATGCGCGGCGCGGTAACCACTCTCAAATACCTTTTCGCGGCAGCGGCCCTGGCCTATCCCTTGCTCCCCGTCCGGGATGTGTACGTCCTGCACGTCATCGTGCTGATCATGGTCTACATGGTCCTGGCCATGGGCCTGAACATCCTGCCCGGGTTCTGCGGCCTGCTCGACCTTGGGTTCGTGGGCTTTTACGGCATCGGCGCCTACACGGCCGGGCTCCTTACCATCCACTACAATCTGTCGTTTTGGGTCATCGTCCCCCTGGCAGTTATGAACGGTGCGTTGTTCGGCGTCATGCTCGGCGCGCCGACCTTGCGGCTGGTCGGGGACTATTTCGCCATTGTCACTTTCGGCTTTTCCGAGCTGGTGGTGCTGTTTTTGACCAACGAGATCTGGCTGACGCGCGGCCCCTTGGGCGTGCCGGGCATCGCTCCGGTCTCCCTGGACGTCACCTGGCTGGCCAAGCTGCTCGGCGTCCACGACCGTTGGCGCTACGCCTTCCGGGGCGAGGTGCCGTATTATTACCTCGGCATGGCTATGGTGCTGTTGGTTTATTTGGTCATGCGCCGGCTGGAGGACTCCCGACTCGGCCGGGCCTGGCTCGCCATCCGCGAGGACCCCATGGCCGCCGCGTCCTCGGGTATCAACCTGTTTCTCTACAAGGTCATCGCCTTTGCCGTCTCGACCGGCATCGGCGCCCTGGCCGGGGCGTTTTTCGCCCGGTGGACGCTTTTTATTTCCCCGGACATGTTCAAGTTCTGGGAATCGTTTCTGGTCTTATGCATGGTGGTCCTCGGGGGGCTTGGCAACATCAACGGCGCCCTGATCGGCGCGGTCATCCTCATTGCCCTGGGCGAGGTGCTGCGGGTGGTGCTGCCCAAGCTCGGCCTGCCGGCCGAAACCCGCTTTCTGGCCTATGGCCTGATCATGGTGTGTATCATGCGCTTTCGACCGTCCGGAATTTTTACCCAGGTGGCCGATTCGACCTTGCGAAATCCGCTCATCAAGGAATTGCGCGCCCGGCTGGAAGCGCGCCGGACGGCCTGACCTATGGACGATAAGATCTTGCAAGTGGAAGGGGTCGCCAAGCGCTTCGGCGGCCTTATGGCCTTGAGCGACGTTTCTTTTTCCGTGGCCCGGGGCAGCATCCTCGGGCTCATCGGCCCAAACGGCGCCGGCAAGACCACCATGTTCAACTGCGTGGCCGGCATCTACCGCCCAAGCGAAGGCCGGATTCTGTTCGCCGGGGACGGAGAGCCCGGAAACGTGGCCGGCACGAGCCCCGAGCGCATGACCGCGTTGGGCGTGGCCCGGACGTTCCAGAATATCCGGTTGTTTTCGAGCCTCACCGTGCTCGACAACGTGCGCATCGGCCGCCATTGCCGCACCAAGGCCAATTTTTTCGGCGCGGTCCTGCGCACGCCGTCCCAGCGGGCCGAAGAGCGCCACATCATCGAGGACGCCATGGCCTGCCTCGATTTCGTCGGCCTGGGCCAGGCCGCCCTCAACCAGGCCACGAGTCTTTCCTACGGCGACCAGCGCCGGCTGGAAATCGCCCGGGCCCTGGCCACCGGCCCCAAGCTCCTGCTCCTCGACGAGCCGGCCGCCGGCATGAACCCCAAGGAAACCGAGTCCCTCATCGACCTCATCCACGCCATCCTTGAACGGGGCGTGACGGTGATCCTCATCGAGCACGACATGAAACTCGTCATGCGTATCTGCAACAAACTGGTGGTCCTGGACCACGGCGTGAAAATCGCCGACGGCACCCCCCAGGAAGTCCGGGCCAATCCGGATGTCATCGAGGCCTACCTCGGCAAGGGCGCGGCACATGCTTGAGATCGCGGACATCGAGACCTTTTACGGCAACATCCAGGCACTCAAGGGCGTGCGTCTGCGCATCGGCCAGGGTGAGATCGTGACGTTGATCGGTGCCAACGGTGCCGGCAAGACCACCACGCTCATGTCCATCTCCGGGGTCACGCCGCCGCGCAAGGGCGCCATCCGGTTTCTCGGCGAGGAGATCACGCGTCTGTCCACCGAGCGCATCGTCTCCCTCGGCATCACCCAGGTGCCCGAGGGACGCATGATCTTTCCGCGCCTGACCGTGAAGGAAAATCTGCTCATGGGCGCCTATCTGCGCCGGGACCGGCCCGGCATCCGGAAAGACGAAGAGTGGGTGTATGCGCTTTTTCCGGTGCTGCGCGAGCGGCGCACCCAGCTCGGAGGCACGTTGTCCGGCGGCGAACAGCAGATGCTCGCCATCGGCCGGGCGCTTCTGGCCCGGCCCAAGCTCCTGCTGCTTGACGAGCCGTCCCTGGGCTTGGCGCCCCTGGTGGTCGAGAATATTTTCGAGATCATCGTGCAGATAAACGCCGCCGGCGTCACGGTGATGCTCGTCGAGCAAAACGCTCAGATGGCTTTGCAGATCGCCCATCGGGCCTACGTGCTCGAAACCGGCCGGGTCACCTTGGAAGGGAAGGCCCGGGACCTGCTCACCAATCCCAAGGTCCGGTCCGCCTACCTCGGATTGGATTGAGGCCGAAATGGCGTCCGGACGTGTTGACGGCGGGCGCCCCATGGCTCAAAAGACGTGGCCAGGGAGACGGGGCATCCAGGCTGTCCTGCCTTTCCCGATTCCCGAGGCATTGGCCGGGACGGAGACCGGGAGCCGTCACCGGCATCTTTTTTTCCCGCGCGAGCAGGCGCGGTGTGATGTTGTTTTACAAGTCCCTCCCGTTTCCTTTATGAAAAGGCGATACGGGCCGACCCGATAACCCGGAGCACAACGCAATGGAAAAAATCATCGATTTTGGTCTCACTTTTGACGACGTCCTCCTCGTCCCCCGGTATTCCGAGGTCCTGCCCGACGCGGCCGATGTGTCCTCATGGCTGACCCCGGAAATCCGCCTCAACATCCCCCTGGTCAGCTCGGCCATGGACACGGTCACCGAATCCCGCATGGCCATTTCCCTGGCCCGGAGCGGTGGGGTGGGCGTCATCCACAAGAACATGAGCATCGCCCGCCAGCGCATCGAGGTCGAGAAGGTCAAGAAGTCCGAATCCGGCATGATCATCGCTCCCATCACCGTGCCGCCGGAGATGACCGTCGAGCACGCCCTGGTGATCATGAGCGAATACAGCATTTCCGGTTTGCCAGTGGTCGAAGGCGACAAGCTCGTCGGCATTGTCACAAACCGCGACGTGCGCTTCGTCAAGGACTCGGTGACCAAGGTGCGTGACGTGATGACCAAGGAGAATCTGGTCACCGTGCCCATCGGCACCACCCTGGAGGATGCCAAGAAGCACTTGCACGAGAACCGCATCGAAAAGTTGCTCGTGGTCGATGCCGACAACAAGCTGTGCGGACTGATCACCATCAAGGACATCGAGAAGATCCGCAAATACCCCAATTCCTGCAAGGACGACCTGGGCCGATTGCGCGTGGGCGCGGCCATCGGCATCGGCGGCGACCGAGACGAACGGGCCGCGACCCTGCTCGATGCCGGCGTGGATTTCCTGGTCCTCGACTCGGCCCACGGCCATTCGAAAAACATCCTGGAAGCGGTCCGGGCCATCCGTTCCAACCATCCGAACAGCCAGCTCGTGGCCGGCAACGTCGCCACCTACGAAGGCGCCATGGCCCTGATTACGGCCGGGGCCGACGCGGTCAAGGTCGGCATCGGGCCGGGTTCCATCTGCACCACTCGGGTGGTGGCTGGCGTCGGCGTGCCCCAGGTCACGGCCATCATGGAAGCGGCCCGGGCCTGCCGCGAAACCGGCAAACGCCTCATCGCCGACGGCGGCATCAAATTCTCCGGGGATATCGTCAAGGCCCTGGCCGCCGGCGGCGACACGGTCATGATCGGAAGCCTTTTTGCCGGCACCGAGGAAAGCCCGGGCGAGACCATCCTCTACCAGGGCCGCACCTACAAGATTTACCGTGGCATGGGTTCCATCGACGCCATGCGCGACGGCAGCTCTGACCGCTACTTTCAGGACAAGACCAGCAACAAGCTCGTGCCCGAGGGGATTGTCGGCCGGGTGCCGTTCAAGGGCCCGGTCACCGAAAGCCTCTACCAGCTCGTGGGCGGGTTGCGTTCGGGCATGGGCTATTGCGGCTGCGCCACCATCGAGGACCTGCGCGAGTCGGCCCAGTTCGTGCGCATCTCGCCGGCCGGCCTGCGTGAAAGCCATGTCCATGACGTCATCATTACCAAGGAAGCCCCCAACTACCGCGTGGAGACCTACTGATGTCCGTACCCGACAAGGTCGTCATCCTGGATTTCGGCTCCCAGTACACCCAGCTCATCGCCCGCCGGGTGCGTGAGGCCGGGGTGTATTCGGAAATCCATCCCTGCACCATCAGCCCCGAGGCCCTGCGCGCCCTGGCCCCCAAGGCGCTCATCCTCTCGGGCGGTCCCTCCAGCGTCACCGACGCCGACGCGCCGCCCTTCGATCCGGTCGTGTTCGGCTGGGGCCTGCCGACCCTTTGCATCTGCTACGGCATGCAGCTTTTGGCTCACACCCAGCCCGGCGGGGCGATTGCCGCCTCCACGGACCGGGAATACGGCCGGGCCGAGCTGACCGTGCTGGCCGCGACGCCGCTTTTCGAAGGCCTCAAGAAGGAAGAAACCCACACGGTCTGGATGTCCCATGGCGACAAGGTCGTCACGCCCCCGGACGGCTTCGTGGTGGCGGCCCGGACCAAAAACGTGGACATCGCCGCCCTGGCCGACGTGTCCCGGCGCATCTACGCCCTGCAATTCCATCCCGAGGTGCACCACACCGACGACGGCGAACGCATCCTGCACAATTTCCTGTTCAAGGTGGCCGGGCTCAAGGCCGGCTGGAACATGGCCGGCTTTGTCGAATCCGAGCTGGCCGCCCTGCGGGAAAAGGTCGGTGACGACCATGTGGTGTGCGCCCTGTCCGGCGGCGTGGATTCCACGGTGGTGGCGGTGATGCTGCACAAGGCCATCGGGAAAAAGCTCCACTGCATCTTCGTGGACAACGGCCTGCTGCGCCTGGGCGAGGGCGAGGAAGTGGCCGCCTATCTGCGCGAACACCTCGACCTCAACTTGAACTATGTCCAGGCTTCGAAACTCTTCCTCGACCGCCTGGCCGGGGTGACCGATCCCGAGCAAAAACGCAAGATCATCGGCACTACCTTTATCGAGGTCTTCGAGGCCGAGGCGGCCAAGCTGCCCAAGGTCAAGTATCTGGCCCAGGGCACGCTCTATCCCGATGTCATCGAATCGATTTCCTTCAAGGGCCCCTCGGCCGTCATCAAGAGCCACCACAACGTGGGCGGGTTGCCCGACATCATGAAGCTCGAACTCATCGAGCCGTTGCGCGAGCTGTTCAAGGACGAGGTGCGCAAGGTGGCCCTGGAGCTGGGGCTGCCCGATGCCATCATCTGGCGCCATCCCTTCCCGGGTCCGGGCCTGGCCATTCGTATCATCGGTGAGGTGACCGAGGAACGGCTTGAGATTTTGCGGCGAACGGATAAGATCGTCCAGGCGGAACTTTTGGCTTCCGGCTGGTACCGCAAAGTTTGGCAAGGCTTTGCCGTGCTGCTGCCGCTCAAGACCGTCGGGGTCATGGGCGACGGGCGAACGTACGAAAACGTGGCCGCCATCCGGGTGGTGGACAGTCTGGACGCCATGACCGCAGACTGGACGCGTCTGCCCTCGGAAATCCTGGCCGTCATCTCCAACCGCATCATCAACGAGGTCAAAGGCGTCAATCGCGTGGTCTTCGACGTGTCCTCCAAGCCGCCGAGCACCATCGAATGGGAATAACTCCGGGCAAGCGCCCCTCAGGGCGCGC
Source organism: Desulfovibrionaceae bacterium (assembly GCA_040307025.1). Lineage (GTDB taxonomy): Bacteria > Desulfobacterota > Desulfovibrionia > Desulfovibrionales > Desulfovibrionaceae > Solidesulfovibrio. The sequence continues at coordinate 20,835 of JAWRKJ010000165.1, read as the reverse complement.
CCGGTAGAGCGTAAAACGAGTCTATACGTATGTTTGGCATCGGTTCCACAGAGCTTCTGGTCATCCTGGTGGTGGCCCTGATCGTCATCGGCCCATCCAAGCTGCCGGATATCATGCGCACGCTTGGCAAGGGCATGGCTGAGTTCAAACGCATGAGCAACGACGTCAAGTCCACGCTGGACGCCGAAATTGATCGAGTCGAGCGCGAGGACCGTCAAGCCGAGGCGAAAAAAGAGCTCTATCCCGAAACGGCCAAGGCCGAACAACCGGTCGCCAACGAAACCGCCAAGACCGAAACGGCACCGCACAAGGGAGCCCCGACCGCCTAGGCGGCCGGGTGAAACCGCATGGTACGCTACGGCGCCTATGCCCGGGATACCCGGGAAACGCGTGTGAAGGTGGAGCTCTCCCTGGACGGCACGGGGCAGGCTTCGGTGGATACGGGCTTTGGCTTTGCCGACCATATGTTGACCTTGCTGGCCTTCTGGGCCGGCTTCGACCTGACCCTGGCCTGTCGGGGCGACCTTGAGGTGGATGCCCACCATTCCCTGGAGGACGTGGCTATCTGCCTGGGCGAGGCCCTGCGCCAGGCCTTGGGCGACCGAATCGGCATCGCCCGGGTCGGGCAGGCCAAGGTGCCCATGGACGAGGCGCTGTGCGAGGTTGTGCTCGACCTGTCGGGCCGGGCCTATCTCGTCTACCGCGAGGACGTGTTGCCGCCGGTCATTGCCGGCGAGGAAAAGGATTTGTGGCGGGAATTCATGAAATCCCTGGCCCATTCCGCGCATATGAACCTGCACGTGCATTTCGCATACGGACAAAATGGACATCATCTGGTGGAGGCGGCCTTCAAGGCGCTGGGATTGGCCCTGCGTCAGGCGACGACCGTCACCGGGGCCAGGGTGCCAAGCACCAAGGGGAGCCTGGACTGATGCGAAGCAAATCGTTGGCATCTCTTCTCATCGTGATGGTGGCGGGGATCACCCTGCTGACCGGATGCGTCAGGCGGTCTCCGTCCGCGAGCGCACCGGCGGCGCCTTCGGGCGCCATTCCGGCCGTGGCCCTGCTGCACAAGACCATCGTCGTGGCCCCGTTTTCCATCCCGGCCACGGATGCGGATCTGCTGTCCGGCTACCTGCCCAAGGATCATTTCGTGTCCGACAGGGTACCGCCGCGTCTCGACGCCGTGCTGTCTCAGGTCCTGGCCACGTCGACCCAGAATTTTGCCAGCCCGAACGTCGCGGCGGCCTGTGCCAGCTCTGCCTCGCGCGGCACCGAATCCGGCCGTCTGGCCACGTTGCGCTACTGGCAAAACGTGGGCAAGTGCGCCGGCGCGGACTATGTCCTCGTTCCCCTGGTTCTGTCCTGGCACGAACGTGACGGCTCGGACTACGGTTCCACGAATCCGGCCAGCGTCAATTTGAGCCTGTATCTCGTCGATTCGCGCACGGGCGCCATTGTCGGCCATTACCACTTCGAGGAGGCCCAAGAGGCTTTGGCCGACAATCTGCTGACCATGAAGCAGTTCGTCAGCCGCAAGGGTCGCTGGCTCACGGCCGAAGAACTGGCCCGGGAAGGTCTGACCCGGGGCATGCGGGAGCTTGGCCTGTGATTTTGTTCCCGGCGGTCGACATCAAGGACGGACAGTGTGTGCGCCTGCGCCAGGGGCTGGCCGAGGCGGTGACGGTTTTTTCCCCGGACCCCGAGGCCATGGCCCGGCACTGGGAATCCCTGGGCGCGTCCTGGCTCCATCTGGTGGACCTGGACGGCGCGTTCAGCGGCAAGCCCCGCAACTTCGACCTCATTGCCCGCATCTGCGCCGGGCTTTCCATTCCGGTGCAACTCGGGGGTGGCATCCGTGACGCGGATACCGCAGCCACCTACCTCGAAGCTGGGGTGCGCCGGCTGATTATCGGCACCCTGGCCCTGGCCGATCCGGACGCCTTTGCCGCCATCTGCCAGGCCTTTCCCGGCCGGATCGGGGTGTCCCTGGACGCCGTGGACGGCCGGCTCAAGGTCAAGGGCTGGGTCGAGGACGCCGGGCTTACCGTGGAGGACGTTCTGCCGCGTCTGGCCGAGCAGGGCGCGGCCTTTGTGGTCTATACCGACATCAGCCGGGACGGCATGCAGTCCGGCGTCAACCATGCCGCGTTGGCGCGCCTGCTCGAGCTGACCGATCTGCCGGTGGTGGCCGCCGGCGGCGTGGCCACCTTGGATGATGTCAAGGCGCTTTTCCCCCATGCCCGCCGGGGGCTGGAAGGGGTGATCAGCGGTCGGGCCATTTATGCCGGCACGTTGGATTTTGCCGCTGCCTTGGCCTGGATCGCCAACGCCGAGAAGGAGAACGCATGAAGACCTTGGAAGTGAAGGGCATGCATTGCCCCAAATGCGTCGCGTCCGTAACCAAGGCCCTGTCCGATGTGCCGGGGCTGGCCAATGTCAGCGTGGACCTGACCAAGGGACTGGCCACCTTTGACGGGGAGGCCGACGAGGCCGCCATCAAGGCGGCCATCGACGCCATCGGCTTTGAACCAGGCGTCTTGAAATAGGACTGATGACGGGAGGGGCTTGGCCCCTCCTTTCTTTTTTGGGGGCAGCCATCCCGAAAAAATGGCTCGTCCGCCGCAACAGGGGAGGGCCTATGTATTGGCGTGAAGTGGCCTCTGTTCCCTCGACCCTGCCGCTTCTTCCCGAAATTCTCGCCTTTGTGCGTCCCGAGGACGCCATACTCGACCTGGGCTGCGGCGCCGGACGTGTGTTGTCCGAATTGGCCGGACAAGGCCTGGGACGGGCCCATTACGGGCTGGACATCAACCTGCCGAGTCTGACCGCCGCCCGGGGCAAGGGGCATGCGGTTCTGGCCGCTGAGCTGACCGCGCTGCCGGTGCGCGACGATGTCGTGGATGTCTGCTTTTTCCAGGCCGTGTTGACCTGCCTGGTGCCGGCCGCCGTGCGTTTGGCGGTGCTGCGCGAGGCCTGCCGGGTCACGCGTCGTGTGCTGTGCCTGGCCGATTTTCTCCGGAACTGGGATATCCCCTTGTACCGGGACCGCTACACGGCCGGCGTGGCCGAAACCGGTGAGACCGGCAGTTTCCTGGTACGCGAAGGGGAGCGGGTTCTTTATCCGGCCCACCATTTCACGATCGAGGAGCTGACCGCACTGCTGCCCGCAGCCGGTTTCACGGTCGCGCATCTGGAAACGCCTTTCGTGCGCACCCGTTCGGGCAATCGGCTGCGGGGCGTGGTCCTGGCCGCCCGGCGTCTTCGCGCCTGACGGTTTACCGTCAGGCTTCACGTGTCTCTTGAAGTTTTCAGTGGATGCCGGGTGAAACGGGGAGGATGACCGTGTGTCCCCGGGAGTCGCTCCGATGGAAGGGAAGAGTCTTTCGGGGGAATGGAGCAGGACGGCACGGCCGAATAGGGCGTTTTCGGGAAGCCGAAGCGGAAAACGAACAGCGGGTTGGGAATCATCCTTTTTGATGCTTCTCAACCCGCTGATTTTATTCTGGTACCGGGAGGGGGACTCGAACCCCCAAGGCCTTGCGACCGGTGGATTTTGAGTCCACTGCGTCTACCAATTCCGCCATCCCGGCCTGAATTCCAAATGATATTCGATTTGAGCTGCGGCTGTCAATCAAAAAAACAAGCCGACGTGCCATGCCACGGTGATCGGCGAAATCATATGCCAGAGACCGTACGATCGCGCAATCCGTCCGCCGGGAGCAAAAACGGTTACGGCTGGCGAGGTTGTTGGGGCAGGGGCAGGCGCACCGAGAAGATGCTGCCCTGGCCCGGCTGGGACTCGGCCCAGATATGGCCTCCATAGTGGCGCACGATCTGGCGGCAGATGGCCAGGCCCAGGCCGGTGCCCTTGCTTGTGTCATCCACGGTGTCGCCGTGGCGCACTTGATGAAACTTGTCAAAGATGGATTCGAGCTGGCCTGCCGGAATGCCGATGCCGGTATCGCGCACGGCCACGAGCAGGGCATTGTCCTCCCGACGGACGCTCAAATGCACGCTCCCGGTCGGTGTGAACTTGACGGCGTTTTGCAGCAGATTCGACAGCACCTGGATGAGCTGATCCGGATCGGCCTGCAAGAGGGGAAGCCCGTCTTCCACTTCCACCGTGAAGGTGAGTTCGGGACGCTGTTCCAGCAGACCGGAAAAACTCTGGGCGGTCTGTCGGGCGATGGCCGCCAGATCCACCGGCTGGTCGTGCCATTGCATATTGCCCGATTCGATGCGGTTGAGGTCGAGGACGTCGTTGATGAGCCGGGTCAGACGCTCGGCCTCGGTGAACACCACCTTGAGATTGCTGCCGATGCGCCGGCCGCGCTGGACAAGGTTGGGATTGTCCCCGGCCAGGGGCAGAAAATGTTCGTTAAAGTCTCGTCCAATGAGCTTGGCAAAGCCCAGGATCGAAGTCAGCGGGGTGCGCAGTTCGTGGGACACCGTGGAGAGAAACAAGGACTTGAGGCGGTCGAGCTCGCTCATGCGGATATTGGCTTCGGCCAGTTCCAGGGCCTGTTGCCGCAGATCCCAAGTTCGCCGTTCCACTTCGACTTCCAGGTGCAACCGCTGGGTGGCCAGCTCCTCCTCCACCCGTTTGCGGTCGGTGATGTCGGTGAGCATGCCGAGGGAACCCAGGAATTGGCCTGCCGCATCGTAAAGCGGGCTGGCTGAGGTCAGAGTCCAGATCCAATCACCGGACTTTGTCCTGAGCCGCTGTTCGAAAACATCGGCCAGCCCCTGGCGACGGCGGGCCTTATTGTCCTGAAAGTGTGTGCGATCGTCTTCGGGCAAGAAATGTTCGGCGGGCAAGCCGATCATTGCCTCGGGCGTATAGCCGAGCATGTCGGCCATGCGCCGGTTGACGAAACTCGTGCGGTAGTCAACATCGAAGACCCAAACCCCCTCGTTGGCGGTTTCGACGATGCGCCGAAACATCACCTCGCTGGCCCGCAGGGCCGTGGCGGTCCGGTGCCGCTCCGTGACGTCACGGATGGATTCGATGGCTCCGGTGATACGACCGGCTTCGTCGCGCAAAGCCACGGCCTTGGCCCAGATGCGTTTGGGACCTCCCGGGAGGATCGGCAGATCCACTTCGGCGATAATGGTATCTTCGCCGCGTTCCGCCACGGCGTAGCGCGCATCCGGGCGCGGCACCGCGCCCCGGGCATAATCGGCCAGCAGGGCCGTCGGTTCGCCGTAAAAGGCCACGCCGTATTGAAAGTTCCTTTTCCCAAGCATGGCATCGGCGGACACGCCGGTCAGCTTTTCCAGGGCTCTGTTCCAGAAAATGACTGCGCCGGACTTGTCCAGGACCAGGGTGGGATCGGGCAGGAAGTCGATAATGGCGGCCAGGTTGCGATCTCGGTCCTTGAGGTCGGCCTGGGCCTTGCGCAGGGCGCCGATCAGTTGTTCCTGGCGAAAATTGCGCACGGCCAGACCGGAAAGATGGCTACTGACCAGATGCAAGGCCTGGCAGACGGCGGCAAAACGTTGCCGGGACATACGCGGCACCTGGGCCAGCGCCTCGCGGAAAGCATCCGGGTTGGCGCCGATGGCCGTCGCATAGCCGAGAAGGGACTCCGGGTCGGTCTCCGCGTCCAGCACTTGGCCAATAAGCCAGGTGGCGACATGGTGTCCCCCGACACGGATGGCCGTGCCACCGTCCAGCAGGCCGCAGCCTTGGCACGGGCGCACGCTTGGGCCGTCTAGCTGCAATTGCCCCAGGCTGGCGTCCGAAAGCCGGCACTGGGCCAACCCCTTGGGCGTGACCCGGATGACGGTGGCGCACAACGTGGTGAAATTGCTCGGCCGGGTCAGCGGGTGACCCTTCGGGTCGGTGATGATGGCCGCCACGCCCGCCGCCGTGGCAAAGGCATCCTGGATGCGCTGGATATCCGGCAGGGAGAAAATGTCCTCGAACCGGTAGATTGCCCGTGGCCGTGACGAACCGGAACCCTCGGAAGGATCGGTTGTCCCCGGTTCGGGAGGAGGTGGGACGTGCGGGTTCTCGGGCATGGTTCCTCGACACTGGGGTGATGGTCTTTGATGCAGTCTACGCCATCACATCCATTATGCTCAAGAAATTTCTCGGAACAGGTGCGGAGCCATAGCCGGTCGCGCACCGTGAACCAGCCCGGTGGTGTGGATACCCTTCGGACTGGCGGGTTTTCATGCCAAAGGACACACAAACCGTGGAGGCTGCCATCTCCGCCGGCTCAGACGGGTGGAGACAGCTAAACGAGGGCCCGGGTCAGAGCTGCGACCAGAAGCGTATTGAGTCGGGACAGATGCGCTTCGCCCGCATAGGCAAAGCGCTGGTTCACTTCCAGTTCCACGCCGAGGTAGCGTTCGCCGAAACGCTTGCGCAAGGCCGTGACCAGCCCGTCGGCCACCCCCCGGTAGGGATAATTGCGCCGCAGGAGCACTGCCCGGTCAAGGCTGGCCAATTGGCGTTGAAAATCCAGGCAGAAGGTCTTTTCCGCCGGCCGGCGCGGATCGTAGAGCAGGCCCACGTCGCAGCGGCGGGCGACGCCGCCCAGACACGGGGTGAAGCTGTGGCTGGCCAGATGGAGCACCGTCTCTCCGGCCGCGAGGCGTTCGGCCACGGCCCGGGTCACGGCCTCACGGTGGGGAAAATAATATGAATCCAGGAGTTCCTGGCGCTTCGCCCGGGGCAGAGGCTTGGTGATTTCGGAAAAAAGGTTGGAGTGGCCGATGGAGCGGTTCAGGTCCACCACAAGCCGGCTGACCATGGCCGGGAAAAGTGGGGCGTCGGTCGCCTGGGCCAGGACCCGAGCCGTGGCCAACGCGCCCAGGTCAAAACCCCGGTGGGAGGCGAGCAGGTCCCGCCAGTCCCGAAAAAGCGGCGCCAGGACCGGCGGGATGGCGTTGCCGCCATGCTCACAGGAAATAAGGAGGGTTGATGCCGACATGCAACGGTTCGTTGTTGTCCAGGCAGGCGCACAGATTGCGGTAGACGTCCCGGATGGTGCGGGGCCGGTAGTCGTTGTCCACGGCGGCCAGGATGCGCCGGGCCAGACTCGACTGGTCGACCATGACGGCGAGCGCCTGCTCCCAGTCCGGATCGAAATCCATGTCCGGCAGGGAGCTTAAGGACAATCGGCGCCAGATGACACGGGCCGGGATGTTGGACGGGGCATAGACACCGAACAGCCGGGCGTATTCCTGGGGCACGGGCGTGCGGCCGGCATTGGCGATGACCTTGCCGAAGATGTCGGCCAGATCGCGCGTTTCCCAGGCCTTTTGCTCCTCGTAGGAAGACCAGCGCTCTTCCACCAGCCCCTTGAGGGCCGCCACCACCACCCCGGCCAGGGCCAGGTCGGCGGCCGGACATTCCTGGGTGTCGAGAACCCGGATTTCGATGGTGGCGCGGTCGAAGCGGGCAATGGCGCCCCGGGCATTCAAAAACTCGTCCTGGAGCACGCCTTCCGGGTCGAGCTTGGCGATATCGCGGTACATGGGGGCCAGGATGCGATCGCGGTATTCCTGTTCGGAATAGACCGCCTCGGGAATGACCATGCCCATGACCGACGGCACCCGCCTGGCATTGCGGGAATACTGGTCCATGCGGGCGTCGAGAAAGCCGGTGAAGCGGCCGTCAAGGATGGGCGTCGAGGCGGCCAGGGCCGGCATGATGGGGAGCAGCACCCGGATGGCGGTATGGAGCCTCGCGAACTCGTCGTCGCCCCGAAACGGCAAATTGATGTGCATGCTCTGGAGATTGGACCAGCCATGCCCCTTGCAGTCGAAGATGCGGTCAAAGGTCTGGTAGATCTCGCCGTACTGGTAGGGCCACAGCACGGTTTCCTTGGCCGGGTCCATGAGGGGATGGGCGCCTGTGGGCATGAGCCGTCCGCCGAGCCCTTCCAGGAGGGCATTGACCTTGCCCACATGGGCGGCGAAAATGGCGGATAGCCCCGACAGGGTCGGGGCCGGGCCGTTGCATTTGAGCTCGATCACATGGGCCACCAGCTCATTGGACCAGACCAGCTCGCCCATGTCGGCATCGGCCGCGCCTTCCTTGCCGGCGGCCGCGGCCAGGACCTTGTCGGCCACGGGCAAAACGGCCAAGGTCTCGCGGTCCACGATCATGTATTCGATCTCGATGCCGAAGGCGGAAAAAAGCGGTTTGGCTTGGCTCATATGTTCAGGCTTCCGGTTTTCCGGCGTTCGATCCGTTTGAGAAAGGTCTCCACCACGCGCAAATAGAGCTCGTCCTGAAGCACTTCGTCCTCGAACCCGCCGTCGATGTTGGGGTTGTCGTTGACCTCAATGACGTAGACCTTGTCGCCCACCTGCTTGAGGTCGACACCGTACAGGCCGTCGCCGATGGCCCCGGCGGCCTTGAGCGCCGCGTTGATCACCTTTTTGGGCACCTTGCCCACGGGCAAGGTCTCGACCCGGCCGTAAATATCCTTGCCGCTCTTGCCCTTGCGCAAAATTTGCCAGTGCCCGGCGGCCATGAAGTATTTGCAAGCGAAAAGCGGGCGTCTGTCAAGGATGCCGATGCGCCAGTCGAACTCGGAAGGCAAATATTCCTGGGCGATAACAAGGTCGGACTTGGAGAGCAAGCGCCTGGCCTCGTGGAGCAGGGCATCGGATTCCCGCACCAGGACCACTCCCTGGGAAAAGGCGCTGTCGGGCTGCTTGAGCACGCAGGGCAGGGAGAGTTCCTCCAGGATATGGTCGATGTTGCGGGCGTGGACGATGACCGTGCGCGGGGCCGGGATCTTGTGGCGCGTGAGCACTTCGGCCAGATAGACCTTGTTGGAGCAACGCAGGATCGATTCCGGGTCGTCGATGACGACCAGACCTTCGGCTGCGGCCTTGCGGGCCATGCGGTAGGTGTGGTGGTCGACGTTGGTCGTTTCCCGGATGAACAGGGCATCGAATTCCGAGAGGCGGTTGGAATCCTCCCGGGTGATGCATTCCACGCCGACGCCGAGCGTCTCGGCCGCCTTGATGCAGCGCTTGATGGCCCGGGAATTGGAGGGCGGCCGGGCCTCCTCGGGGTCGAGGAGGATGGCCAAGTCGTAGCGGGACACCGGGCGTTTGGGGATGATAAGCTTTTTGCCGGCGAAGTATTCCGACGAGACCACCTCGGCGAAATCACGCTCGGTCTCGGGGATGTCCTTGACCGAAAGCGGCGAGACGTTTTGGAGCTGCCAGGTGCCGGTATGCACGAAGTCGGCGCGCAGAAACGGCGCCGGAAACAGCTTGAACAGCCGCGAAGCCAGCAGTTCCAGGCCTTTTTCCGGCGTCTTGCCGAAATAGACTGTCAGGCTGTGTTTCTTGTCCGGTTCGCGGTCGGCCAGCAGCTTGGCCATGAGGTCTTCCAGCTCCTCGGAGGCGAGCCGGATGATGCCCACGGACTTCATGTCCTGGATGGCCGTCATGGAAGGCACGGGTTTGTGCCCCCGGGCCTCGGCCAAAAGCGACACGTAATAGCCCATGGATTGGTAGCGGTAGGAACGGCAGATGTTGATGATCTTGACACCGCGCAGGCCGGTGAAGGTTTCGTCGGTCAGGTAGGCGCGGGCCGCCACGGGTTCCACGCCGGAAAAGACCAAAGAACAGTCTTCGGGGTTTTCGATGACCACCAAGACAGACACGATCAAAGGCTCCTTTGCCGGGCCTCGGTCCGGCATTTTTTTCTCGGGGAGAGCACGAGCAGATTGGCGTCACGAGTGACGATGCCGAGCATCACGGCGCACACGAGGTGACTGAGGGTGACCTCGTAGTACTGACTTTCACTGATGGGGTTGGGCAATAGCGGATCGGAAATATGGGTGGTGCGCCGGTCCATGTCATAACCGCTGATGACGACGAAATGGCCCGACGGTTCGCCGCGCAGGTCGTCGTAGACGAGCTGGCCGTCCTCGTCGCGTTCCCGGGCCGTGCGGTAGAGGTGCGTGGCCGACAGACCGGCCAGGATGGGCCGGTCGCGCTTGAGAATGTTGCGGATAAGCCCGGCGGTCAAGTCCTCGAAGCGGATGTCGCCGCCGAGTTCCAGGAAGCGCAGATGGGCGGCCGTGGCTTCCTGCATGCGGGCATCGGGCTTGTGGGCGAGCTGGCCTTTCAATTTGTCGGCCAGGACCGGGGCCTGGCCGTCGAACCAAGTGATGTCGAACAGGGTCAGGTCAAAGGTGTAGAGGCGGGCGACATAGCCTCTGGCCAGGGCATGGCAGCCGAGCAGGGCGGCCAGCGTGCCGCCGCCGGGCAGGGTCTGAACCTCGCCGATAACCGTGGAAAGGTCAACGGAATCACCGTAATAGCGATAGATGGCCTGCAGGCAGGTCGGGCCGCAGGTGGTGTCGTCCGGTTGGGGCAAAATGGGGACAGAGAGCTTCGCTTCCACGGGGGAGGGCACTAGCACGAGAGGCGTCGGTTGGCCATGCCCGGGAAGGGGGGCAGGCCGGCCGCAAGACAGGCCGTTTCAGGATTTTAGGAATTTCTGCGGCAATCGGGCACAGGGTTATTCGAAGTGGATGTCCTCTTCCTTGACGATCTGGAAGGCCTTGTTGGATTTGACCATGCCGGGAATGCCCCGGAACTTGCGTACGCCCTGGACCTCGGCTTCGAGCAGGGCGTCCACGTCGTTGTCGAGCATGATGATGTCCCCGGGTTTGAGGGACATGAGCTGGCGGCCCGTGATCTGGGACCGGCCGAACCGTACGAGCAGCTCCACCGGGGTCTCCATGAGTCGTTCCTTGAACCGGGAAATCCAGGCGTGGTCCACTTCCAGGCGCTCGGTCTGGAAGGAAGCGTACAGCTTGGTGCGGATGGGCTCGATGGTGGCGTAGGGCAGGCAGACGATCAGCGAGCCAATGGCGTTTTCCAGTTCCACCTCGAAGGTGACCACGATCACCACGTCGCTCGGAGGCACGATGGCCGCGAACTGGGGGTTGACCTCGCTGCGCACCAGCTCGATGTGGACCTCGTGCACAGGCTGCCAGGACTCCTCCATGTTCTCCAGGGCGATGCGCACCACGCGGTTGATGATGGCCTGCTCGATGGGCGTGAAATCCCGGCCCTCGATCTTGGGCTGGGAACCGGCGCCGCCGAAAAAGCTCTCCACCATGGCGAACACGAGCCGGGAGTCCACCACCAGGATGGCGTTGCCGCGCAGGGGGTCGAGTTTGAAAATGTTGATTGAGGTGGGCACGGGCAGGGAGCGCATGAAGTCCCCGAACTTGGACATGTCGATGGAGATGGGGTTGACGTCGGCCCGCTTGCGCATGGCGTTGGCCATGGCGTTGGAGGCAAGCCGGGCAAACCGGTCGTTGATGATCTCCAGGACCGGCATGCGGCCGCGGATGATGCGGTCCTGATTGGAAAGGTCAAAGACCACGACCCCGGAGTCATCCTCCAGAATGTCGTTTTCGGCCTCGATTTCGCCGCCGGACAAGCCGCGCAGCAGCGCATCGACCTCGTCCTGATCCAGGATCTTGCTCATATCCCCGCACCTTTCGGCCTGATGTTGGAAAACTATAGCGGCCTTGGCACGAAATGAAAAGAGGTCGCACCGATGGCTTGTCCCGGGACGAAGGTGTGCCCAGCCGGCAAAGCCGGCGCCAGGCGGCACTTCACCCTCGACGTCAAACGGCTTTTAGCATAATGCGAACCAATGGTTTTTTGTGCCATCCGTGGCAAGTCGTCTGGAATGCCCGAGGCCGGCCAGTCTCCAGGCAGGCGTTTGCGCATGCACGACAAGGGTACAAGAGGTTCCGCCGAAAGCGAGGAGAAAAATCGATGCAACCTGCCGAAACGGATTTCGAGTCACCGCCCCGGGCGGCCGCGCTTTGCCGCGGCGGGCTTGGACTGCGCACATTGGTGCGACGGTTGGCCCAGGTGGCGGCTATGCTGTGCGTCACGGCGATCCTCCTCTGGTACGGCTTGGTGATGCTGCTCGTCTCCAGAGCGGATTGACCTGGCAGGGCATGAGGACGACGCCGTCCGGTGGGGGACCGGGCGGATTGATCTTACATGGGAGCCGGGCCGGCCTCACGAAGGTACACACCGTATCCGCCTCGACAACAGGCGGATTTCATCTTATATTTTTGCTCCTATCGGACACGGGGGAGGCTCAATGGCGAACGTTCTGGTCATCGATGATGACACCCATATTCGCGAGGTATGCAAGCTGGTCATCGAGGGGATGGGCCACGAGGTCACGGCCTGCCCCAGCCTGACCAAAGGGGTGGAGGCCCTGGATCGGAGTGCCTTCGACGTGGTGTATCTGGATGTGGATCTGCCGGACGGCAACGGCTTGCTGTCCATTCCCAGGATTATCGAGCGCGACAGGGCTCCGGAAGTCATTATTTTCACCGGCGCGAGCTATCCCAACGGCGCCGAACTGGCCATCAAGAACGGGGCCTGGGATTATATCGAAAAACCGGCCACGGCCGAGACCATGACCCTGCCCCTGATCCGCGCCCTCCAATACCGCAAGGAAAAGTTCGCCCACCGTCCGCCGACCGTGGCTCTCAAGCGCGAGGGCATCATCGGCAACAGCAACCGCATGGTGAGCTGTCTCGACCTCGTGGCCCAGGCCGCCAATACCGACGCCAATACGCTGATCACAGGAGAAACCGGCACCGGGAAGGAACTTTTCGCCCGGGCCATCCATGACAACAGCGATCGGGCCCAGGGCCCCTTCGTCGTTGTCGATTGTTCCAGTCTGACCGAAACACTCATCGAATCCGTGCTGTTCGGCCATGCCAAAGGGGCGTTTACCGGCGCGGAAAAAAAACAGGAAGGCCTGATCAAGCAGGCGGACAAGGGCACCTTGTTCCTTGACGAAGTGGGGGAACTGCCCTTTGCCCAGCAGAAGGCCTTTTTGCGGGTGCTCCAGGAGCGCCGGTTCCGGCCGGTCGGGGCCAAGGAGGAGGAGACCAGCGATTTCCGGCTGGTGGCGGCCACCAACAAGGATCTGGAGGCCATGGTGGCGGCCGGCGATTTCCGCAACGATCTGCTGTTCCGCCTGCGCACCATGCACATCCATATCCCGCCGTTGCGCATGCGGGATGAGGACGTGCGTGGCTTGACCATCCATTACATGAATGCCATCTGCAAGAAGTACAAACTGCCACTCAAGGGGTTCTCCCCGGAATTCCTGGATTGCCTGCAAGAGTATGATTGGCCGGGCAACGTGCGCGAACTGGTCAATATCATGGAAAACGTCATCGTGCGGGCACAGCTTGAGCCGACACTTTATCCCAAGCATCTGCCGCCCGAGGTCCGCATCAGCGTCATGAGCGGCAAACGCCACGAGACAACCAACGGCCTCGAACCGGAAATCGTTCCGTCGCCCACGACGCCGGCAGCCCCGTGCGAGCCGGGTGAATTGCAGCTCACGGCGTTCGACGAGTACAAGAAGGAAACCGAGTATCGCTATTTCAAGGCCCTGATGCAAAACACCGGGGCGGACATCCACAAGGCCTGTGAGGTATCCCAGCTCGGCAAGCAGAGCCTTTACCGCTACTTGCGCATTCACGGCATTTCCACCCGCAGCTAGCTTGGACAGGCTTTGCAGGGGTTCTCCAGGAAGGGGACGCTTGCTTGCTTGGCCTTCGGCCGCGGTACCCCGCTGGCAAACCGGGGTATCCTCCGAATACGGTGGGAATATCCCCTTTCGCCGGCCCTCCTGCCCTGGGTGGGCCTATTTTTCGTCCTTGCCAAAGCGCACCCGCCAATCTTTCACAATGTGACTTTCTTAATCTGTGAAACAGCAATCGCCCGCCAATCCGGTCTCCAACGGGTGGATTTGCGACGAATGTTCATGATTCAAGCAAGATAACAAAGCTATCTGCTTTGGCATGCATATTGAAGAAGACTTGGAACCGCGTACTTTCATGACAGGGAGGAGAGCATGAACGCGATATTCCAAAGAATGTTGTTGATCCTGACTGGCGCCTGCCTCATTTTGGCAGCCTCCGCCGGCTGGGTCCTGGCCCAGAATTATCCTTCTGGCACCTTCAACATCGAACCCCGGGTTGGCCTGTTCGGCTCCACCAACAAGCGCGTCAATACCATCTGGACATATGGCGCGGCGGCCGGCGGCTTCATCACGGACAATCTGGCCCTGGAACTTGAAGGCATGGGCGTGGCCATCGACCAGACCCGCCCCACGCCCATGGGCGGCGACAACTCCGAGAATGTGAACCGGCCGACGGGCGGTTTTGCCACCAACGGTAACCTCCGCTGGCACATGTTCACATCGACCCAAGCCTCCATGTATGTCGGAGCTGGTCTCGGCGGGCTGTGGACCAATTACAAGGTTCCCTACAACGGCTACGAGAGCAGCCTCACCGAAAACTGCTCCCTGGGCGGCACCTTGGCTCTGACCGAACACATGAGCCTCAAGGGTGAGTTCCGCTACTGGCACATCGGGCAGTTCTCCGACCAGGGCGTCAGCGCCCTCGGTGGCACGTTGGGTGTCAATTTCAGCTTCTGACCGCGGAGTCCCCGCCAGGCTCCGAAGCCTCGCAAACCGGCCACCCAAGGGCGGCCGGTTTGCTTTTTGTCCGGGGGGCAGCGGCAAGAAAATACTTGTCACTCGCACCGAAGGGATGTAAAGTTCCGAATTCGATTTTGCTCTTATTTTTTTGAGCGGAGAGGTACCGAAGTGGCCGTAACGGGCCCGACTCGAAATCGGGTTGTCGGCTAATAACCGGCACGTGGGTTCGAATCCCACCCTCTCCGCCAAAATATCCTTCCTGGTCGGCTTCGAAATTTTCAAAAAATAAAGCCTCGCTGAGAAAACGGTTGCCGCTGACCCGAGTGGCCTCATAGCATCTGTTGACAGCCTGTCTCAGGTTGCGTAATTCCCCTGCATCTTGCGTTTTTGCCCTTTATCCCCTTTGTGGCGTAACGGGCACGGATGCCGTGGGTCCCCTGGGGACTGCCGTAAAACGATCCGTTTGGCGGAGGGAACACGGGACAGGACACGCTTCGGTCTCTTGTCAAAACCCCGCTGACCGTATATGGAAAAAAGTGACGGGCAAATAGTCTTCTTCCCGTCGAAGAACTAGACGCACCAGGCACGGCCGACGCGTGGACGTGGCGCCCTTAACGCACAAAGGTCCCTCCAGGTGTTCCATACCTTTGTCTCCTTCTTCGTGTTTTGACATCTTATCCGACCTTCGTCCCCAGGCGGGGTCTCTTTGTTAATCGGGAATTGCGCTTGCCATTTAACCGCGTGGAGCTTCTTTGTCGTTTCCTTCCTTAACCATCGGTGATTTGGTCCTCCCCAAGGCTCTCATCCAGGGCGGCATGGGCGTGGGTATTTCACTTTCCGGCTTGGCTTCCGCCGTGGCTGCGGCCGGCGGCCTTGGCGTCATTTCGGCAGCGGGCATCGGCATGAATGAGCCGGATTTCGCCTCCAATTATATCGAAGCCAACAACCGAGCCTTGGCCAGGGAAATCCGAGACGCCCGAGCCGCAACTTCCGGCGCCCTCGGCGTCAACATCATGGTGGCCATGGCGAATTTCGCCGACTTGGTCAAAACAGCCATCAAGGAAAAGATCGATATCATCTTTTCCGGCGCCGGTCTGCCCCTGGACCTTCCCTCTTACTTGACCGAAGGCTCCAAAACCAAACTCGCGCCCATCGTTTCTTCGGCCCGGGCCGCCGTCATCGTATGCAAAAAATGGCTATCCCGCTTCGGGCGTTCCCCGGACGCGTTCGTCGTGGAAGGCCCCATGGCCGGCGGGCACCTGGGATTCAAGGCCGCGCAAATCGATGATCCGGCCTTTGTCCTGGAAAAACTCGTGACCGAGGTCATACGCGGTCTCGCGCCCTACACAGCGCCAAACGGACTGCCCATACCGGTCATCGCTGCCGGCGGCGTCTATTCCGGCGCCGATATTCATCGTTTCATCAAACTCGGGGCGGCCGGCGTCCAGATGGGAACCCGTTTCGTGGCCACCGACGAATGCGACGCCGACGAACGCTTCAAACAAAGCTATATCGCCGCTACCGAACAGGACCTGATCATCATCAAAAGTCCAGTGGGCATGCCCGGCCGGGCCATCAACAACGAATTTCTGGAAAGCGTGGTGGACGGTGGCAAAATGCCGTCCTCCTGCCCCTATCGCTGTATTCTTTCCTGCGACCACACAAAAGCGCCTTACTGCATCACCAGAGCCCTGGCCAACGCCCAAAAAGGACGCCTCAGACACGGCTTCGCCTTCGCCGGCAAAAATGCCTGGCGCGTGGATCGCGTCATGCCGGTGGCCGAGCTTTTCGGTGAACTGATCACGCAGTACATGCAGGCCGAAGCCGCCCTGGCGTAGAGGAGTCCCGGGCAGCAGCCGTCTGCAACCATGGCTTCCCGTTCTTACCGCAAGTCGGCGGAAGGTTTCCCCATGGGCGTTGCCCGTTGGCCGCCGCAGGCATTACCCTCCCCATCACGATTTTGCCCACACGCGCGGCATTGGGCCGCCAGTAACGTCGCCACTTGGGACAGTTGCCCGATCAGGTAGAAATGCCCACCCGGAAAGGGATGGAGCGTCACCGACTGGCTCGTCCAGGCCTGCCAGGCGGCCAAGGCCTCCGATGCAATGGGGTCTTCCCGCCCGTAGAGGACCCGAATGGGGATAGGCGGCAGTTCGGCCGGGACGCACGGCCGAAAGCTGGCCACGGCCCGGAAATCGGCCCGGAAGATGGGTTCGAAGAGCGCCATGAGTCGCGGGTGATCGAAGAGACGGGGGGGCAGGCCGTCGAAATGGGCCACGCGCTGCCAGAACTCCTCGGCCGGCAGCTGGGCAACGGCGGCGGAGAGGCGGTTGCGATTCGGAGCCGGGCAACTCGAGACGAAAATCCGGCGCGGCAGAGGCAGGTGTTGCGCCATGATGCCGCGCAGGAGCTGGTAGGCCACCAGGGCACCCATGCTGTGGCCGAGCAGGGCATAAGGACGCAGGAGTTGCGGTCGGAGCAGGCGCAGCAGGTCACGGGCCATGGCCTCGATGCTGCCGAGCAAGGGCGCGTGGCGCCGACGGCCGTGTCCCGAGAGGTCGACTTCCAGCAGGCGCACGTCTGCCGGCAGGTGGTCGGCCAGCGGGGAGAAAAACGTGCCCCACCCCCCGGCATGGGGGATCGCCACCAGGGTTACCCCTTTTCTTTCCGAACCGGTCGCAGGGCCGCGGGTGAGGCCGGGATCGCTGTGGGGCATGGCCGTTCACCTCGTGTCGCAAAAGACAAGGCCGGGCAGTCTATCGCCCGGCCTTGTCGGAATGCTTCTCAGGGATGTTGCCGCTGTTCGGCCTCCCTGTCATTGTCTGGTAGCGAGGGAGGGAATTGAACCCCCGACACTGCGGATATGAGCCGCATGCTCTAACCGTCTGAGCTACCTCGCCATACGTTCCGGTTCGTCCCGGAAGCGGAGAAACGGGTTAATAGCGATTCCGAGCTGGCTTGGCAAGCTTTTTTTATATCCCAAAGCCATTGTGGGCCCAAAACCAGAAAACCACCCCGGCCAGGGCCAAACGATACCAGGCAAACGGCACCAGGGAAACCCGTTTGACCATGACGATGAAGACCTTGACCGCGAGCAAGGCCGACAGGAACGACACCACGAAGCCGATGGCCAGAAAGCCGAGGTCGTCCCGGGTAAACAGGGCCGCGCTTTTGTAGAAGTCGTACAGCGTGGCCGCGAACATGATGGGCACGGCGGCGATGAAGGAATATTCCGCAGCCAGGCTTCGCTTGGCCCCAAGCAGCATGCCGCCCATGATCGTTGCGGCCGAGCGCGAAAAACCCGGCCACAAGGCCAGGCACTGGAAGCACCCGATGCCGAAAGCCAGCTTGGACGTCATCTCGTCCAACGAGTAGTACCGGTCTCGGCCGCGCCGGCGCTCGACCAGAAAAATCATGACCGCGCCCACGGTCAGGGCCAGCGCCACGCTCACCGGGCCGAAAAGATAGGTTTTGATGGCCGTGCGGGCTACCAGCCCCACCAGCGAGGCAGGCAGGCAGGTCAAAAACAACAACCACAATCCGCGAACTCCGGAAAACGGATGGTGCCGCTGGGGCACGACCAGCCACCAGAAACGCTGGAAGTACAGGACCACCACGGCCAGAATGGCGCCGAGCTGGATGATGATGACGAAGCTGGCCGCCTTTTCCCCGGTATAACCGAGCAAATGGCCCACCAGGATGAGGTGGCCGGTGGAGGACACGGGCAGGTATTCGGTCAGGCCTTCGACAAAGCCCAACAAGATGGCAGATAAGGTGTCGATCATGGCGCGGTGGGTCTCCTGACAAGGCGTTCCTGGCCGGCGGCTCTACCCGATGGCGGGGCAAGTTGCAACCCGGGCCGGGCTCGTGTATTGCACAGCGAGCGAGGAGACGCCATGACCACCATCATGCCGCAAGGCGAACTCATGCGCCGCGCCGTCACCTGGATCGACGGGCAGCGGGCCGAAACCGGCCGGCCGTACGCCGCGCTCATCGAGGCGGCCGCCCTGCGGTTCAATCTGAGCCCCAAGGACGCGGACTTTTTGCAGTCGTTTTTCAAGGAACAACGGGAGGCTCGCCAGGGCTGAGGGCGGTTTCGGCCAGGACCCGGCACAGCGCTTCCCGGCCAAGCCCGGTCTTGCCGGAAAAAAGGATGGGCGGGACGGCGGGTTGCGCAAGCTCCCGCCACTCTTTTTTTCGGGCTTCCCGGTCCCGCTGGGCGCATTTGTCGGACTTGGTCAGGACAATGATCACGGGCAGACTCCGGGCGCGCAGCCAAGACACCAGTTCGAGGTCCAGGCGTTGGGGTGGCAACCGGCAATCGATGAGCGCCGTCACGGCCAGCAGCCGGTCGGTCTTTTTCAGGTAGGCCTCGATGAGCCGGCTCCATTTGTCGCGTTCGGTCCGGGAACAACGGGCATAGCCGTATCCCGGCAGATCCACCAGGCAATAGCCGGCCGCGCCCGATTGGTAGAAGTTGAGGCTGCGGGTCTTGCCCGGGGTGGCGCTGATTTTGGCCAGGGCCTTGCGCCCGGCCAGGCAGTTGACCAAGGTGGATTTGCCCACGTTGGACCGCCCGGCCAGGGCGATCTGGGGTGCTTCCAGGGTCGGGATCTGGTCCGGCAGGTAGGCTGTGGCGACAAGGGACAAATCGAGTTCCGTATGTGTCTGGGAAATGGCATCCATGCCGCTGTTGTGACTGGCCAGTGGGCCTCCGTCAAGGCCGTGGCGCCGTCCCGGTGAAAAGGAAGGAGCATGATGCGCAAGGTGAGAATTCTGGTGCTCAACGGCCCCAACCTGGGCTATATCGGGGTGCGCCAACCCGAGATATACGGCAGCCGGACCATTGAGGATCTGCCGGAAATGGTTCGCGATATGCTCGGGCTTGGGCCCGAGGAAGTGGAACTGCAATTCCACCAGGCCAACAGCGAGGGGCATTGCATCGACCGGTTGGAGCAGGCCTGGAAGGACGGTCTGGACGGGGTCGTGCTCAACGCCGGCGCTTACACCCATACAAGCCTGGCCCTGGCCGACTGCCTGGCCTGGATCGGCATCCCCACGGTCGAGGTGCATATCTCCAATATTTTCGCCCGGACCGACGAGCCGTTGCGCCAAAAAAGCATGATTGGCAAAAACTGCATCGGCTGTATCGCCGGGTTCGGGCTCACGGGCTATGTTCTGGCCATCCTGGCCCTGTGGCGGCAAATCACCGACCATCCAAACTTCATGTAATATCTTAGCAAGGAGACACGATGCTTTCGACCACGGACTTTCGGCGCGGCCTCAAGATCGAAATGGACGGCATTCCCTATGAAATAGTGGAATTCCTCCACGTCAAGCCCGGCAAGGGCGGCGCGTTCATCCGCACCAAGCTCAAAAACATGATCAACGGCCGGGTGGTGGAAAACACCTTCCGTTCCGGCGAAAAGATGGTCAAGCCGGACCTTGAAACCAAGGCCATGCAGTATCTCTATCGCGAAGGCGATGAATACGTGTTCATGGACATGGAAAGCTACGAGCAGCTCCATGTCGGCAAGGAACATCTCGGCGAAAAGAGCGGCTATCTCAAGGACGGCATGGAGCTTTCCATGCTCATGTACAAGGGCATGCCCCTGGATGTCGATCTGCCGGCCTCGGTGGTGCTTGAAGTTACCGACACCGAGCCCGGGGTCAAGGGGGACACGGTCAGCGGCGCTACCAAGCCCGCCAAGGTCGAAAGCGGCATCAGCGTCAATGTGCCGCTGTTTGTTAATACCGGCGACAAAATCAAGGTGGACACCCGTACAGGGACGTACATTGGCCGAGAATAAGCACGAGCCCACGCAGGGGAGCTTTCGCATGACGCGGGAGCTCCTTGGCCTGACCGCCCTGTTTCTGGGGGCCTTCACCCTGTTGTCGCTGATCACCTACAACCCAAGCGACTATGCCGCGCCGGTCAAGGTGATTTTGAACAAGGCCGGTCGGGCCGGCGCCAACTGGGCCGGGACCTGGGTCGAATTCCTGGGGCTTGGGGCTTATTTGATAGGTCTGGGCTTTACCTGGCTTGGGCTGCGTTGCTTCATTCCGGGCTTGCGGCTTCCTCTGGCGCGAAAATTCGGGGCCAGTTGCCTGGCCCTGGTGCTGCTGACGCTTTTAAGCTCTCCGTGGGGCATCTTCGGCCTGTCGGTCGGGGCCATCAAGGGCGGCGGTTATTGCGGCCAGACGATTTTCAACCTGCTCTCCGGCAGCCTGAGTTCCTTCGGAGCCTACTTCCTGCTGGCCTTTGCCCTTGTCGCCGCCGTGCAGCTCACCTTTGGCCTGACTTGGGACAATTTCTGGCGTCCGGTCACCTCGGTGGTCCAGGA
>JAWRKJ010000164.1:0-5316 GCA_040307025.1 Desulfovibrionaceae bacterium | reverse complement strand
AGACATCCCATGAAAAAACACGACAAGGCCCCTAACGGGCACGAACCCGTTGTCATCGATGTCGGCGACGGAGCCGCCATCCCCAAATCCTCCGACAAAGGTCTCGTCTCCGCCTGGCGCATCTCCTTTCTCGGCGCCGTGGCGGTCCTGGCGTACCTCCTCATCGACCGCCCCGATCCATACCTGCGCATCTTCAAATTCGTCCCTGACGGCATCCTGGTCACGTTCCAGGTCACGGTATTTTCCATCGCCATGGCCCTGGTCATCGGCCTGATCACCGGGCTCGGCCGCATTTCGCGCAACAAGTATGTCAATCTGATCGCCTCGACCTATGTCGAGATCGTACGCGGCGTACCGCTTCTGGTGCAGCTGTTTTACATCTACTACGCCCTGGGCCGGTTCGTACGCGTGCCGGACATGCTGGCCGCGGTCATCGCCATGAGCTTTTGCTACGGCGCCTACATGGGCGAGGTCTTCCGGGCCGGCATCGCCTCCATCCCGGTGGGCCAGACCGAGGCCGCACGTTCCCTCGGCTTCAACCGGGCCCAGACCATGTATCACGTGGTCCTGCCCCAGGCCTGGCGCACCATCCTGCCGCCGGTCGGCAACGAATTCATCGCCCTGCTCAAGGACACGTCCCTGGTCTCCATCCTGGGCGTGGCCGACCTGCTGCGCCGGGGCCGGGAATTCGCCTCGGAATCCTTCGAGTACTTCGAGACCTTCACCATGGTGGCCGTAATCTACCTGATCATCACCCTGATCCTTTCCAAGCTCGTGAGCATCATGGAGGAGCGTCTGTCCCACCATGTCAAACGCTAACGCCATCATCACCATCTCGGACGTCTGCAAGTATTACGACCACGTGACCGCCCTGTCCCACGTCAGCCTCGACGTGGCGCCCGGCGAAAAAGTCGTCATCATCGGTCCGAGCGGCTCAGGCAAATCCACCTTGTTGCGCACCATCAACCGCCTGGAAGACATCAGCTCCGGCAACATCGTGGTGGACGGCCACGACCTTTACGATCCCAAGGTGGACATCAATCAGGTCCGCATGGAAGTGGGCATGGTCTTCCAGAGCTTCAACCTCTTCCCCCACAAGACCGTCCGACAAAACATCACCCTGGCTCCCATCAAGCTCAAGGGCATGTCCAAGGCCGAGGCCGACAGCACAGCCGCGGACTTGCTGACCAAGGTCGGCATCCTGGAAAAGGCCGACGTGTTCCCGGCCAAGCTCTCGGGCGGCCAGCAGCAGCGCGTGGCCATCGCCCGGGCCCTGGCCATGAGCCCCAAGATCATGCTGTTCGACGAGCCGACTTCGGCCCTGGACCCGGAAATGATCGGCGAGGTCCTCGACGTCATGGCGCGGCTCGCCCGGGAAGGCATGACCATGGTCTGCGTGACCCACGAAATGGGCTTTGCCCGGGAAGTGGCCGACCGCATCGTGTTCATGGACGGCGGCCAGATTCTGGAAGTGGCCACCCCGGCCGAATTTTTTACGAACGCCCAGCACCCCCGGACGCAGAAGTTCCTGGAGCAGATCCTGTAGGCGCGGGAGCGGAGAAGGCGGGGGAACGCCTCCGGCGTCCAGGAGGGCACGCCCTCCTGGACCATCCGGTTCGCGGTCGCTACCGGACGTGCCAGGGAGAGATTCCTGCGGCCGCCCGGGGGTTCTCTACGATTTTCGCTTGATCAGTGTTTGTGGTGGAGGCAGTCGGGATGTTCGACGTCGCCGCCCTGGCGTTCGTAATCCGTCAGATAATCCAACAATTTTTTGGTCTTATCCGCGTTTCCCTTGTCGCCCAGGCCCTCGAAAATGGTTACGGAACGGTCATACCATTTCCGAGCCGCCTCCAGGTCGCCGGCATAGTGGGCGCACAACCCGAGTTGATGGCAGGTCTTGGCCTCGGCCGGTGCGTTTTCCAGCTTCTCTTCCACGGCCAGGGCCCGCTCGTACCAGTCCTTGGCCTTGGCGTAATCCTTGCCGAGCTGGGCCACCATGCCCAGTTGGTGACAGGTGACACCGATACCGCCGTCGAGTCCTTCCTGTTCGCTGATGGCCAGGGACTGTTCGAACCAGGTCCGGGCCGCGTCGAGGTCCCCGGCTTCCTGACAGGTCAGCCCCAGATTGTGGCGCGTCATGGCTTGCCCTACCGCATCCTCGCAAGCTTCGAAGGCGAGCAGGGCCTTTTCGAAACCTTCCCGGGCCGCGTCGAGCTCCTTGCGGGACAGGGCTTCCAAAGCCGCCTCATGCAGCGCCTCGGCCCTGGCTTTATCCGTCGTCGTAGCGTGTGCTTCCACGAAATTCTCCCGGACCGGTGCTGACGCTCCCTCGCGCCCTCCGGCCTGGCTGCAGGTTGTATCGCCGCTTGGGACTGGGTGCCGCGCTTTTGCTGCCGGGTCAAGAGGGAGGTCGCCCGGGGCCCTGATGACAATGCCCCGGGTTTGGGGCAGCATCGCTCGCTTGCGCGGCAAGCGGAAAAAACATGACACCTATTTACGCAAAACTCATCGGTTCGGTTATCCTGTGGGGCGGGACCTGGGTGGCCGGCCGGGTTCTGGGCCGGTCCATGGGGCCTTTTTCCTCGGCTTTTTTGCGTTTCGCCCTGGCTTCGGTGTTTCTGGTCTTCCTGACCGCGCGCATCGAGGGCCGCATCCCCAAGCTCACCCGGGGCAACCTTCCCTGGCTGCTGACCCTGGCCGCCACCGGCATCCTGAGCTACAACGTATTTTTTTTCGCCGGCTTGCAGCGCATTCCCGCCGGCCGCGCCTCCTTGATATCGGCTTCCATCCCGGCGGTGGTGGCGCTGTTTTCCGGCTTGTTCTTCAAAGAAGCCTTCACCCTGTCCAAGGTGGCCGGCATCGTCGTCGCCTTTACGGGCGTGTCCGTCATCGTCTCCGGCGGCAATCCCCTGGCCCTGGCCGCCCGTCCGCCCTCGACCGGAGACCTGTGCATCTTCGGCTGCGTGCTCACCTGGGCCGCCTATACCCTGGCCGGCAAGAAGGCCATGGAGCAGGTACCGCCCTTTGCCTCGGTGACCTGGTCCTGCCTGCTCGGCGCGGCCATGCTGCTGCCCCTGGCCCTGGCCCACGGTCTGATCCGTGACATGGCCACGGCCGGTCCAGGCGCCTGGGCGTTGCTGTTGTTTTTCGGTTTCCTGGCGACCGGATTTGGGTTTTCCTGGTATTATGAAGGGGTTCAGGCCATCGGCCCGACCCGGGCCGGCATTTTCATCAATCTGGTCCCGGTCCTGGCGGTCCTGCTCGGCTGGCTGCTGCTCGGCGAACCCTTGTCCCCATCTTTAGCCACAGGCGGATGTTGCGTCCTGTTGGGTGTTTGGCTGACCAATCGCCGGTCCCGGGCAAAGAACACCTGATATCGGCCTTGCGCTTGTCCGTCCGGAAGGCTAGAGGAGCCCCAACGTCCCCGGTGCGGAGACCCTTGTTCTATGGAAATGCCCCATACGCCAGCCACAGTCCTCGTCGTCGACGATGCCCCGTCCAATCTCACAATACTGACCGAAAGCCTGCGCTCGGAATTCGACGTGCGCATCGCCACGAGCGGCGCCGAAGCCTTGCGCCTCGTGTGCGAAGTGCCGCCCGATCTCATCCTGCTCGACATCCTCATGCCCGAAATGGATGGCTACGAAGTCTGCCGTCGACTCAAAGCCACACCCTCCACCCGCCATATCCCTGTCATCTTCCTGACCGCCAAGGGCGACGTGGCCGACGAGACCCTGGGCTTGGCCATCGGTGCGGTGGACTATATCGTCAAACCGGTCAGCATCCCCATTGTCCAGGCCCGGGTGCGCACCCACGTGGAGCTCAAACGCCGGGGGGATATCCTGGAAACGTTGTCCATGCGCGACGGACTGACCGGCATCGCCAACCGCCGCCGCTTCGACGACACCCTGGAACGTTCCTGGCGCCAAGCCTTGCGCCACGCCACTCCTGTCTCCCTCATCATGGCCGATATCGACCACTTCAAGGCCTACAATGATACCTACGGGCACTTGGCCGGCGACGAATGCCTGTGCAAGGTGGCCCGTACCCTGGAAGGCACCCTCAAGCGGCCGGGCGACCTGGCCGCCCGCTACGGTGGCGAGGAATTCGCCATGGTGCTCGAAGACACGACCCTGTCCGGCGCGGCCCATCTGGCCGAGGATATGCGACGGGCCGTGGCAGCCCTGGACATGCCGCACCAAGGCTCGGGCGTGTCCGACGTGGTCACGGTCACCCTTGGCGTGGCCATGGCCATTCCGCGACCGGGCCAGCTTCCACAAACCCTGCTGGGCATGGCCGACCGCAAACTCTACGAAGCCAAAATGGCCGGTCGCAACCGGGTGTTGGCCGCCACGGTCCTGTAACCACCGTCTGCGACAAGGACGGGTTGGGCGGCAGTCGCCCTTGCCCGGCAAGTCCTTCTCTGCTATCCCGAAACCGGTCCAGCGTGATCCACACAACCACGCCAGGAATCCGACGGCATTGGTTACGGCTGCGGCCCTCTCTTCGCGCCACCTCAACCCCGGGAGCGAACCATGCGTATGCGTTTCGGCCTTTTCCTGGCCACCCTGGCCGCCCTTGTCCTCTGCTTTGGCAGCCTGGCCCAGGCCGAAGAAAAAACCTATGTCAACGGCATCGACTTCGGCTTTCCTCCGTTCGGCTTCGTCGACAAGGACGGCAAGCCCACCGGCTTCGATGTCGAGTCCCTGGACTGGATTGCCAAAAAAATGGGCTTCAAGGTCAAACACCAGCCCATGGACTGGGACGGCATCATCCCCGCCCTGGTGGCCAAAAAAATCGACATCATCGCCTCGGGCATGAGCGCCACGGCGGATCGGGCCAAGATCGTCGACTTCTCCATCCCCTATTATGAAGTCACCCAGGTGCTGCTGGTCGGCGACAAGGAAAAGGCCAACCTCGACACCCTGCTCAAATCCGGCAAGAAACTCGGCGTTCAGCGCGGCACGGTCACGGCCAAGCTGCTCGAAACCCTGTCCACCCAGCCCGGCTACAAGTTCGAGGTCGTGCCCTACGATTCCACCGACCTGTCCATCGAAGACCTGAAGATCGGCCGCATCGCCGGTTCGGGCATGGACAGCACCATCGCCAAGGAGGCCATGAAGAAGCCCGGCTTCAAGATCGCCGGCACCTTCGACGCCGCCCCCGAGAAATATGGCTATGCCCTGCGCAAGGAAGACAAGGAGTTCCAGGAGAAGATCAACAAGGGGCTCAAGCTCCTGATGGCCGATCCCTACTGGCAGGAACTCAAGAAAAAGTATAATCTTTAGGCGTTAAGCACACCCGCCTCCGTGGGGG
>JAWRKJ010000163.1:0-3544 GCA_040307025.1 Desulfovibrionaceae bacterium | reverse complement strand
GTCCCGGTGGCGGCATGACAATGTGAGAAACGCGACCCCGGATGGTATGAAACAGTGATACGACCGGCGTCCCTGTCGCCGGACCAAAGCAGGTGCCCATGCCTCCTCGATCATTTATTTTCTCATGATTCGAGGCCCTTGCCATACAGTCCGACCGCCATGGCCGTTTTCCCATCCTGGGTCTCCAGACTACCAGAACGGGACCTTGCTTACAAGAAAAATACCAAATCTCCCGAACAGGCGGAAAAAAAGAAGAAAAATGAGGGTGTGAAAAAGGGCTGTCGCGGCCGGCCGCGCCCGCCAGGAACAGGCTTGGCAACGGCTGGCCGCAGCGATCTGATCCGGCGTCAGAACTGGAAATAAATAAAGGGCAGCACGCCGTCCGGGCCAAGCTTCAAAATGGCCGTGGCCGCAAGCCCCAAGGCGAGCCCCCGGACCGGGACCGGCAGGCGTTCGAAGGCCACCCGGAACACATCCCGGCCGGTCAGGTGCAGGAGCTGCACCGCCAACACCACCACGACCATGCCCAGGCAGACCTTGTTAAAACCCGCGCCGCTGTTGTCCCAAGCCGCCACCCGGCGCAGGATGTCCACGGCCTTGCCGGCGTCCTCGGCCCCGAAAAAGACCCAGGCCAGATTGACGTAGGCAAAGGTCGCGACCCAGGACAGGCCGATCCAGGCATAACCGAACACGCCGGGAGCGGTCGGGAGACCGGCGGCGCTACGGGCCGCGGCCCGGGCCGAACGGTACTCGTTGACCAGATGGGCCCAGATCAGGCCGAAGCCGTGGATGAAGCCCCAGACCAGAAAGTTGTAGGCCGCGCCGTGCCACAAGCCGCCAAGGCCCATGGTGACCACGAGGTTGGCGTACTTGCGCAACCGGCCTTTGCGGTTGCCGCCCAGGGAGATGTAGAGGTAGTCGCGCAGCCACAAGGAAAAGGTGATGTGCCAGCGGCGCCAGAAATCGCGCAGACTCAGGGCCACATAGGGCAGGTTGAAGTTGTCCGGGACATCGAAGCCCATGAGCAGGGCCACACCCTGGGCCAGATCGGAATAGCCGGAAAAATCGCAGTAGATCTGCACGGCGTAGGACAGGATGCCGACCAGCACCGCCGCCGAGGTGAAGCCTTCGGGCGCGCCAAAGGTGCTGCGTACGATGTGTTCGGACAGATAGCTCGAAAGGATGATTTTTTTGACCAGTCCCCGGGTGAGCAGGAAAAAGGCCCGGTTGAAGTCCGTGCCGGTGACGCGTTCCTTTTTGAGCTGGGGCAGGAAGTTGCCGGCCCGCAGGATCGGGCCCGACAGGATGGTCGGAAAAAAGGCGATGAAGCACAGCACCTCGACCAGGCTCCGTTCGCACTTGGAGGGATCGCGGTACACGTCGATGGCGTAGGACATGCCCTGGAAGGTGAAAAAGGAGATGCCGATGGGCATGATGACATCGAGCAGCGGCACCGGGCTCTTGGCCCCGAAGACCCGGTAGAGCCAGTCGGCCGAAATATAGAACATTTCGTAATATTTGAAGAAAACGAGAATTCCCAGGGAAAAGGCCGCATAGAGGAACACGCAGAACCGCCGGAACCGCGCATCCGAGGTCTCGGCGAAGATCACGGCGAAAAACCAGGTCAGGAAGCTGAACACCAGCAGGATGAGCAGAAACTTGGCATTGAACGAGGCGTAAAAGACATAGGAAGTCAGGAGCAGAAACAGCCGGTAAACCCCGGCGCGCGAGCGCAAAAGCCAGTTGAGCGGCAATATCACCGCGAAAAAAAGAGCGAATTCGAAACTCGTGATGTTCATCGCGCGTCTTGACCACCTTGTCGGGATGTGCGGCACGCTAGCGTCGGCGTCGTCAAAAGGCAACCGTCTTCCCCAAACCGTCAGCGTTCCGACACCTGTCTCAAAATATAAATCCTTTTATTTCAAGTTGTTAACCACCCATCATTCCGGCCCGGGCTTTGCAATCTCCCTCCCAAGCCCCGATCGGAACGTCCCGGTCGCGCGGCAAACCCCGAACGCCCATGTCGACCAGCACCCAGGCCCTCCGCATACTCCGCCGGCTCAGGACAGATCTCGTCCTGGCCGCCCTGGTGGCCACAGCCAGCCTTCTGGCCGTGCCCCGGCCGACCCATCCGGAACCCGTGCCGACCGCGCCCGCGGTGGCGGGCACCATCCCCGGGCAGGACGGTTTGTGCCGGCTCATCGCCAGCCTGGACCTCGGCCGGCCCGAGCCGGTCACACCCTCCCCCGACCGCCATGCCCTGCGCCGGCAGGTCACGCCCTTTGCCGTGCGCCTGGTCGTGGACCCGGCCGCCACCCATCCCCTGGACGGGCGGCTGACAGTACGCCAAACCCACCTGGGTGGCCCTGCCAAGCCCTGGCGGCTGGTCAGCCTGGCCTTGCCGCCGGTCGATCCCGAGCCCGCCGCACAACCGGTGGCAACGCAAGCGGCCGCTCCGGAGCCGGAAAAAACCCTTCCGGCCGTGGCCAGCGCCGCGCCGCAACCCGTTGCCGTCAAGAATCCGTCAACGCCGCCCACCCCGCCCCGGGCCGCTCCGGTCCGCCCCCTCGCCCAGGCGCCCAGCAGTCCACCGGGCCGGTCCGTGCTCGTGGCCGGGGACTCGCTGTCCATTTTCCTGGCCGACGCCCTGCGCCCCTTGCTGGCCGGCCGTCCGGGCACCACCTTCGCGGCCAAGGGCAAGGTCTCAAGCGGTTTGGCCCGGCCCGACTTCTTCGACTGGGAACGCGAGATGGCCCGCCAAAGCGCCGCCACCCGGGCCGATACCGTGCTTATTATGATCGCCACCAACGACAACCAGACCCTGACCCGGCCGGACGGGGCCAAGGTCGCCTTCGGCCGCCCCGGCTGGGAAGCGGAATACACCCGGCGCGTGCGCCGGCTGGTGGAGCTGGCCCGCAGCGGGAATTCCCGGGCCCGCATCTACTGGATCGGCGCCCCGGTCATGGCCGATGCCCGGCTCAACGCCGACGTGGCGGCGATAAACGCCATCATTGCAAGGCAAGTGGCGTCCCTGCCCGGCTGCCGGTTCGTGGACGTGTCCCGGACCCTGGCCGACGCCAAGGGCCGTTATGCCCCGTCCCTGTCCATCTCCGGCGGCACGCGGCCCATCCGCACCAAGGACGGCGTGCACCTCATGCCCTACGGCGCCAGGCTTCTGGCCGAGGCCTGCCTGGCCTCCATGAGTCCGACCCTGGCTGCCCTGGGCCGCTAAGGAAGGGGTGTTTTCGCGGTCCGGGACGCTTTACCGGCCCAGGGAGGGCATGGTAGGGACCCGGACATGGAAGAGACCCTTTTGCAACAAATTCTGGCTGTCCAGAAAGAAATGCTGGCCACCCAGCGCGGCATGCTGGCGGAATTGCGCCACCTGCGCCTGGCGCTCAGCCGCAGCGTGCCCGCCGGCGCGCAGCCGACCAAACCGGCCCCGGCCGCCCCGGCCGCCGCCACCCGGCCGGTTCCCCAGGCGACCCCGGCGCCCCAACCGGCCGTGCCGCAAGCGGCCCCGACTCCACCGGCCGCCCAGGCC
>JAWRKJ010000162.1:0-17186 GCA_040307025.1 Desulfovibrionaceae bacterium | reverse complement strand
CCGGCCGCCGGACGGGACAGGACCTTGTCGATGTAGGTCAGGTGCCACATTTCGAGCATGAACAGATTCCAGATGTGGTAGTGCCAGTTTTCGCCGGTATTGGCATTGTGGCGCTCCAGAAGCCGGGTCACGTAACCCTCGCGGAAATACCCCCTGGACCGGGCCCGGGCGCTGGTCAGCACGTCGTGGACGAAATCGCGCAGGCTGTCCCGGAACCAGGCATCAATGGGCACGCCGAAACCCATTTTTTTCCGATAAATGATCTCCCGGGGCAGATAGGCTTCGGCCAGCCGCTTGAAAAGGTACTTGCCCTGGCCGTCCGGCCGCAGTTTCAGCCGGCTGGGGATACGGGCCACGAATCCGGCCAGTTCGTGGTCGAGCCAGGGACAGCGGACTTCCAGGCCATGGGCCATGGCCGCGATGTCGATCTTGGTCATGAGCGTGTCGGGCAAATAGCGCTGGAAATCGAGGTCGAGCATGACGTCGGTCGCGTCGCGGGCATCGCTTGCCGTCGTGATATCGAGCATGAACCGCACGCCCGGATGTTTCCCGGCCAGTTCGAGCAGATCGCCCGCGTACAGGTCCTTCTGGTAAAGTTCGTGGAAATGGGTGATGCGCAGATAGTAATTGAAAAGGGTCGGGGACAGGCTCAAAGCGTCCGCGTCTCCGGTCCAGAAGGCAGGAACCGCCGGGACGCAGGTCCGGTCCCGCTCGCTCATGACGTAGCGGGGATAGCCGGCGAAATTCTCGTCCCCGCCGTCGCCGCTTAGGGCCACGGTGACGTGTTCCCGGGTCAGGCGCGACAGCAGAAAAGTCGGAATGGCCGAGCTGTCGGCAAAGGGCTCGTCGTAGAAAAAGGCCAGCTCCGTGAGAAAATCCGCGTCGCACGGAGAAAGGACCAGCTCGTGGTGCTCTGCGCCCAGATGGGCGGCGGCCAGGCGCGCGTATCGGGATTCGTCGTACTCGGGTTCGCGAAAGCCGATGGAAAAGGTTTTGACCGGCCGCCCGAGCAGCTCCATCATGATGGCGACCACCATGGAGGAATCGAGCCCGCCCGAGAGAAACGCCCCCAAGGGCACATCGCTGCGAAGCCGCTTCGCCACGGCCTGGCGCAACAGCTCCCGCAACTGGGCGAACAGGTTCTCTTCGTCGCGCCGGGTGTCGACCCGCAACTTGTCCGCGTAGGTCAGCTTCCAATAGCGGCGCAGCCGCGTCCCCTGCTCTCCGAGCGTCAGGCAATGGGCCGGCGCCAGCTTGCGCATCCCGCGAAAGGCACTGAGGGGCGCCGGCAGGCTTTGCATGGTCAGGTAGCCGTGGAGGCCGAGCAGGTCCGGAGCGGCCTCGAAATCCGGCTCGCACAAAATGGCCTTGGCCTCGGAGGCGAACACGAACCGATCAGCCAGGTCGGCGTACACCAGCGGCTTTTTGCCGAACCGGTCCCGGGCCAGAAACAGCAGCCGGCGCCGGGTGTCCCAAATGGCAAAGGCGAACATGCCGGCCAGGCGCTCGACACAGGATTCGCCGCACTCCTCCCACAG
This sequence comes from Desulfovibrionaceae bacterium, assembly GCA_040307025.1. Classification (GTDB taxonomy): domain Bacteria; phylum Desulfobacterota; class Desulfovibrionia; order Desulfovibrionales; family Desulfovibrionaceae; genus Solidesulfovibrio. The sequence goes on along the minus strand of JAWRKJ010000162.1, from coordinate 15,648 downwards.
ATGCACGAGGACTTCGGTGTCGGTCGCGGACCGGAAGACATGGCCCTTGGCCTCAAGCACGGTGCGCAGCTCGGCGTGGTTGTAGATCTCGCCGTTGAAGGTCACGAAAACCGTGCCGTCCTCGTTGGCCATGGGTTGGCGGCCCTGGGGACCGAGATCGAGGATGGACAGCCGGGCATGGCCGAGCCCCACCGCGCCGTCGGTCCACACGCCGCGATCATCCGGGCCCCGATGCCCCAGGGCCGCGACCATGGACGCAAGGACCCCGGTCGCGACCGGACGCGACCGGTCCTTATAAAGCAGTCCGCAGATGCCGCACATGGGCGCTAGTCCTCCCCGCCGTCCGATGCCCGGGCTTCCAGGCGGGCCAGACGTTCGCGCAGGCGCGCGTTCTCGCGCTGGGCGTCCCGCAAGTAGCCCTCGTAGGCCTCGCGCCGCCATTCCTGGTTCCAGTAGAAATTGGCCAGGGCGATCTGTTGCAGGGTCAGGCTTTCCAGCCGGCGCTGGTTTTCCAGGTACACCGCCTCCCAGTCCTTCTCCGTCAGGGGAAGCCGCGCCTTTCGGGCCACAAGCAGCGTGGCCAGGGCAGAGGATTCCACGCGTTTGTCCCTGGCACCGGTCGGGAAAGTCCAGGGTTCGAGCAGCGGGCGCAGGCTGTCGCGCAGCACGTACCCCCGCTCCAGGAGCCGGGCCGCCCACCAGGCGGCCGGTCGCTGGTTGGGCGCGTCACCGCCCCGCTCGCCGACCGGCGTGGCCGCGAACACCAGCGTATCCCCGGCCCCGGTCAGGGCGTCGAGCAGCCGGGCCTCGTCCCCGGGCGGCCGGCGTTCGAGGACGCCCAGGCACAGCACAACGTCGAAGCGCCGGCCCGAAGCGGCCAGGGCGGCCAAGGGCAGCACCGGCAGTCCGTCCGGGAGATTCGCCCTCGGCTCGTCTTCAAGAATCACAATGTCGGCAAAGCCCGCAGCGGCAAGCCAGGGAAAAAGCTCCGGCGGCGCGCCGGCCACGGCCAGTCCGGCCCCGGGAAAAAGCCTGGCCAGGGCCCCGGCGAAATGGCGCAACAGTCCGGGGCGCAAGAGTCCCGGCCGGGGGGGCGCCTCCGATTCCAGCACCGCCTCCCGGGTGCGGCGCAAAAAGCCCAGGGACCAGTAGAGGTCGGCATAATCGGGATGTTCCAGCCGCCAGTCGGGGAATGCTTCCAGGAACCGGGCCGCCGCCTCCCGGACCTGGGAGCCCCAGCAGCCGATGAGATCATGCAGGGCCATGACGCCGGTGGCGGCCATGGCGCCCTGGAGGCAGCACAGATCGCTTTCCACCGCGTCGCCGAAATGCAGGCCGTCGATCAGGGCGAAATCGAAGGGGCCGGCCTCCCGGCACACCGCCGGTCCGACCGGGGCGCCAAGGAGCAGCCCCGGTCCGGCAAAGGTCAGGGGCAGGGAAAACGCGCCGGTATGAAAAACGATCTTGTCCGCGACCCCCAGCCGGCCGGCGGCCCGGCGGGCCAGTTCCGTGGTGGTCACCCCCAGGTCGGCCCCGCAGCCGTCGCACTCCATGGCCTCGTTTTCGACGCGCAGGGGCAACCCCGGATCGACCGTGTGGATGCGCGTCCCGTCCGGCGTGCACAAGGCCAGAACCATGGTCGACACTCCGACATAGGTGCCCACCTCCAGCACCCGGCGTGGGGACAACCGCCGGCAGGCCTCGGCCAAAAGCCCGGCATCGCGCTCGGGCATGGCCCAGCGACCGACCAGGGCCCTTGAATAGCCCAGGTCCTCGTAGACCGCTAAAATACGTTCGTAAACGGCGCCGAACGCCTGTGTTTCACTCGGCGGCATGCGGCACACCCTCGCGTGCGTTGTCCGGGTCAGGCCCCGAAATAAAGGGTCAGCCCCGAAGGGGAAAAATCCAGGACACCCTGCGGCAGCGCCGGGCGCAACTCCTGTTCCATGGCGCGCAGGAGTCCGGGAACGGTATCCGGTTTCGTGCGCGGACACCCCCGGCACAGCGGCGACATCGCTTCCGCATCCAGGGCGGCGAAGACGTTGCGCAGCCGGGCAAAGGGTTCGCCGCCCCAGACCTCGGCCAGCGACGCCTGGGCCACATGACCCAGGGGACCGGCGGCCGCCTCGAAATTGTAGTCCCAGCAGCAGGCCGGCACCCGGCCGTCGACACTGATCATGAGCTGGGAAAAGACGTTCGGACAGGCCTGGGTCGGCACGCCCGCCTCTCCGCCGGCGAGCACCACGCCGGCCTCGCGCAGCGACTCCCGAGCCCAGTCGTTGGAAACGGTACATTGGAAACAGTCCCGGTCCGGAGACAGAAATTCCTTGAACAGGCCGTAGGCCGCCAGAACCTCGTTTTTGTTGCGGCGGGTGCGCACGTACTGGATGGCGATGCGCAACGGCGAGCGCCCGGCGTCACGCAGCGCGGCCAGTTGGCGGATGTTGGCCAGCACCCGGTCATATTCGCAGCCGCGCCGGTGGGCCTGGTAGGTTTGCCGCGTCGCGCCGTCGAAGCCTACGGTCACGCGCCGCACCCCGGCGGCAATGAGCGCCTCGGCCTGCCCGCGCCCCAGGGCCGAGGCGTTGGTCTGCAAATCGACCGCGCCCGCCAGGGACAGCTCGGACAGGACCCGCAAACGCTCGGAGAACAGAGGATCGAGCAGCGGTTCGCCGTGCAAATTGAGATAGATGGTTTCCGGGGACCAGCCCGCCGCCACGATCTCCCGGGCGATCTTGGCAAACAGTCCCCTGTCCATGCTCATTCCGGGGCGCAATGTCCTGTCCATGGGCTCCGGCCCGTGGAAAAGCGGACAGAAAACGCACTTGGAGTTGCAAACGTTCGTCAACTCAATGGCGATGGTGGAAGGGGATCGCCTGTCGTCCATGCCCTGCTCCTCCCGGGTGCGTCGCGTGTCTCCCATTCTGCCCTGCCTGATGTTCAGCCGTGGACCCGATACCCGTACAGCCGGTTGGACATGACCAGGGTCAACCAAAGGATCGTCCCGTCCGGGGACGCGGTCACGGCCGGCACGGGCCAACGCCCGGGCGGCGGCGTTTCGGGAAATATCCCGGCATCGACGCGCAGCCGGCCGGCCAGGTGAAAGTCCGTATCCAGGCTAAAGAGCCAGTCCCGGGACGAGCAGAAAACATGCCGCCCGGCAAAAGCGAAATGGTAGGGCGCGGCATCGAGGGGCACACTGGCCGCGAGATCGAGGCCAAGCATCGTGCCGGACGGTTTGAAGACCTGGAACAAACGCTGGGACGTGCCCGCGAAGACCTGCCCGTCGTGGCTGAAAATCTTGAGGAAATTCGTGCCCGCAAACCCTTCGAGATACGCCCCGGCCGGTTTGTCCCCACCCGTGTCGCAGCACAGGATGCGGTTGGCCCCGCCCGTTTGCACGACGCAGTACACGCGCTCCCCGCAAAAGCAGCCGTAGAGCGGCCTGGGCAGGGAGCCGTCCCCCACCGCCTGCCCCAAGTCCAGGGTACGCACCGGCCGGCACGCCCGGTCGTACACGTGCACGCAACAGCCGTCCGGGTCGCAAATCCCGATTTGCCCGTCACCGAACGGAAAGAGGCTGTTCGGCGGACGCGAAAAAGCAACCGCGCCCCGCGTCTCCCCGGCCGTGTCCAAAAGCAGCAGCAGGCGCGGCTCGACGTTGGTAAGCACGGCCAAAGCGTCACCCAGGCCGCACAGGTGCCGCACGTCGGTATCCGGGGGCAGGACCAGGGACCGTGCCGGCGCAAGGCGCACGGGTCCGGGAAGGTCCGTGCCGCAGCCGCTGCCCGATGGTGCCGCAGACGGCGCCAGCCAGGCCGGGCTCGACGCGCGCAGCGGATCGTGGCGCAACAACAGCGCAAACGCCTCCCGGGCCGCCTCGGGCAGCGCGAAAGCACGGCACGCGTCGACCAGATCCCCCAGCAAAGCCAGCCGCTCGTCCCAGTCGGCAAGGGCCTGTTCGGCCAGGGCCGCTCCCTGGACCTCCACCCGCTCGGCCATGGCCGTATTGCCGGACAGCCTGGCCAGGGCGGCGATGGGGAGAAGATTCCAGCGGTCGTGTTGCCCTTTTTCCCACTGCTCCCGCAGCCGGCAGAGGACCGCCAAGGCGGCTTCCGGGCCGGTTTTGCAGGCATGACGCAGTGCGGCAAAGGACAGCATGGCAAACACCTGCACGAATGATGCCGGGACGTTAGAGGCAGAGCCCCTGGACCAGGCCCTGGGCCAGCAAGGCGGAAAACCGGCCCAGATCCGCGATCCGGCCCCAGGCATACCGACCATCTATCTGATGGCACTCGGGAAAATTTTGCCGGCCGTAAATCGGCCTGCCCGTGGCGCGCACGGTGAGCACGCCGTCGCTGCGGCACCACGGGGCGTCAAGGACGGGCAGGTCCAGGGCGATGTCATACCGCCCCGCCTCCGGCTCCCCGAGCAGACTGTAAAAGAAGCCCAACCCGGCAACCGGACCCGGCAACTGCGCCCACTGTCCAGGGTCGAGATGATAGGGCAGGATCGCGACCTCCCGGCCTTGGGCCAGTTCCAGGGCAAGCTCGACCGGCCCACCCTCCGGATCGGACGCGGCCAGATACGACCGCCCCTGGCTGGTAAAAAGAAGCACCCGGGCCGGTGCGCCGCTCCCAAAGGCCACGGCTCCGGCCGGGGTGGCCGGCCCCGGGAATCCCAGGCCCGCCAGCCAGGCATCGAGCTCCGGGGCAGAAAACAACACGCGCATGCGCCCGTCCTCGGTCACGACGCGCGCTCCGTCCACGACGCCAGTGCCCAAATACGGCAGCGCGGCAAAGGCCCGGGACGGATAAAAACCCTTTGCCCGCCACGGTGCCGCCGCCTCCCCGTCCTCGAAGGCGTGCAGGAACCCCACGCCCCGCATCCGAAAATAACCTTGCAACTGGCAGGGAGGATCGTCCGGCCGGCTGAGGCTGACCACGATCCGCGCCGCCCCGTCCCGCCACTGTTGTCTGAGCCGGGCCACGTCCGCGTCCAGGGCCCGCGCATCCGGCATCCCCGCGACCAGGCAAAGCGTGTCCGGCCCATCCGAGCGTCGCTCCAGTTCCGGCAAGCCTTCCGCGAGCCCCCGGGGCAAGGGGGTCTCGGGCTCGACCGTGTCCGGGGCCAGCACCACGTCCGCGCCGGCCGGGGCCAGTTCCCGGGCCAGGGCCGGAACATCGGTCACGACGAGGACGGACACGACCTCGGGGGCGCGGCCCAGGAGAGAGCGCGCGGCCAGAAGCCCGGCGGCGACGTCCGACAAGGGCCGCAGCGGATCGAGGTCCTCGCGGCAGGCCGAAAGCAGCACCGCGTAGGCCGGGCGATCAGGCATGGAGCCCGCCCTCGGCCACCAGGGCCCTGGCCCGTTCGAGATCGGCGGGGGTATCGATGTCCACCAGGGCCAGCGAATCGGTGACCGGATAAAAGACCACCCGGCCCGAGACCTCGCCCCGGGCAAAGGCGCTGATCAGGCCGTAAGGCCGGTACTGCACGCCAAGGCGCAGGCCCGGGAGCAGGGGGGTGACGGGCCGCAGGATTCCGCCCTCGCCCAGGGTCACGTACTGGCCCGGCCGCACGCGGATGGGCTTGACCGTCTTGAAATGGTGCCCGGACCGGACCGCGGCCACGGCCTTTTCGAGCATGTCCGGCGTGCGAAACGGATGGGTGGGATAGAGGGTCAGATACCCCCCCACCAAGCTGCCGGCGGCTTCGAGCTGCCGGATGGCATGGGTCTCGGCCTCGCCGATCAAAGAGTCGTCGCGGCTCAGTTCCGGCGGGCGCAAAAACGGGACTTCCGCGCCATATTCCCGGGAAATGGCCGCGATTTCCGCATCGTCCGTGGACACGATCACCCGGTCTATCCCGTCGCAACGACGGGCCGCCCGGATGCTCCAGGCCACAAGGGGACTCCCCCCGAGAAGCTGGACATTCTTCCTGGGGATGCCGCGCGAACCGCCGCGCGCCGGAATGATCGCAATGATTTCGGAATGCTGGTTCATAGGTTCCGTCGCCACAACGCCTTGCCCGCGCCCTGATCGGCCGGGACCTTCGCAGATCAGGCAGGTCGCGTCAAAGCGTCCGAAGCTTCCGGGACATCGGCCCGCCCGTCCGCCAGGTCGCAAAACATCCGTTCGTACCGGGCGGCCATGTGCGTCCAGGTCCAGCCTTCGAGGATGCCGGCCCGGGCACTGCGGCCCATGGCCCGCCAATCCATGTCACGCAGCCTGCGCAAGGCGGCCGTCAGACTCTCCACCGAGCGCTCGACGAACAGGCCGTTCACCCCGTCCCGGACGGCCTCGGGCATGTTGCCGACCCGGGTCGTCACCACCGGCAGGCCGCAGGCCATGGCCTCCAGGCACGGGTTCGGCGTGCCCTCCATCTCCGAGGCGCAGACGTAGGCCGCGGCCCGGTGATAGAGCGTGTCCCGCAGTGCCTCCTGACCCATGACCGTGCCCTGGGCGATCTTTTGCTGCTGATCCAGGGCGCAAAGCGGCACCCCGGCCCGGTCGCAGGCAGCGACGATAAGGTCGAGGCCCTTGTTGCCCATGGAAGCGGCGTTGCCCACCCAGCAGACCGAAAAGTCCTCCACCGGCCGGGGCGCGGGAGCAAAAAGAGCCGCATCCACGCCGTTGGGGCAGTAATAGGACCGGTAGACGTCCTTGACCGCCCGGTAGCCGGGCAGGTTATTGAGGACGGCCGCGGCCACACCCGATCCGGGCAGGGCGGTGCGCAGGCCGTCCAGGGTCCTCGGACAGCAACTGCCCATCACGATCTTGGCGCGCGGCACGCCGGTCATATGGCGCAGGAAGAAATGCTCGAAAATGACGATAAAGTCGTAGCGCCCGTGGTCAAAAGGCGTGCCGATGCGCTGCATGTCCACGGAAAACCGGGCCGGCAGATGGCGTCGGATGTGTCGGATCTTGTTCCACCAGGCCCAGCCTTCCACGTCGTAGAAAAAAAGGACCCGGATCGGTTTTTCCCGGGGCCGTTCCTGTTGCCGCACAACGTCTCTCCGTCAGTATCCGTTTTGGCGCAGCCACTGTTCGAGGGCGAGCAGCACCCACAATGGTCCCGTGCTCACGGCCCGCACCAGCCGCTCCATGGGCTCGGCCTGGAAAAGCGGCCGCAACCGCGAATCCGGCCCGAGCAAACGCGTTTCCAGATGCCGCCGGTATGCCCCCCCTTCCCCGAACCAGGCGGCCAGGGGCAGGGCGAAGCCCTGTTTGGGCCGGTGGACAAAGGCAGGCGGAAACGACCGCTCCAGCAGTTTTTTGAGCACCAACTTGCCCTGCCAAGCGCCCTCGGCATCACGCGCCATGAGCAGCTCCTCGGGCATGGCAAACGCCAGTTCCATGACGCGCACGTCCACCAAAGGCGTGCGCACCTCCAGGCCATGGGCCATGCTCGTGCCATCGACCTTGGCCAGGATATCCCCATGCAAATAGGCGGCCACGTCGCACAGCCGGGCCTTTGCCAACAGCGGCAATCCGGCCAGCCCGGCGAACACCGACTCGTGCCAGGCAAAGGGGGCGTCGAGCACCCACCGGTAGGGCTCGCGCCAGAGCCTGGCCCGGAAGGGGTGATTCACATAGCTCACCAGGCTCAAAAACCGGCCCAGGTCATCGGAAAACTGGGGCCAGGGCGCGCTTCTGTGATCCACCCCGGAGAGCCACAGCGCGTACGACGCATAGCCGCCGAAGGCCTCGTCCCCGCCGTCGCCCGACAGCACCATGGGCACATGTTCCCGGGCCAGCCGGGCCAGGTGCCACGAGGCCACGGCCGAGCTGTCGCCAAAGGGCTCCCCGAAATGGCGCAACAGCTCGGGCAGGATGGCCAGGGCGTCGGGACGCACGGTGCGCACGTGGTGCTCAGTGGCCAAACGTTCGGCCACGAACCGGCCGTAGGCGGCCTCGGAACAGGCCGCGTCCTCGAAATCGATGCCGAACGTCCTGACCGGAGTCTCGCACAGCCGGGACATGCGTTCGACCACCAGGCTCGAATCCACCCCGCCGGAAAGAAACGCCCCGAACGGCACGTCCGCAACGAGATGAGCCCGGATCGCGTCGTCCAGGGTCGCGTCCAGCCGCTCCTCCCAGGCCGCCGGCGACAGATCGTCGCGCGGCGCGTAGGTCAGGGACCAAAAGCGCCTGGGCCCGGACACGGCGCCGTGCAGATCCCCGGACAGGACGTGCGCCGGCGGCAGTTTGCAAACGGCCCGGAACACGGTGCGCGGGGGGGGGATGTATTGCAGTTGGAGGTACTGGTCCACGGCTTCCCAGTCGAGGGCCGTCTCCAGGTCGGGCAGCAGGCGCAGGGCCGCAAGCTCCGAAGCAAAGGCCAGGCGGCTGTGATCGGCGGTCCAAAACAAAGGTTTGATGCCGAGCTGGTCCCGGGCCAGCAAAAACCGCCGGTTGGCGAAATCGACCAGGCAAAAGGCGAACATGCCGCGCAGGCGCCCGACGAGCCCCTCGCCCCAGGCCTCGTAGCCGTGGACCAGGACCTCGCTGTCGGTACGGGTGGCGAAGCGGTGTCCGGCCGCGACCAGCTCCCGGCGCAGTTCCCGGAAATTGTAGATCTCGCCGTTGAAAACGAGCTGGAGGCTGCCGTCCTCACTCCCCAGGGGCTGGGCGCCGCCGGCCGGGTCGATGATGGCCAGTCGCGTGTGGGCCAGGCAGACCCCGCCCTGCGCGAGCACCCCGTGGCCGTCCGGGCCCCGGTGGGCGAGGCTGCCGGCCATGGCTTCCCCGAGCCGGGCCTCGGCCGGAGCGCCGTCGAAGCGGATGATGCCGGCAATGCCGCACATGGTCGGGCCTCTCCTCAACAGCTCTTGCGCCAGTCGCGCAACAGGGCAAAGGTCCGGCGCGTGCGCAAGACCGGCCGCAGCCACGGCCGGGACAGGGCAATACCGCCTTCCAGCCAGTCGCAGGACGCCTCGTAGGCCGGCCAAGGGCGCCAGCCCCGCCGGCTGAGCCAAGCCCGGAGCAGATCGCCCGGGCCCAAGGGCCGCACGAGCCGGCGACACCGGCTTTCGTTCTGGTCGTCCCGGACCGGAACCTGCCCCAGGGCCGCCGCTTCGCCGGGACGCGGGTCGGCCAGAAAGTCCACGAGATTGGCGACCACGGCCGGGGTCAAAGCCACCAACGCCCCAGGCCCAAGGCTACTCGCCGCCGCCTCCCCGGCCCAGGCCCCGGCCACGGCCAGGATCGCCCCCTGGACCCGGCCGGACAAGGCGAGCTGGCCCGGAGCCGCCGGCCGCAGGTCGGGAACGCTTTGCCCGTCCTCCAGCCGGTAGCCGGTCACCTGCCCATGGTCGGCCAGGGCGAAACACTGCTCCAGGAGATTGGCGTTTCGAAACAGCGGGTTGAGCGTCCCGGCCGGATCGAGATGGCGCGTGGACTCGACGAGAAAGGCCCGGTAGCGCCCGGCCAGGCCGTCACTCCGGGCGGCGCTCACGCCGAAATAATAACCGCACAGCGGCACATCCAGGCCGCTTTCCCGAAACACCGTTTCCAAGGCGGCCTGGGTTTTCAGCGTCCAGCCCAGATCGACCAAGGCAAAGGCGGCAAGCCCCTTGGTCCGGTCGGCAAAATAGCGGGCGGCCAGCTCCCGGGCCTGCCGGGCCCTGGCTTCGACGCAGCGGGCATTGGCCGGACGTTCGAGCAGGTCCCAGAAATCCCCTTCCCGGCCCGGCGGCAGCGGCCGGGACCAGAACGCCGCCCGGGCGGCGCCCGCCGGCCCCGGGTCGGGCAGGTCGCTTGGCGTCAGGCCGAGCTTGGCAAGGATCACCTCGGGCTGGCGGCAATGGCCCGGCACGAACAGCCAGTCGAGTGCCTCCCGGGTACAACGCCCCACGGCCGGCAGGAACCAGGCTTGCCGGGAGCCGTGGATATAGTGCGGCTCGGGCAGTTCCGGCCACACCCGGCGTAGCGTCCGGGCGAGGCGGTACAAAATCTGCCCGTCCCGGGACACGAAATGGAGCCGTTCGATCCCGGCCCGGGCGGCCTCGGTCAGGACCCAGGCCGTGAAGGCCAGAAACACCGGCGCGGCCACGTCGGCGGCCACATCGGCCACGGCATCCGGTTGCGGCCCCGTTGCGCAACGCACGGTCCGGGCGGCCCCGGCCAGCAGGCTCGCGGCCGGATCGGGTCCGGGCAGCGGCCGGGCCAGCCGCTCCTCCCGGGGGGCCAGCCGGGCCGCAGTCGAGAGCCTGGCGCGTATCCCGAGCCGGCGCGCCACCCGGACATCGCTGACCGGATTGTCCCCCACATGGCACAGGGCCCCGGCTGCCACGCCTTCCCGGGCCAGGACATGGCGGTACAGCCGTCCCGACCACTTGCAAAGCCCGACATCGCCCGAGACGTACAGGCCGTCGCCGTCCTGGTAAAACCCGTGCGCGGCCAGTTGCCCCCGGATAAAATCGCCGGGCAGGTACATGTCCGTGACAAAGACGATGCGCCGGCCCTCAGCCCGAAGCGCCCGGACCTCCACGCGCACGGCCTCGACCGGGCGCAGGCAGGCGGCTTCGGCGGCCAGTTCGGCCTGGTACAACGCCTCGGCCGTGATGCCCCAGCGGTTCGGGACCGGCAGACATGCGCAAATCGCATCCAGGGAGAGGTCCTCCCGGTCGCCGAGGTTCTGCCTGGCCCGGGTCTCGGCCGTGGTGCGCAGCCGCACGAGGTCGTGGACCTCGGCCACGGGAAAGGGTTCCGGCCGGTCCGCCCACAGACGCCTGGCCGCGGCGGCAAAGACATCCGTCGGTCGGGCATGAATCCGGGTCAGGCAGGTGTCGAAGACGTCGAAGGAAAATACCGTGTCCATGGCGGTCCCGGTCAGGCGTGGCGGCGGGGTTGCGATTGGGGCCGGCAGACGCGCCGGTAGAGTTCCCGGTGGGCAGCCAGGAAACGGGCCTCGTCGAACCGGGCCACGGCCTTCTCCCGCGCCGCCCGGCCCCAGGCCGGGGCCCGGCCCTGGTCCAGGGCGACGCGCAACCCCTGCGCCAGGGCGGGGACGTCCCCGCGCGGGGCCAGCCAGCCGTTTTCCGCCTGGTCGATCATCTCCGGGATGCCGCCGGTGGCGAAGGACACCACCGGCACGCCGCAGGCCATGGCCTGGAGCACCGTCAGGGGCAGATTGTCGGCCAGCGACGGATAGAGAAGCACGTCGGCGGCCGCGATCCGCCGGGCCAGGCCGTCCCGGTCGGCGATATAGCCCGGAAAGCGGATGTCGAACCCGGTGAAAAGCTCCCGGATGGCCGGATCGGGCAGGCCGATGGCCAGGATCGCGGGGCGCGGCTCGGGGAGCTCGCGCAGGGCCGCGGCCGCCTGGCCGATGCCTTTGAACCGGTCGGCCAGGGAGCCGGTCAAAAGCAGCACCACCGGTCGCCCGGCCGACAGATCGAGGCCGACGCGGGCTTGCTCCCGGGGCAACGGCGCGTAGGTGCGCGTGTCCACGCCGTTGGGGATGACCGTGACCGGCACGTCCAGGCCGACCCTGGCCACCATGCCGGCCATCCACCGGGACGGCGCGACCAGATGCAGGCGACCGGTGGCAACGCCGACGCGCACGATCCGACGCTTGAGCCGGGCCAGGGCGGCGGTGCGGTCCGGGCCGGCGGAAAGCGGCCACATTCCCCGCTGGGGGCAGTGCCCGCAACCGGCCGCGAAACGCGGGCACTCCAGGGGCTGGATGCAGCCTCCGGTGAAAAACGAACAATCGTGCAGGGTGAGCAGGCACGGACCGACCCCCAGGGCGGCGCGTACCGTGAGCGGCGAGACCGCGCCGGGCAGGTCGTGGAAATGCACCGCGTCGTAACGCCACAGGCGCGGGCCCAGGATAGCCAGCTCCGCCGGCAACAGTTCCGGCCAGCCCAGGCGGCCCGACAGCCGATGCGCCAGGCGCACGAGGGCACGCACCGGACGCGGACCGTGCAGCTGGCGCAGTCCCGGCCGGGGCGTTCCCGAATAATAGCCCACCCAGTGGTCCACGGTGCAGCCGTCGGCCCGCAGCAAGGCGGTCAAATCCTCGGCCACCCGGCTGGCCCCGCCGCCGGGCGCGGTCGCCTTGCTGACCATGGCGAGCCGGAGCGGTCGCGCCGGCGCTCTTCCTTGATCCAAGCCGTGTCCCATCCTGCTTCTCCGCCCGGCGGCCACGGCCGGGTTTCGCCGCGAAGCTACGCGTCAGCCCGGAGGGGAACAAGGTATTTGTCCGCAGTGGGCAGCAGCAGGCCCAGCAACGGATAGCCGAAAGATTCCCCCACCCGGGCACCGTGAAAGAAAGCCTCGAAATTGGCCAGGGAGTTCAGGGACCCGAAGGTGGAGTAGAGATAGACGAGGGCGTCATACGATCCGGTCAGGAGTTTTGCACGGTCGGGAAACGCCGTCAGCGGATCGAACATGCCGTCGGGTACGAACAAGCGGTCGTAACCGGCGTAACGCGGATGCTCCCGCAAGCCTTCCTGCAGGAGCAAGGTGCATGTCACGCCCAGGGGTTCAAGGCTGTCCAGCAAATCGCGTAGCACGATCTCCGGCCCGCTGCGCACGATCAGGACAGTGCGTCCTGCCAAGTCGGCAAGCCGGCGGTGGTTGGCCGTGCCCAGGCAGCGCAGCCGCCGCCGCACTTCCCGGCCCAAGGCCCGGCATGTGGGGTCGTTCTCCAGGACGTTTCCCATCGTCCGCCGGTCGACCTGGCAAGCGACATTGAGGGTTGTCACATATTCCGGGAAATAGAAATCCACGAAACGGTTGTCCGGGGGGACGGTCTCCAGCAGTGCCAGCGCCTCCCGGGCGCGCCCCTGGGACCGCAGCCAAATGGCATATCCGTAAAGCACCAAGGCCGTTGCCGGGTTGAGCACCAGAGCCTGCCGGAACAGGTCCTCGGCCAAGCCCTCGGCCTGGGCCTGGGGCGTCTGGGCCAAAAAATGGAGCAAGGCCTGGGCCTGTAAAACGATCTGGGAATCCTTTGGCGCCTGTGGCGTATGCGGCAGAAGAGCATCGAGGATTTCCCGCACGGTTTGAAAGCGTGCGCCGGTATTGACCTGATTCGTATTCACCATGGAGTTCGCATAATCGTTATACCGCTCAAAAAGGCTTCGGAATGCCGTATCGCTGATGTCCAGGCGCAGTTTCGAACACATAAAGGTCTGGGAACCCGACAGCGCATCCAACCCCTGTACGATCTTCCGAAGCTGATCCGGCTGTTTTGTTTCGAGCAGGGTCGTGGTCACGGTGTCGGTCCGGTAGAACGCATCCAGATGATAGGACGCCTGGGCCTGGTGCTCGGGCCGGTATTTTTCCCGGAAATACGCGTAGAGTTCGAAATCCGGGCCGGTCAGACCCTCGCGCAACGCGGCGAAATCGCCCTGGGCATCGGCCCGGGGCTCTGACCGGTTGACCCGCACGCCCGGGTCCAGGCGGATGCCGATCCGTACGGACAACTCCCGGATGGAGGCCTGAAACGTCTCCACGAACCCGACATAACAGTACCGTTCCAGGCGCTCGATCGCCTGCCGGCAGCTGCCGCCCAGAAAATCCACCATGTGCCGGAAGGGATATTCCACCACAAAATCGGCGAAACTCCCGTACAGGTACATCTGGGTGGCCTTGTTATAGGTGTACAGCGACCGGGCGATGGCGAATGGATCGCGTAGAAACGTGAAATAGCGCACGTCGTAGTTTTTGGAGAGCAGTGCATGGATACCGAAGCTGTAATGGCCCATGAGCAGGGTGACACCCGGATGCCGGATCGCGTTGAGCCGGCTTGCGACCTGGAGCTGGCTGGAAGCGCTGTGCACGCCATAGAAACGGCAGGAGGCCTGTTGCAGGATCGTATCGATCGAGGTCCCGGCACATTTCGGGATATGGTCGAAGACGATCACCACGTCGCCATCGGATCGGTTGGTTGCCGCGTCCATCATGCCTTTCCTCGCTCCCACGGGGCATGCCCCGACCGCCGCTCCAGACGTGTTGGAGCCACCTCGAAAACCTCGGTCGTAATCGGACAAGCGGGTGGGTGATCTGGACTTTCCCGGCCGGCTCGGACTATGCCGACCACAGGCAGGCCGTGGACGCGGCCCGATAAAAAAACATCCCGGACCAACGCAGCCCCCCTTGGAGGAGGCCATGGAACCCATCGACATCCCCGGCCACGGGCCGCTGCCCCTGCGCCATCTGGTGCTCGACTACAACGGCACCCTGGCCCTGGACGGCAACCTCGTGCCGGGCGTGGCCGAGCGGTTGACGGAGCTGGCGGCAGCGCCAGGCGCCCTGCGCGTCCACGTCATTACCGCCGACACCTTCGGCCAAGTCCGACAACAACTCGCCGGCCTCCCATGCGCCTGCCAGGTCATCGGCCCCGGGCATCAGGACCAGGCCAAGCTGGAGTATGTCCGCGCCCTCGGCGCACCGACCGTCGCGGCCGTGGGCAACGGGCGCAACGACCGGCTCATGCTCGACGCGGCCGGACTCGGCATCGCCGTCATCGGTGGCGAAGGCGCCGCCCGCGAAGCCCTGGACGCGGCCCATGTCGTCTGCCTCTCGATCCTGGACGCCCTGGACCTCTTGCGCCACCCCCTGCGCCTGGTGGCCACCTTGCGAACCTGACCGGCAACCAAGTCCAAACAGGAGCCTTCATGCCTGACACGCCCGTTACCCCCCCGGCTTCCGGCACCTGGAAACGCCGCCTCGGCCTGGGGCTGCTCCTCTACAGTTTCGTGCCGCTGTGCACGGTGGGCCTTCTTGTATTCTTGGACGTGCCTCCCGCCTCGGCGGTTACATACAGCGCCGTGTACCTGGCTTCCGGCGAGATAGCCTTTCTCGCCGCCGTGGCCTTGCTCGGCAAAGCCTTCGTCACGGCCGTGAAGGACAAAATCAAGGCCTTTTTCCGCAAGACCGGAAAGCCGGCCTATCCCCGCCCCATCAGCCGGGCCCGCCATGCCGTGGGCGTGAGCCTGTTTGCCCTCAGCATCGTGCCCTATTACGCGGCCCTGGTTTTTTTGCTCCTGGCCAGGATCACATCCGCGGACGTGCCGCTGTTGCTTGGCCTGCTGCTGTCCGGGGAGGGACTTTTTCTCGTGAGCCTTTTCGTGCTGGGCGAGGAATTCTGGGCCCGACTCAAAAAGCTCTTCGAATGGCCGGGCAAGCTGCCGTCCGAGGAAAACGGCGCCTGACCGCCGCCTGGCACGGGCACGGACGGACATTTCCAGTGGTTGCGTGCCTTGCCCCGAAGCGGCCATCCGCGCTAAGCCACACCCCGTCACATCCACGACCGGAGCAGCGGCGGGGCCAGGCGGCGTATGGGCCGGCCCGTTCGGGAACTGTCCCGTCCCACCGCCATTTCCGGACTCCACCCGGTGGAGCGAAACCACATAGCGGAGGATGGCATGCAAAAAGTCTTTGTTCTCGTCACCTGCGGCCCGGAAAATCAATCCAAGGCGACCCGGGCCTTCCAATTCGCGAAAATCGCCGCCGAACGCGGCGCCCTGGCCGGCATCATGCTCATTGACGACGCGGTCTACCTGGCCAAGCCCGAATTGGCCGACCGGACCCGGGCCATCACCGGCGATGCCCTGGCCGACCATTTGAAAGGCCTGCGCGAGCATGGCGCCGGCTGCAAATTCCTGGTCTGCACCCCCTGCTGCAACGCCCG
>JAWRKJ010000161.1:0-6954 GCA_040307025.1 Desulfovibrionaceae bacterium | reverse complement strand
CGCACCACCCGTTCCAGGCGCAACGGTTCGGATACATCGGTAAGGGCTCCCAGGACCCAGGCCAGCTTGTCAGGCGTAGCGCGAACCCTCTCCAGCGTCAGACAGGCCTGGCGCGTTTCCCCTTCCCGGCGTCGGAAGGTCACGTCCAGGCTCTGGCGGTCGCCGGCCCGGCGCAATGCGGACAGCGCCTCGCGGACGCTCGGCTCGGCCTCGGTAAAAACCTCTTGGAGAAAATCGTCCAGCGCCCGCTGCCTGGCTGGCCCGTTTTGCCCGAGCAACCGGCGCAGGGAAACGGATTCGCTCACTTGGTCCGTTTCAGGAATCCAGGTGAAAAAACCCAGACGCGCATTGGCCTTGGCCTTGACCGCCGCCGCGTCATCCGCGGGCGGGTCCGCTACCGGGAACAGAAACAGCATGGCCGGTTCCACGGCCAGGGTCCGGGCCAGGGCCGCCACCACGGCCAGGGAGGGCGAAGCCGCGCCACGTTCGATTTTATTGAGATGTTCCAGGGAGACACCGGAAAGTTGCGCCAGGGCGGCCTGGGTCAGGCCAGCCAAGCGGCGCAGATGGCGCAGACGTTGCCCAAAGGTGGCGGCAAGGCGCGACGTTTCCATAGATGGCATCCCGAGCGGACATACTCCGCGCATCTATAAAACACGTAATGACATTACGTGTAAAGTCGGAAGTCTGAAGAAACAATTTCCGGATACTTTTTGAATATACTTAAAAAATTATGGAAATAAGAGGGGAAGCCCGCCAGGGTGTCATGAATACACCAAAAAACGGGATAGTTGTCGCCGAAAAGGAGACTCGTATGCGTCTAATCCTGAATCTAGTGCTGACGGTGTTGGGGCTTGCCCTGTTGGCCGGGACGGTCCAGGCGGGGCCCAACGTCGCGGAATCCTACGGTCCGGGACCGAAATCCTTTTCCCTGGCCACGGGCAGCCCTGGCGAGCTCGGGCTGCTCAAGGTGCTCGGCGAGGCCTACTGCGCCAAGGCCGGCTGCCGCCTGGATTGGGTCAAGGCCGGTTCGGGCCAGTCCCTGGACATGCTCAAGGCCGGTGCGGTCGACATGATCATGGTCCACGCCCCGGCGGCCGAGAAAAAGGCCGTGGCCGAGGGCTGGGCCGGCTGTTCCGCCCTGATCGGTTCCAACGAATTTTTCCTGGTCGGGCCGGCGGCCGATCCGGCCGGCATCGCCAAGGCGCACAGCGCCGTGGACGCCTACCGCAAGATCGCCGAGGCCAAGGCCCGGTTTTTCTCCCGGGGCGACAACTCCGGAACCCACAAAAAGGAAATGGGCATCTGGAAGGAGGCCGGCATCGAACCGGCCGGCGATTGGTATGTGGTGACCAAGGACTTCATGACCGCCACCCTCAAGCGGGCCAATGACGAGGGCGGTTACTTCATGACCGACAGCAGCACCTGGGTGGCCGAGCACAAGGACATGCCCGAGCTCAAGGTGCTTTTCTCCGGGGACAAGAAGCTCGTCAACACCTACCACGCCTTGTGCCATCAGGACGGGGGCAAGGCGACCTCGGCCTTGGCGACGGGCTTTATCGCTTTCGTGGCCTCGCCCGAGGGCCAGGGCCTCATCAGCGCTTTCGGCAAGGACCGCTACGGCGCCTCGCTGTATAGTGATGCCGCCTACGCCAAGAAGTATGAATAGCCTTTCTCCACCCTCCCGGGGGCGTTTTCCCTCACCTTCCCCCCCTCGCCGACGCCCTCGAATTGGCGTAGAACCACTTGACAGGGCCCCTTGACGCCGGGAAGACGCCCGGGCATGAGGGCCCTCCCGTTGGTGACAGCCTATCCGGTCGGCGAGCCAGACGCTGAGGCGTCGTCGGACCGGACACCGGCGGGGAGGAGGCAGCATGCGTTTTGTGGACGAGGCAGCGATCATCGTGCGCTCGGGCAAGGGCGGAGCCGGTTGCGTGTCGTTTCGGCGGGAAAAATTCATTCCCAAGGGCGGTCCCGACGGCGGGGACGGCGGCAAGGGCGGCGACGTGATCCTGCGGGCCAACCCGGACCTGCTCACCCTCTATGACCTGCGCCTCAAGCGCATCTACGAAGCCAGGAACGGTTCCGGCGGCATGGGCCGGCAGAAAAACGGCAAGGCCGCCGAGGATCTCGTCATCGACGTGCCGCTGGGCACGCAGCTTTACGAAGTGCCGCCCGAGACCTCGCTCTACGAGGCCCCTGTGGAGCCGGATCAGGAAGACGCACCCGAGGCCCTGGCCGTGCCGGTGGAGGCTGAGCCGGAAAAGCCGGTGCTGGTGGCGGATCTGACCGAGCCCGGCCAGACCTATGTGGCCTGCCGGGGCGGACGGGGCGGCAAGGGCAACCTGCACTTCACCTCGTCCACCATGCGGGCCCCGCGTTTCGCCCAGCCCGGCGAACCCGGTGAGGAAAAACGCCTCAAGCTCATGCTCAAGGTCCTGGCTGACGTTGGCATCATCGGCCTGCCCAATGCCGGCAAGTCCACCTTCATCGCCGCCGTCTCCCGGGCTCAGCCCAAGATCGCCGCCTATCCCTTCACCACCCTCACCCCCAATCTCGGCGTGGTCGAGGGCGACATGGGCGACCGGCTCGTCATGGCCGACATCCCGGGGCTGATCGAGGGCGCCCACGAGGGCTTGGGGCTGGGGCACCGATTCCTGCGCCACGTGGAACGCACCCGGGTGCTGCTCCATCTCGTTTCGGCCGAGGATACGGCCCCGGAAACCTTGTTCGAGGCCTTTGGCGTGGTGGACGAGGAATTGCGCCTGTTCGATCCCGGGCTGGCCGCCCGGCCGCAGATCCGGGTGGTCAACAAGATCGACCTGCTGTCCCCCGAGGATCTGGCTGTCCGGCGCCAGGCGGCCGAGGCGTCGGGCCTGCCCGTGCTTTTCATGTCCGCCCTGACCGGCGAGGGCGTGGAAGCGGTGCTTGAAGCCATTTGGAAGGCGGCCCGGCCGGCGGAACCGGCCGAACCGGTCAATCCCGACGCAGACGCACGATAAAGGCTTTGAGATATTCGGTTTCGACCATGGCCGGATGGACCGGATGGTCCGGGCCCTGGCGGCCCTGCGCCAGGATCTGGGCTCGCCGGCCGCTGGCCGTGGCCGCGCGCAGGAACACCCGGCGCAGGTCGTAGGCATCCACGTGCTGGGAGCATGAGCAGGTCATAAGCATCCCGTCGTCGGCCAAGACCGCCATGGCCAGCCGGTTGAGCCGCTCGTAGAGGCGCAGCCCCGCCTCCAGATCCTTTTTGCGCTTGACCAGGGCCGGCGGGTCCAGGCTCACGACATCGAAGGTCCGGCCGGTGGCGGCGCAGTCTTCCAGGAAGGCGGCCGCGTCGGACCGGACCGTTTCCACGATTCCATCCACCCCGTTTCGGGCCGCGTTGTCCGCTGCCATGCGACAGGCCGCTTCCGAAGAGTCGAGGCAGGTCACCGATGCGGCGCCGGCCCGGGCCGCCCGGACCGAAAAGGCCCCGGCATAGGCGAACAGATCGAGCACCCGCATCCCCTTGGCATAACGGCACAACCGGGTGCGGTTGTCACGCATGTCATAAAACCAGCCGGTCTTTTGGCCGTCCAGGGCCGGTACTTGGAAAACGGTGCCGTCCTCGACCACTTCCAGGGCTTCGGGGGCGGGACCGTGAAGAATTGCCACTTGGCGGGGCAGGCCTTCCAGGTCCCGGGCCGGGCTGTCGTTGCGGGCGATGATGGTGGTCGGGCCGATCACGTCCAGCACGGCCTCGACAATGGTGCCTTGGAGCCGGTCCGTGCCGGCCGTCGTGCACTGCATGACCACGATGTCTCCATAACGGTCGATGACCAGCCCAGGCAGGAAATCGCCCTCGGAAAAGACGAGCCGGTAATGGGGCGTGGGGTACAGGCGTTGGCGCAGGGTCAGGGCGTCGGCCAGGCGGTGGCGGAAAAAATCCGCATCCAGCCGGGAGTCTGGATCGGTCGTAAACAGCCGGGCGCAGATGAGCGAACCCGGATTGACCGTGGCCACGCCGAGGGGCCGGCCCCGGGAGGCGGTGACCACGGCCTCCTGGCCCGGGGTGAAGCCGGTCAGCGGCGTTTTTTTCGTATCCACCTCGTTGCTGAACACCCACAGGTGTCCGGCGCGCAGGCGGCGATCCTCGTTGTTTTTCAGCGTCAGCACAGCGTGTTCCATGGCGGGGATCATACGGGAGGCGGCCGAGTCGGACAAGGCTGTCGGCATTTCGAGGCTGGGCGCCCTCGGTTAACTTGCCGTGGGCCACGCGACAGCTGCCTCGGCCGCTTTGAGAGCAGCCTGATCGGTGGCGGCATTGACGGCTTTTTTCCCGGCCAACCGGGCCTTTTCGATGCTGCGGCCAAACAGACGCCATCTTTCGGCCGCGGCCAAAACCGCCATGGCCACCTCCTGGACGGTGTCGGCCGTGATACCGACCTCATTATAGATATCCGGGTATTTGGTCTCGTCCGGATCGGGGTCCTGCAAAATGGCTCGGGCCTGGGTCTCCTTTGCCTGGTATACGGCCATCTGGCCGGTCCCGGGCGTCAGGACGGTCTGGCGTAACGCCTCGGCCGCCGCATCAATGCGGGCGCAGGCTTCTGCCTGGAGCGTCGCCAGATCGGGTTGCAGCCACTCGCCGCCGAACAGCGGGATTCCGGCCGGAGGATTCACGATGGCCACACCAAGGGGCAGGGCGGAGCCCAGAATGACGGCGGCTTGCGCGTCGGTGGCCCGGTACACGGCGTACTCGCCATTGAGATAGGTGGGGGCGGTGAGCACGTTGCCATTGGCATCGTAAACGCCCGGTGTCTTGAGCACCTTGCCCACGTACAACCAGTCGCCCGCGATCTGCCCATCCCTGGCCAACCCAAGCGCGTCCAGGGCCTCGGTCAGTGTGCCCTGGTCCGTCGTTTTAAAGCAAAAGTCCTGCATGGTCTCCCCCTACAGTGTGATCGCCTGTAATTGTGCATCGGACAGCGCGGCCGGAAAATAGACGTCGTGGGAAATATGACCGCCCCACTGGCTCCCCCCAGCGGCATCCGAGCCGATGCGGTGCGCGGTCAGACCGCTCGGCAGTGTGGCGGCCGTGGTCGTGACGCAGGTCTCACCGTTGAGGCTGGCCGAAAATCCAGACGAGGACCACGAAAAGGCTACCCGGAACGCTGTTGCATCGGCCACGGTGCCGAGATTGAGGTTCACCACCTCGGTTCCCGCCGTAGTCACGACACAACGCAGAATTTTGTTTCCATCGCGGCCGATCCTGATGCGGTTACCGGCCGAGCCGTCGTCGTATTGGGCCAGGACCTGGACGGCCCCGGTCGCTGGGGCGCCGAGTGCCGTACGGCCGGCGGCAAACATGGTTCCGGCGGACGCATGAAACCACGAGGTGGCGAGAGGAAGCGTCCACGCATCGGCGGAACGGACGACGTTGGTAGATGTGGTCGGGATGTAGGACGTTGAAAACAAACCAGACTCTATTTTGGCACCCCAAACGTATATTCCGGATGTTCCATCCCCGGTATAAGCGTCTGTTGAGCCATTGGTCAACCGAATTTGGCAACCAGAGAAGCCTATTATTGAGCCTATAAATAGCATGTTCACCCTGCACCATCCATTTCCGACATCGGTGATAGAGGATGAACCAGCAGCGGATGGCAGACCGCTCGTTTTCGGAGCGCCAATAGTCAAAGTGCTCAGATTTACAGAAATTGCAGAATAAGTTCCATTTCCAGATGCAGTAATGATATCACAGACTGTTCGCTCTGCACCCTTTAGAAATATTGACACTGCATAGGTCGCTGGGTTGGAGACCGCAACGCTCTGATTTATGAAATGGCCATTCGTGTCGGTGGATTCCGAAACTTTATACGCAGTCATTGTACCATCTGGAGCTACCGCAGCATTTGCCGTAACGGAGACCCGCGTTTTCGTCCATACGGCGTTGTTAAATTGCTCGCTATATGTCAGCAAGTTTGTGGCGCTCGCCTCAATCAGCCAGCCACGCGATGCCCCATCCGCCCCCCATTCCCGACGCACGCTCCCGGCGGCCACAGTCTCGATCAGGCCGGCTTGGCCGAGCCTCGTACCGGTCGTGGACCGTGTAAATGTCCCAGCCGGAGCGGCATCGCTTGTGGCGTCGCCGCAAAAGAGATTGAGACTGGGTGGTATGACCCCCGGAAATTTGCCCAGGCTGTCGCGCAACAGGGACAGCATTGCCTGACGCGCGGAGGCTGGAGTATTCGCAAGCGTTGTACTTGTCCCCGTAACGGCCTGTGCAGATGTAGCGAAAATATTACCGCCATCGGCTTGGCTTGTGTGGCCATGGTTGACCAGAGAGGCCGGGATGTCGTTGCCATGGAGTACGCCGGTCAGGTTGGCGGTGAGGCTCCCGGAATCCAGGGACAGTGTCACCGTGGTCGAGTCCGTACCGCTGGCATAGCTCGATGTCGTGACCGTGCCGTAGACCGTGCCGTCCGTGCCGCAGTCGGCTTGCACCCGGACGCCCACTGCAAAAGCCCCGGTATGGTCGCCGACAACCGTGAAGGAGGTATTGGAAACAAAGGTAGATGCAATGAGCATGCCGTCAACTCCTTACGAAAAGAGTGC
Organism: Desulfovibrionaceae bacterium; assembly: GCA_040307025.1. Taxonomy (GTDB): domain Bacteria; phylum Desulfobacterota; class Desulfovibrionia; order Desulfovibrionales; family Desulfovibrionaceae; genus Solidesulfovibrio. The sequence continues at coordinate 354 of JAWRKJ010000161.1, read as the reverse complement.
CTTGACTTCGAAGGTTCCCACTTTCCCAACCCCGGTCCAGGCTCCGAGGGTCAAGTGCGGGTGGATAGTGTATATTCCCGGCTCGTTGAGATCTCCAGCCACGGTCAGGTAACGAACTTGGCGGGTCTCGCCGTCGAGGGTTGTCTTTGCTGCGACCCAGGTTGTTGTCGCGCCGGAAGGTTTTCTTACTAAAAAGGTGATATTGGTTGCGGCGGAGATATCCTGCTGGCAATCCGCCAGAATTTCCAAACCGGTATCGCCGACGTGGATGTCCGTGTTCATTGTTTGCGCCTCATGCTGCCCGGATCTCGAGAGGGGAGTCGATCCGGAGCGTTGTTGTGACGGGCGTCCGCC
>JAWRKJ010000160.1:0-3920 GCA_040307025.1 Desulfovibrionaceae bacterium | reverse complement strand
GGGGGCGTCTTCTCCCCATGGACCGCGTCGTCACCCTGCTCGTGCATCCCGACCCGGAAGTCCGGGCCGTGTTGCGCGATCATCTGGCCGGCGTGGATTTCATCCGGGTCATCGGCGAAGCGGCCGATGCCCGGGAAGCCTCCGAGCTGTTGCGCGCCATCCCGTATGGGCTGCTTTTTTGCGGTGTGGACCTGCCCGGCGAGGTGGGCGGTTTCGAGCTGGCCGAAGCCTTGATCGCGGCCAAACGCAAGCCGGAACTCGTTTTCATCGCCCCTGACGCGAGCCTGGCCCTTCGCGCCTTCGAACTCGGCGCGGCGGATTATCTGCCCTGGCCGTTTCCGCCCGGCCGGCTGGCGCTGACCGTGGATCGTCTCGCCCGGCTGCGACCGACCTTTCGTCAGGCCCCGACCCCGGAATGGCGGGCCGGCGGACCCAGCGCCACGACCGGGGACGAAGCCGAGGACGCCGAGGAGACCGTACGCCTGCCCCTGGAAGAGGACGAGGAGGACCGGTTCCTTTCGGCCCTGCGCCAGGCCTGGGACATCCGGCAGACCCGGCCGGCCGACATCGAAAAACTGCCCATCACCCTGGACGGCCGCACCATCCTTTTGCCCTATGCCCAGATTCTTTTTATCGAGGCCTATGAAGACTATTCGTTCGTGCATACGGCCACCCAGAAACTTTTGACCTCGTATCGCCTGAAAAACCTGGAAGAGCGGCTGCGTCCCCACCGTTTTTTCCGGGTACACCGCAAATATCTGGTCAATCTCGACCTGGTGACCGAGATCGCCTCGCTGCCCGGCGGCAATTTCATGCTGCGCACGGCCGGCAAAACCCGCATCGAGCTGCCCATCGGCCGGCGCCGCATCGGCGAGCTCAAGCAGATTCTGGGACTGTAACGGGGCCCGCCCCCGCCAAGGAGGAAGACGCATGGAACCGACCGGCACCCTGGAGAGCCTGCTCGTCGAGGAACGGGTGTTTCGGCCGGCCCCGGCCACGGTCATCGAGGCCAACGTCACCCCGGCCGACCTCACCGAGGCCTACCGGCAGGGCGAGGCCGATCCGCTCGCCTATTGGGAAAAGGCGGCCCTGGAACTCGAATGGCACCGCAAATGGGAGTCCGTGCTCGACGCGTCGGAGGCGCCCTTTTACCGCTGGTTTCCCGGCGCGCGCACCAACATCGTGCACAACGCCCTGGACCGCCACGTCCATTTCTGGACGAAAAACAAGCTCGCGCTCATCTGGGAAGGCGAGGCCGGGGATTGCCGCAAATTCACCTATTTCGAGCTCTACCGGGAGGTCAACCGGCTGGCCGGGGCCCTGCGGGGCCTGGGGATCGGGCGCGGCGACCGGGTGTGCCTTTTCATGCCGCCCATTCCCGAGACCGTGGTCGCCATGCTGGCCACGGCCAAGGTCGGAGCCGCCCACGTGTTCGTGTTCGCCGGCTATTCGGCCAAGTTCCTGCGCGAGCGCCTGAACGAAACCCGATGCCGACTGCTGGTCACGGCCGACGGCTTCTACCGTGGGGGACGGCTCGTGAGTCTCAAGCCCGTGGTGGACGAGGCCCTGCTCGGCACCCGGCCGGACGTTGCCGAGACCGTCATCGTGGTGCGGCGCACCGGCGGCGACATCGACCTGCAGGAGCCGCGCGACCGCTACTACCACGACCTGATCCGCCAGGAATCGCCCGAGGCGGCCACGGAAATCATGGAAGCCGGCGATCCGCTTTTCCTGCTCCCCACCTCCGGCACCACGGGCAAACCCAAGGCCGTGATCCACGCCCACGGCGGCTACATGGTCGGCGCCCACCACACCTTCCGGACCGTGTTCGACGAAAAACCCACGGACATTCACTTCTGCACCGCCGATCCGGGCTGGGTGACCGGCCACACGTACGGGGTCTATGGGCCGCTTCTCACCGGCGCCACGGTCATCCTCTACGAGGGGCATCCCCTCTACCCCCAGGCCGACCGACTGCTGTCCATCGTCGAACGCTACGGCGCGACCATCTTCTACGCCACGCCGACCCTCGTGCGCATGCTCATGCGCTACGGCCCCCAGTATCCGAAAAAGCGCGACCTCACGACCCTGCGTCTGCTCGGGAGCGTAGGCGAGCCGCTCGGACCCGAGGCCTGGATGTGGTTGTACAAGCACGTGGGCCGTTCGCGCTGCCCAGTCCTCGACACCTGGTGGCAGACCGAGACCGGCATGGCCATGCTTTCGCCCCTGCCCGTGTCCGTGCTCAAGCCCGGTTCGGTGGGCCGGCCCCTGCCCGGAGTGGCGGCCGACGTGGTCGACCGGCAGGGCAACAGCGTGCCGCCGGGCAAGGGCGGCTTTCTCGTCATCAAAAAGCCCTGGCCGGCCATGCTCACGGGTCTGGACGGCGATCCGGACGGCTACCGGAAGTCCTGCTGGGAACGCATTCCGGGCCTCTATTTCACGGGCGACGTGGCCAGCCGGGACGAGGACGGCTATTTCTGGATCAGCGGCCGGGCCGACGAGGTGCTCAACATCGCCGGACACAGGGTGGGCACGGCCGAGATCGAGGCGGCCCTGTGCGGTCACCGGCTCGTGACCGAAGCGGCGGTCATCGGCGTGCCGGACAAGATCAAGGGCGAGGTGGCCAAGGCCTTCGTGGTGCCGGCCGAGGGCTGGCGGGCGGCCTTTCCCGACGAGGATGCCCTGGCCGCGGACATTCGCTCCCATCTGCGTCGGGAACTCGGCCCCATCGTGGTGCTGCGGGCCATCGAAACCCGCGACACCTTGCCGCGCACCCAAAGCGGCAAGATCCTGCGCCGGGCCCTGCGCGCCGCGGAACTCGGCCTGCCCGCGCCGGACGTGCCGGTGCTGGAGGAATAGAGGAATAAAGGAAAAAGCAGGCCTGAAAAATGGCGGGAAGAACGCCTCCGGCGGCCAAAGGGCGTAGCCCTTTGGAATCCCGCAAGGAGGAGGACAGGTTGCCGGCGTGCGGCTTCCCGTCAGCCCATGTTTTTGAAGCCGAGCAGCACGCGGTAGGGTCCCGGTACGCCCTGGGGCGCCAGGGCCACCCGATCCCCGCCGGTGACAACGGCCAGATCAGGCGTGACGGCCTTGCCGTTGACGAAAATTACTTCGACCATGTTCGCTGGGATATCAAGCTGCTCCAAAAGCGCCTGTCCGGTTATCTCACCTTCGACGCTCACTTCCTTCGGGTTGCTCCAGTTCCGCTTTCGAAACATGTCGGAGAGGCCCATAAACGCGCGTAGTTCGATTTTCGATGCCACGAACACTTCCTCCACAGTCGTATCTCCGCCCCGGCGGCACGCAGTTACACATCCGGCCCACACTGGCAGCACCCCCCAGGAAGGCAACGCCCGGTACGCCAACCTGCCTCGGACTCTAGAGGAGGTCCACGGGAGCGTCAACAGAGAGCGGCCGGGATGCGTCTCCCCCGCCGCACGCTGGCGGGTCTCCCGGATGACTGCGGGCGAACGGCCTTGTGCACCGTTCGCCCGCAGTATCAGGCGCGTATTCGCGCGGCGTGAAAGGCAGCGGGCTAGAAGTTGAAAACCTCGTCGATTTCCTCGTCCGTGAAGTCCCAGGTCGTATTGTGCGGCGGGCACGGCTCCTCGAAGAACTCGGGCAGCCGGTCGGCGGCGTTGGTGAAGCCCGCACGCTGGTTGAAGCCGCGCTCGGTCTTGAGAATGGTCTTGCCGAGGGCGGAGACGTCGTCGGCGGTCAGGGACAGGCCGTACTGGGCATTGATCATGTCGACCAGGGCGTTGAAGCCGTCGGCGATATCCAGGATGGCGAAGGCGATGAACAGGCACATGCCGGTGCTGTCCACGGCGGCGGTGGCAATCTGGAGATTGCGGGACAGCTCGATGTTGCCTTCCTTCTGCAGCGGATCCACGAAGCCGCCGACCTTCAGGATGTTGGTG
>JAWRKJ010000159.1:0-7682 GCA_040307025.1 Desulfovibrionaceae bacterium | reverse complement strand
CGGGCGGCCGGGAGGGGATGACCCCCTCCCGGACCCTCCGCAATGGGCTCGTATGCCGGTATTTTATTTAAGTGAAGAAGTGGTCTTTCCGAAGCCTGCCTGGGCCGAACCGGGCGGGCTTTTGGCTGTTGGTGGAGATTTGCGGTTGGAGCGGCTGCTCGCCGCCTATCGGCGGGGCATTTTCCCGTGGTACGACAGCGACAGTCCGATTCTCTGGTGGTCGCCGGACCCGCGCCCCATCGTGCTCCCGGGGCTGGTGCACGTGCCGCGGCGCCTGGAACGCACGTTGCGTTCCGGAAAGTTTCGCGTGACGTTGGATACGGATTTTGACGGCGTGATCCGTGGCTGCGCCGGGGTGGCGCGAACGTGCGGCGAGGGCACCTGGATCGTGCCCGAGATGATCGAAGCCTACGACCGGCTCCACGAGGCCGGCCATGCCCACAGCGTGGAAGCCTGGCAGGACGGGCGGCTCGTCGGCGGGGCGTACGGCGTGGCCATCGGCAAGGCCTTTTTCGGGGAATCGATGTTTCACCGGGTGACGGACGCATCCAAGGTGGCGTTCGTGACCCTGGCCCGATTTCTGGACGCCCAGGGCTTTCATTTTATCGATTGCCAGCAGACGACCGGCCATCTGTGCCGATTCGGCGCGGTCGAGGTCAGGCGCAACGAATTCCTGCGCCGGCTGGAAGTGGCGCGGGAGTATCCCGGCCTGGTCGGGAAGTGGTCCTTGGCCGGTTAGCCGAGCAGCTTTTTGATCTTCTTTTTTTGCAGGGCGATGATGGCCTTGAGACGCTGATATTCCTGCTTGTAGTAGAGCAGTTCCGCTTCTTGGTTGGGAAAGGTGCCTTCCGGTAGAAAGTCAAGCTGGGTCGAGCGGACAGGCGCGGCGATTGTCTTGGGCGTATCGTGCTTCATGGTATGGCCTTCTCACCTTCGGACTGGTCCTGCCTGTCCGCGCGACTCGAAAAAGTCAAGCGCATGCGCCGTCTCCGGTCGGGACGACCACGGCTGCGCCTCACCGGGGAATCTAGGCTTTGGTGGTTTCCGCAGCCTCTTCAGGGGTGTCTTCGCGTTTGATGTGATCGCTCCAGTAGATGAGGCGCTGGCAGTTGGGGCAGCTTAAAATCTGGATGCCCTTTTGCAGTTCGATAAACGACTGGGGCGGAATGGCGATGTGGCAACCGGAGCAGATGCCGGCTTCCACCGGCACGATGACCGGATTTTTCAGGCGCGACCGGATGAACTCGTAGCGCTGGAGAATCGGCTTGGGCACGGCCTGTCCGGCTTCGTGGCGCTGGTCCTCCAGTTTGTCCAGGCTGGCCTGGGCTGCCTGGATGCGGGCATTGAGGGTTTCCCGGGCCGCGGCCAGTTCGGTTTCGAGTTCGGCCGTGCGTTCATCGATGCTTTTGAGTTCGCTGTTCTGGCGGGTCAATTCCTCGGCCACGGTGGTTTTTTCTTCCTCGCGACCGCGGTTCTGTTTTTCAAGGTTGTCCATCTCACGCATCATGGCGTGGTATTCCTTGGTATTGCCCACCATCATCATCTTGCTCTTGCTCTTTTTGAGGCGCACGGAGTCGCCCTCGATCTCCGATTCCAAACGCTTTTGCTGGTCGAGCAGATACTTGATTTTGTCGCGGATGAGCTCGGCGGCATGATCGATTTCCTGGTGGCGTTTTTCGAGTTCCTCGATCTGCTGCGGGGCACGCTTCAGTTCGTCCGTGAGGACCACGATTTCGTCGTCCACCTTCTGCAAGACCACCAGCTGTTCGATCTGCTTCAAATACATGACTGTTCTCCGAGGGTTTATTCCGTCCGGCGGGAGGTTGTCCCGTCCGGAAAAAGCGGTGCTATCGGATCGGTTCCCGGGAAATACCGGATGGCCGGACCGGCGTCGCCCCATTGGGCGGCCAAATCCCGGGCAAAATGCCGCAACATGACTTCTTCCAGCGAAAAATGGCCTACATCCAGGATGCAGTGGCCCGGGGGCACGGCCTGGGCCTGATGGTACTTGAGATCGCCCGTGATATGGACCGTCGCTCCGGCGGCAAAGGCCAGGGACGCCATGTCCGCGCCCGAGCCGGGGCAATAGGCCAGTCGGGTCACGGTTTCGGGCGCCTCGCCGGCCAGCCGGAAAAAGACGCGGGGGAGCAGTTCCCCCAACTGTTCGCCCAGCCGGGTAAAGGGCAGGGGAGCGGGCAAATCGCCCACCAAGCCATAGCCATAGACATCGGCCGGGTTGGCCAGGGTGAGGGCGGAGACCACGGCGATCCCCGGGCAGATGGCGGTCAGGGCGGCCTTCAGGTCGGGCCAGGCCGTTTCGGGGTGGATGAGCTCAAGATCGCGGTCGGTCAGGGCCAGAACCTGGCAGCGATCGCGGCCGCGCACCAGGGCCATGACCCGTCCCCGGTCCCCGGGCACGGGCAGGCGCAGCCGGGTCTGGACATGGGGCAACCGCCCGGCCGGTTCCAGGACGCGGCGATTTTGCATGTCCAGGGCATCGGCCAGCCAGCCGGCCGGACCGTCGGTGCGCACGTCCAGGGAGGTGTGGGCGGCGTACAGCCAGGCCCTGCGGCCCAAAACGAGCCCCAGCACCCGGTGGTAGTCGTCCAGGCGATCGGGCAGGCGCGGCGACAGGGTCAGGGGATGGTGGGTCAGGATGCAGGTCGCGCCCCAGTCAAGGGCCTGGGCCACGAGGTGGGGCAGGGGGTCCAGGGTCACGGCCAGACGGGTACATTCCGTGGCGGTGCCGGCAATCTGGACGCCCGACTTGTCCCAGCTGGCGGCCAGGCGTGGGTCGGCGACGCGTTCGATGCGCGCGATCAGTTCCCGTACGTGCATGGGGGCATGCAAAAGGCGCTTCCCCGGCCGTCGCGGGTGGAAAAGCGCCTTTTCGACCCCGGGGTGACCGGGGGAGCTTGTCGTCGGTTGTCGTTTCCTGTGACGGACTGTACCATGGAACCTTCGTGGTGGGCCCACCAGGATTCGAACCTGGGACCTGCCGGTTATGAGCCGGTGGCTCTGCCAACTGAGCTATAGGCCCATGTCGTCTAGCGAACTAAAATTCATACCCCGATTGGACGCAAATGTCAAGAAACGGCTGGAGCACAATCCGTGCTTCCGGCGCGTTCCGACCCTCCGCAGCCCCGTCGACGGGGACACCGCCGTATCATAGGCGGCACAGCGGTCAGCGCATCTCACTTTCCGCGTCACCTACCGGCCTTAGCCGGCCTGGCGCGTGGCCGCGGCGAGCCGTTCCTTGACGTAGGCAATGGCCGCCCGGCCGGCTTTCGCCCCTTCGCCCACGGCCACGCTGATCTGCATGAACCGACCCACGCAGTCCCCGGCCGCGAACACGCCGGGCACGTTGGTTTTTTGTTCGTGGTCCGCTTCCAGAAACGCCCCGCGGGAAGTGACCCCGAGAGTCTTGGCGAAATCCATGGCCGAGGCTTGCCCCATGGCCACGAAAAGGCCCTCGAAAGCCAGCTCGCTGCCATCCGCCAGGATGCCGCCGGTCAGGGCCGGACTGCCGGTCAGGGTCTCGATCTTGGCCGTGGATACGCCGATGCCGGCCTCGGCGAGCCGCTCGGCGAAGGAATCGCCCATTTCCGGCGTCTTGCCCTGGGTGAGGATGGTCACCTGGGGGGTAAAGTTGGTCAGTTCCAGCGCCTGGTTGGCGGCATAGTTGCCTTCGCCGACCACCACCACCGCGCGCCCCCGGAAAAAAAAGCCGTCGCAGCTCACGCAATACGAGACGCCCTTGCCCTCGTAGTCGGCGATATTGGCAATCCCAGGCCGCACCCGGGTCACGCCGGCGGCGATGAGTACGGCCTGGGCCAGGTATTCGCCCTTGTCGGTCACGCAGGAAAAAGCGCCGTCGTCGGTCATGTGCACGCCAAGGACCTTTTGGCAGACCAGTCGGGCGCCGAACCGGGCGGCCTGGCGCTGGCCGCGCTTGATGAGTTCCAGACCGGAAATGGTCTCGGGAAAGCCGAAATAGTTGTCGATATCGTAATCGCCCGCGATCTTGGGCTCGCAGCCGATGACCAGGGTGTCCATGCCGGCCCGGGCCGTGTAGATGGCGGCGGACAAGCCGGCCGGCCCGGCACCGATGATGCAGCACTGTGTGTTTTCCATGGGAGATCTCCTTGAGCGCACGGCATACCGGTCCCTGTGGTCCGGTGCCGTCCGCATCACTAGACTAAAAACCGGCTGTGGCACAAGCCATGGACCAGTGCAAGACGGATCGGCCGTTGTCATCGGCCCGGCCATGGGCTAGGAAAAGCCATGTCCTGGGGTCGGCATGCCTGTTCCGACCCTCTGTCCACGTCCAACCCGTGAGGAGCCCCGCGTGAGGAACCGCCCCCTGCGATCCGCGCGGCCGACCGTCCTGGAGCGTTTGGGCGAGCTGTACGACAAGGCCCCCATTATGCTCCATTCCATCGACGCCTCGGGCCGCCTGCTCTCGGTCAATACCTGCTGGCGGGAGACCTTGGGCTACAGCCCGACGGAACTGATCGGCCGTCCGCTGACGGAATTTTTCACCGAATCGTCCCGGCGTCGCCTGCTGGAGGTGCTGCCCCGGTTTTATCGGGAGGGCCGGCTGGAAAACGAGCCCTTGCGCATGGTGGCCAAGGACGGTCGTATCCTGGACGTGCAACTGTCCTCGGCCGGCACCTTTGACGAGAAAGGCCGTTTCCTGCGTTCGCTGGCCGCGATCAAGGATGTCACGGCCGAGCGGCGTGTGGCCGAGCAGACCCGGCGCCATGCCGCGACCCTGGAAGCGCTGCTGCACCTCAGCCGCATGCACCGGGAAGGGCTGGCCGAGATCGCCCGTTTCGTGCTGGAGCGGGCCGTGGCCCTGACCGACAGCGAGGACGGTTTCGTGGCCGTCAGCGCCCCGGAGGCCGACAGCTACCGGGTGATCGCCCATGATCCCCGTTCCCTGGCCGCCTGCGGCATGACCGGTTTCTCCGGAACGTTCGCCCTGGCCACGGCCGGCTCCTGGTCCGAGGCCCATCGGACGGGCCGACCGGTTATGATCAACGACTACACCGCCGACCATCCCGGCAAGCGCGGCCTGCCGCCCGGACATCGGCCTCTCACGCGCTTTCTGGTCGTGCCAATCCTCGACGCGGGCCATCCCCGGCTGCTTGTGGCCGTCTCCGACAAGGCCGAGGACTATGACGAGGCCGATATCGGCCGATTGTCCCTGCTCGGCGAGGGCGTGCTGGCCCACATGAAGGATCGGGGCCGGGAAGAGGATCTGGAACGGGCCCGGGCCCAGGCCGAATCGGCCAATGCGGCCAAAAGCGGTTTTTTGGCCAACATGAGCCACGAAATCCGCACCCCCCTTTCCGGCATCATCGGCCTGACCCAGATGACCCTGAGCCTGGCCCCGCGCTCCGAGATCCGGGAAAATCTCGAACTCATCCTGGATTCCTCCCGGTCGCTTCTCGGGATTGTCAACGACATCCTGGACTTTTCCAAGATCGAAGCCGGCAAGATGGAGTTTTGGCCGGTGGATTTCGACCTGCGCGAGATGCTCGACCGGACCATGAAGCCTTTCCAGTTCTCGTTTCGACAAAAGGGGCTCAAACTGTCCGTGCGCATCGACCCGGCCGTGCCGGAAATGCTCCATGGCGACCCGGACCGGCTCATGCAAGTGGTGCGCAACCTCGTGGGCAATGCCCTCAAATTCACCGATCAGGGCGAGGTGTCCGTGGAGATGCGGCTTTCCCGGGCGGGTGATCCCATGCTGCTCGAATGCGCCGTGCGCGACACCGGTATCGGCATTCCAGAGGCCCGCCACCGCGAACTTTTCCAGATTTTTACCCAGCTCGAACCCACCCGCTGCAAGCGCCACGGCGGCACGGGCCTGGGACTCGCCATCTGCCGGCGCCTGGTGGAACTCATGGGTGGCACCATCCAGGTATCGAGCCGGGAAGGGGAGGGCAGTCTTTTCGTCTTTACCGTCTCGTTGCGCCCGGCCCGGGAGACGCAGCCTCGGACCGATCCGGTTAATGATGTCCAGAACAGTGCCGGGAATTTTGCCGGGCTGCGGGTGCTGCTGGCCGAGGATAATCAGGTCAACAGGCTCTTTTTACGCCATTTTCTCCTGGAGGCCGGTTGCGTGGTCCAATGCGCCGGCACCGGGGCCGAAGCCCTGGACAACTTGGCGGCCCATCCCGCCGATCTGGTGCTCATGGATATCCAGATGCCGGAGATGGACGGCCAGGAAGCCACCCGCCGCATCCGCCAAGGCGAAGTCGGCGAAAACATGCGCGCCGTGCCGGTCGTGGCCCTGACCGCCTACAGCATGAAGGGCGACCGGGAACGTTTTCTTTCCGCCGGGCTCAACGACTATGTATCCAAGCCTGTGGATGTGGAAGAGCTTTTCCTGGTCATGCGCCGGGTCCTCGACAGCGCGCAGAGGGCCGAGCCGATGAGAAACGGGGAAACAGCCGATACCGCCGAACTGGACATGGCCTATTACGACACACGGGGAAAATCGGCCTTTGCCCGGGAGATCTGCCGCATGTTCCTTGATGAAACCCCGCAGGTGGCGACGACCCTGAAGGCGGCCCTTTGCAGTCAGGCGTGCCCGGCTGCGGCAGAGGTCGCCCATACGTTGCTCGGCATGGCCGTGCCGCTTCGGGCGGGCGGTTTGATCGAACAAGCGCGCCGACTCCAGGAAGCCGGGCTGGCCGGCGATGGGGCGGCCTGCCGCGAATCCGGCGAAAGTGTGCTTACCGCCTTGGAGAGTGTCCAGGCGGCCATCCGCCGGTACCTGTCCGAATGACCCCTTGCCTGCGGCCGGAGTCTGCCCATGCTGCACTTGTCCGACGTGTTGGCCTGGCCCTGGGCGTGATACTGGCGGTCCTGGCCTGGAGCTGGGTGGATACCGGACCGTTTGTCACCGTGTTCTTGTCCCAAGGGAGGGTGGCATGCTCCCGAAGTGACGCGCGGGGTGTCGGGCGCGGGCTGGCAGGCGCTGTATGCCGATTTGCTGGCTCTGGAGCGCGGCCCGATGAGCGCGGCCCAGGCAAAACGCCTGCCGGAATATGCGCGTTCGTGGTCGCGGGGCCGCAAGCCTGACCTATCGCCCGGACGAGCCGCCGGTCGCGGATCTGCGCGACAGCGTCTCCGGCAAGACCGGCGCCCTGCGTCTGGTGCTCGATACGCCGACCGGGGGAGTGGTCCTTGATGCCCGCATCCGGTCCCTGGATTGGGACGATTTTCAGCTTGGCTCAGGTCTGTCCGAATACCTCGGCCGGTGGCGGGTCTATTTTGGGGTCACCGACACCCTGGGCAGCCCGGCCCTGGTCGGTGCCAAGCGGATCGAGACGGCCTTGGCTGCGGCCGGGGTGGCGTTTCGGCCCGAAGTGGAAGAGCGGCGGGATTTCTGGCCGCCCACCAGTGTGCGTGGCGAGACCGGGCCTGAGGGGGTGTGAGTCCCGGCTACTCGATGCGAAACGACTTGACGATGGGTCCGACCAGCGGGTCATAAGCGGCCTTGTTGGCGGGATTGTAGACCAGCATGACGGTGTAGAAGGCGTCCCTGGCCTGGAACGTCTTTTGGTAAAACACCTTGCCTCCCCAGAATCCCGACACCACGAACCAATTTTTGCGCCGGACCTGGTAGGTCGGCTTCAGTCCCGGCTGGACGAGACTCTCCTGGAATT
>JAWRKJ010000158.1:0-5199 GCA_040307025.1 Desulfovibrionaceae bacterium | reverse complement strand
ATTCCTTCTCCCCCTTCCCATACCCCCTGCCTCACATGGGGGCCGGCTTCAAAAAGACCGCGCCCAGGGGGGGGAGGGTCAGCGTCAGGGAGTAGGGGTGGTCGAAGCTTTCGATATCCTCGGTATGCACGGCCCCGGCATTGCCCTGACCCGAGCCGCAGTAGACCGTGGCGTCGCTGTTGAGCAGTTCCAACCACAGTCCGGACACGGGCACGCCCACCCGGTAGCCTTCGCGGGGCACGGGCGTAAAATTGAGGGCCACGAGCACCATGTCGCCGGCGTGTTTTCCCCGGCGCAAAAAGACCAGGACGCTCGCTTCGGCGTCGCGGAAGTCGATCCACTCGAAGCCTTCGGCCTTGAAATCCCGCTCGTGCAAGGCCGGTTCGGCCCGGTAGAGCCGGTTGAGGTCGGCGATCCACTGGAGGATGCCCTGGTGGGGCGGACTGTCGAGCAGGTCCCATTGCAGCTCGGCGTCGTGGTTCCATTCCTGCCACTGGCCGAATTCGCCGCCCATGAAGAGCAGCTTTTTGCCGGGATGCCCGTACATGTAGCCGTAGAGCAGGCGCAGGTTGGCGAAGCGGCGCCAGTCGTCGCCCGGCATTTTGGAAAGCAGGCTGCGTTTGCCGTAGACGACCTCGTCGTGGGACAGGGCCAGGATGAAGTTTTCCGCGAAGGCGTACCAGATGCTGAACGTCAGTTCGCCATGGTGGTATTTGCGAAAGATCGGGTCGTGGCCGAAGTAGCGCAGCGTGTCGTGCATCCAGCCCATGTTCCACTTCATGCCGAAGCCCAGGCCCCCGAGATAGGGGGGGCGCGAGACCATGGGCCAGGAGGTGGATTCCTCGGCCACGGTCTCGACATCGGGGAAGCGGGTATAAACCATTTCGTTGAGGCGCTGGAGAAAGGTGATGTTGTCGAGATTTTCCCGGCCGCCGTGGATGTTGGGAATCCATTCCCCTTCCTTGCGGGAATAATCGAGGTAGAGCATCGAGGCCACGGCGTCCACGCGCAACCCGTCCACATGGTAGTACTTGAGCCAGAACAGGGCGCTGGAAATGAGAAAGGCCCGCACTTCGTAGCGGCCGGTGTTGAAGATGTAGCAGTTCCAGTCCGGATGATAGCCCTTTTTTGGGTCGGCGTGCTCGTAGAGGTGGGTGCCGTCGAAATAGGACAGGCCGTAGCCGTCGGTGGGAAAATGGGAGGGCACCCAGTCGAGGATGACGCCGACGCCGTTCTGGTGGAGCCGGTCGATGAGGGTCATGAAGTCCTGGGGCGTGCCGAAGCGGCTGGTCGGGGCGAAATAACCAAGGGTCTGGTAGCCCCAGGAACCGAAAAACGGGTGCTCCATGATGGGCAGGAATTCCACGTGGGAAAATCCGGCCCGCAGCACGTGCTCGGTGAGGTGGTCGGCCAGTTCCAGGTAGGACAGGGACCGGTAGCGTTCCGTGTGCACGCGCCGAAACGAGCCCAGGTGCGCCTCGTAGATGGAGACCGGGGCGGAGAAGCCGTTTTTGTCCCTGCGGGTCGCCATCCAGTCCGCGTCGCCCCAGTCGTGGTTCAGGTCCCAGACGATGGAGGCGGTATTGGGCGAGGTCTCCCAGTAGAAGGCGTAGGGATCGCCCTTGTCGGCCCGGTAGTCCGAGGCGCCGGAGACGATGTGGTATTTGTAGCGGGTGCCTTTGCCCACGCCCGGAATGAAGCCTTCGAAAATGCCGCTGTCGTCGTGGCGCATGGCCAGGGGCTGGACCTCGGGTTCCCAACCGTTGTGGTCGCCGACCACGGAGACGGACTGGGCATTGGGCGCCCAGACCGCGAAATGCACACCCGGGACGCCGTCCACGGTCATGAGGGCGGAACCGAGCTTGTCGGGCAGGTCGAAATGGTTGCCCTGCTTGAACAGATACACGTCCTGGTCGGTGAGGCGGGAAACATCGTGGCGCACGGACACGGCGTCCTTCATGGGGTTCTCCTTGGGGGGGGCCGAAAAGACGAGCCATCCGCGGCTACTCTACGGAAGTTGGCCGTGATGGGCAAACCGGCCTGGCGGTTAGTCCCAGACGAAGCGCGATCCGGCGCCGACCTCGAAGACCGGCGCCGCCCGGTTCAGGGCGATTTTCGCGGCCAGGCTCGTGCAGTGGCAGGGGTACAGGGCCGTGACCCCGGTGCCGGCCAGGTAGTCCACGGTGGCGTCCAGGTCTTCGGGCGCGGGACCGAGCAGGTGCAGGCCGCCGATGATGGCGGCGAGGCGGCCTTCGCCGGTCACGTCCCGGGCCTGTTCCACGATGTTGGCGATGCCGGCGTGGGAGCAGCCCGTGAGGATGACGAGACCGTCGGTGCCCCGGTAGGCCAGGGCCGTGTCGTCGGGCAGGGTGTCGGGCACGAGGCCGTCCGGGGTGCGGCGTTCGCCCACGGGACCGGGCGTCACGAGTCCGGGCCGGCGCGGGATTTCGCCCAGATAAACCAGTCGGTCGGTCAGGGCCAGGGGCTCCCGGGACAGGACCAGTTCAAAGTGGTCGGCCAGGATGTCCCGGGAGAGCAGACTGCCGATGGGTTCGCCCTCGAAGAACCGGGGCGTCAGGACCTCGGGATGGGCCACGAGCCGGGGACGGGGCAGGGTCCCGCCGCTGGTCGCGCGCTCGGCGTACAGTGCGAGCAGATGGGGCAGGCCCCAGGTATGGTCCAGGTGGCCGTGGGACAGCACGATCGTGCGCAGTCGGGTCAGGTCGAGGCCCAGGCGGGCGGCATTGACCCGGGTCACGTCGGAATAGCCGCAGTCGAGGAGGAAATCGCCTTCGGGGAGCCTCAGGTGCAGGGCCAGGCCAGGTTCGCCGAGCAGATAGCGATCGGTCAGGGTATTGTTATCGGCCAGTACGGTCAGTTCCATGCGGGACTCCGAAGGGAAGTGGGCCATGCAGGCCGTCGAATGTCAAGGAATTCTGGACAAAAACAGGTTCCTGGTGCATTTTGAACGAAACTGTGCGTGACCAACCCTGGGGGACGCCATGGAAAAGCGTTTGGCGTACTTGCTTGGGCTGGGGCTGCTTCTGTCCGTGCTGGCGAGCGGATGTTCCGTCTCCGTCGGCGTCCCTCCATCGGGGTACTTGGAGGTGGCTGCGGCCGGTCCGGTCAACGGGCAGCAAGACAATGCGCAAGAGACTGTTCGGGGGATACCATGAAAAAGCGACTGGCGGGCCTGCTGGGGCTGGGATTGCTTCTGACCGTGCTGACCTTGGGATGTACCGTGTCCGTGGGCGTGCCGCCGTATGCGCCGCCGCCGCCGGCCGGCTACGCCCGGGTGGTCACGGCCGATACGGTCAATGTTCGCGTTTGTCCGTCCGCCCGTTGCGAGGTGCGCACGGTGGTCTATCGCGGCCAGGGCGTGATCGTGTACGAGTACAACAGCGGCTGGGCCCGGGTGGTGGTGTCGGATTCGGGCATCGGCGGCTGGATGGACGCTCGGTTCCTGCGTCTGCCGTAACGGGGCCGTTTCCGCGACCATACAGGGGCTTTTCGTCTCATCCCGCCGGCGACCGTTGGGTCTGCCGGCGGGATGTCATCGTGTGCGGATCAAAGAGAGTCTTTCCGTGGCCGGGTGTTCTCCCGGGCCGCGCCGCAAATCGTGAAGCGTTCGCGTTTGCCTGACCGCAATTCCTCCCAGGTCGGTTCGCACCAGGCGAGTCTTGTCTGACGCGTTGGGAGCACGCGCACGGTTGCCGCTGCGAAGCCGTCCACTCCGACGACCACTTCACCGCCGGCCGCCACGGCCTTGGGGTTGAACGAGGCCAGAAACGCGGCCGCGTCGGCCACTGCGTCCGCGTCCCACGCGGCGCCGGCATGGCGTCTGGCCAAGCCGAGGGGCCCCGGATAATCCCGGACCTTGAAGGCCAGATCGTCTTGTACCACGAGCCCTTCCAGCCGCGTGTTGTCCGAGCGGTTGCGCCCGATGGCCAGCCAGCGGGCGCCGGCCCAGTATTGCCGACCGATGTTGGCCAGCTCGAAATCCCGGGGTTGCGGATCGGCCAGACGGGTAAACAGCGGGAAGAATCGCTGGGCCGAGGGTTGTTCCGTGAGCAGGCAGCCGCCGGCCGGCGTGGGAATCTCGGTCACGCCGAAGGCCTGGGCCAGGGCGAGTTGTTCCTTGCGCCCCCGGCCGCCGAAATGATGCAAGCGTTGCCGGTCCACCAGTCCGTCGGTCTCGACGAGGGTGGGCGGGAGTTTCTGGGCGGAAAGGGGCCGCAGAAGCAGATCGCGCACCCCGGCGTCGCGGCTGATGATGTTGAGGGCGTCGATGCGCTGGGACATGGGCCGCTGGCCGATGACCTCGCCAGTGACGAGAAAGCGCGCGCCGTAGTCCGCGAGCATGGCCTTGGCCCGGCGCAGCATGAGGATCTTGCAGTCCACGCACGGGTTAAGGCATTTGCCCAGGCCATGGGCCGGGCCGTTGGCCAGCATGGCGACGAAGGCGTCGGAGATGTCCACGGACTCGATGTCCAGGCCATAGACTGCGCGCCAGTGGTCGACGTTGTGCGGCTTGCCGAAAAAGGGGCTGACAAAGTGCAGGCACAGCACATCCAGTCCCTGGGCCATGACGGTCTTGGCGGCCAGAATGCTGTCGAGGCCCCCAGAGAAAAGGGCCAGGGCGTGGTAGGATTTCATGGGGCGGAGCTACAGATTCCCGGCCCGGCTGGCAAGGGTATTGGGGGTAGGTTTGTTTCCGCGGTGGTTTATTTTTTAAGTAGATTAATAATATTCGTGATTGCATCTGCGCATTGTGCAATTTGCGCTGCGGCAGGAAGTTTACTTTTTATTTTATCCCATAATATGTGTATTTTGCCATACTCTTTTTTGTCTGTCGTCTGGATCAGATTCTGAATTTCTTTGGAGAGAGAAGGGTCTTTATCTATAGGAGGTGATGCTAAGAGTTTCGATAAAAGCGGTACGAGATCCTCATAAGAGGTACTTGATATCTGAATGTTGTTGCGGTTAATAATGAATGAATTCTTGATATTTGAAAAATTATCGCCCATTATTTCCCCTCAGTGTTGACTTTATTTCTGACAAAAATTTGGCTTCCAGAAATATTTTTATAGATGTCACCATTTGTAATTGTTGCTGTCTCAATGTTGTATATCGTCATTTCCCGATCATTAAACCCTGAATTTGTGGCTGTATAGAGGCCGTATACTATCCTGTCAATGA
>JAWRKJ010000157.1:0-5248 GCA_040307025.1 Desulfovibrionaceae bacterium | reverse complement strand
CCCCCCGCCGCCGGTTACATCTTCAGGACGCCCTTGAGGACCTTGCCTTTTTCCAGGTCCTCCACGGCCTGATTGATGTCCTTGAAGTCGTAGTAGGTGACCAGCCGGTCGATGGGGAAACGGCCCTGCCGGTAGAGCTCGATCATCTGCGGGATGAAGATCTGGGGCACGGCCTCGCCTTCGATGACTCCGCGCAGGCCCCGGCCGAACAGAATGCCGTTCATGTCGAGCTTCACCTCGGTGCCAAGAGGCGTCATGCCGACCAGGGCGCAAAAGCCCGTGGTGGACAGGCAGTCCACGGCCTGGCGCAGCACGTGGGGATTGCCGATGGCCTCGACCGAGTAGTCCGCGCCGCCGGTGAGCTCCTGGATGGCCTTGACCGGATCGGTTTCCTTGCCGTTGATGCCGTGGGTGGCGCCGAAGGTCTTGGCCAGGGCCAAGCGTTCGTTGTTGATGTCCACGGCGATGATCTTGGTGCAGCCGCAGACCAGGGCGGCCATGATGGCGCTGATGCCGACCGTGCCCACGCCGAAGATGACGATGGAGCTGCCGGCCTTGGGATGCAGGGCGTTGATGACGGTGCCGGCGCCGGTCTGCACGCCGCAGCCGAGCGGTCCGAGCAGTTCGAGGGGGATGTCCGTGGGCACCTTGACGATGTTGCCCTCGGTGGCCAGGGCGTGGGTTGCGAAGGTGGACTGGCTGAAAAAGCAGCCGTTGATGCGTTGGCCGCCCTGGCTCAGGGGCGAGGAGCCGTCGGGACGGCCGCCGCTGAAGTTGTGGAGATACATGCCGTTGCAATAGCCCGGCAGGCCGCGCTTGCAGGTGTCGCACACGCCGCAGGACAGAAAGCTCATGACGACATGGTCGCCGGGGACGACCGAGGTGACGCCGGCGCCGACCTTTTCCACGATGCCGGAGCCTTCATGGCCGAGCACGCAAGGGAGCGGCGTGGGATAGTACTGGTCGCGCACGCCGAGGTCCGTATGACACACGCCGCAGGCGACCACGCGCACCAATACTTCGTTGGCCCGGGGCTCTTCGAGTTGCATATCCTCGATCAGGAATTTCCCGCCTTTTTCCCGGACCACAGCTGCCTTGATGTCCATAAGCCACTCCTTTTTGGTGTAGGATCAATGGGACCGACACAGTAGTAAGTAGGTTTGGTTCCCCCCGACGCGGGGAAACGCCGTTTGCGGCCAGGGCCCGGGCGTCTACAGGGCCACGGCGATGCGCGCCGCCTCCTGGGTTGCGTCGATGGCGGTCCTGGCCTTGACCGCGTCGCCGAGCACGTGGATTTCCCGGACGCGGCCGCGCAGTGCGGCTTCCAGGGGATTGTGGGCCGTGGCCCCCAGGGCCAGGACCACCGCGTCGAAGCCGTCCAGGCGGTGCGTGGCGCCGTCCGCCCGGTAGGTGACGCCGTCCGGGTGAAACGCCGTGACCGTGGCGCCGACGATGACCGTCGTGTCGTACTCGGTGAGGCGCTTGAGCAGATAGAGGCGGGGGCCCGGCTGCACGGCCTTGGCAATGGCGTCGTCCATCTCGACGATGGTCACGCGGCAGCCCTGTTCGCCGAGGAAATCGGCGGTCTCGGCGCCCACCATGCCGCCGCCGACCACCAGGACCGCGCCGGAAACCGCCTGCTTGCCGTCGAGCACCTCGACGGCGTCGATCACCCCGGCCGCGTCGAGGCCCGGGATGGCCGGGCGCAGGGGCACGGCGCCCGTGGCCAGCACCACGGCATCGGGTTGTTCCCGCAAAACGAGCTCCGGGGTCACTTCCTGGCCGGTGCAAAAGCGCACCCCGGCGCGTTCCCCCATGGTGATGTAGTATTTGAGGGCGGTGATGATATCCTGCTTGGTGGGCGGAATGCCGCCCAGGCGAAACTGGCCGCCGAGCAGGACGTTTTTCTCGTAGCAGGTGACGTCATGACCACGCCTGGCCGCCACCCAGGCGCACAGCAGCCCGCCCGGGCCGCCGCCCACCACCATGACCTTTTTCTTGACCGGGGCCGGGGTCAGGGGATGGCTGCCTTCCTTGCCGGTGAAGGGATTGACCAGGCAGGAAATCTTCTGGATGGCCGGATTGAAGAGATAGCCCACGCAGCCCTGGAGACAGGCGATGCAGGGCGCGATGGCGTCGGTGTCGCCGGCGCGCACCTTGTTGGGCAGCTCCGGATCGGCCAGGGATTCCCGGCCGAAGGAAATGCAGTCCGCCTTGCCCGCGGCGATGATGTCCTCGGCCAGGTATGGATCGTTGATGCGGCCCACGGTGATGACCGGGATGGAGACGGATTTCTTCACTTCCGCGGCCGCGCCGACGTTGAAGGCCGGGGGGATGGCCCCGGGCACGAACATCCAGTGCAGGCTGCCGTAGGTGCAGATGGAAACGTGCATGGCGTCGATGCCGTGGGCCTGGACGAGCCGGGCAATGGCCTTGGTTTCCTCGATACTGCGGCCGCCGTGGATCTTCTCGTCGCCGCTTATGCGGAAAAGCAGCGGGAAGTCCCGGCCCAGGGCGGCCCGGGTGCGGTCGATGATTTCCAGGGGGAAGCGCATGCGGCCGGCGAAGTTGCCGCCGAAGACATCCAGGCGCTTGTTGGACGCGGCCGACATGAACTGGGCGATGAGATAGCCGTGGGCGCCGTGGATTTCGACGGCGTCGAAACCGGCTTCCCGGGCCCGGACCGCGGCGTCCCGGAACCTGTCGACCAGGGCGAAGGCCTCGTCGGTGGTGAGTTCCCGGGGGCGTTCGCGCATGACCGGGCAGGGGATCGGGGAGGGCGCGACCGGCTGGTCGCCGATGATGGCCCGGCTGGTCTGGCGGCCGGCGTGGTGGAGCTGCACGGCGATCTTGCCGCCGTGGCGGTGCACGGAGTCGGTCAGGCGGCGCATCCCTGGGATCAGGTCATCGCTCCACAGGCCGAGCTCGTTGGGGATGGCCTTGCCCAGGGGGTCGACGGCCGTGACCTCGACGATGATAAGCCCAAAGCCGCCCTTGGCCCGGGCCGTGTAATAGTCCACGAGCTGGTCGGTGACTGTTCCGTCCGGATTGCCGAAGTTCGTACCCATGGGCGGTACGATAAATCGATTTTTAATCTCTAGCGTGCCGAGAGAAATAGGTTTGTAGAGACATTCGAACATACGCTACTCCAGTACATGGTCCACGCCATGTGATTTTATATAAGAGATGAAGACGAAATCAATTTCCCGTATTTTTTTTGTTGCGTTCCATGCAAAAAATTTCCCGTGTTGCTTGCCTTTGAAAAGCAATCCATGTGCCAGTATTTATTAGGTCAATTTAAGCATAATAAAGTCTTCCGGGCTGTACGCCGGCCCCGACTGGGGGGGACGTCCGGCCTCATTCAAGATTTTTTCGGTTTTTAAGTATGTTGCGATGAGAGCGGACGACCGTGGCACCAGGCACGGCCGAACGCGGGAACGTGGGGAAACGGTTCCAGCCCCGGGGCAGGGCAGGGGAAGTCCCACCCGTGAGAGGCGCGGCAGGCCAGTTGTCGACGCCCAGGTGGCGGTTTCGGAGGAACATGCTGGGGATGTGTCGCACTGTGCGACACATCCGACAGCCGATCCGCAAAAACAGCGGGACCGGTGTCGCAGATTGAGACACGATTGTCAGTGGATACATGAAGGTGTTTAAGTTTTTTTAATAAAAAACAATATATTGGTAGACATCATGCGCGGAGAACCCTGCCGGGGAAGTGTCTCATTTTAAGGCAAATCCGTGATGGTCCGGCGCGAAAACACCGGCAACCGTCCGACCGGCCGGCTGGGGCGGGTGCGCGTCAGTGCCCATTTCCCTTGACCGGGCTTTCAAGACTCCGCAAAAGAGAAGAGACTGGCGTCAACGGGCGAGACGGGTGTGCTCCGGGGGACATGAACATGCGCGCACGAAACGAGTCGGCATCCGATCCGAAGCGGCAACTTGTCGTCACCGAACAGGCGTGGGACAAACTCGTTTCCGTCCAGTATATCGACAATGCGCTGTTGCGCCAGGAAATCGCCCTATCCTGGCAGCGCTGCCTGTCCCAGAAGGTCAATCCGCGTTCGAGCAAGAACGAGAACGTCGAAAAAGACTATCTCATCGAGAACAAGCGTTACTTGCTGGAAGTCGCCCTGCCGCACATGCAGCAACTCTATGGGCTGGTGAAGGGCAAGGACTACATCGTCATGCTGGCGGCCGCCGACGGGACGTTGCTGAGCGTCTTCGGCGATAGGAACATGTACAGCATCGGCGAATCCCTCAACATCGTGGCCGGGGCGAGCTGTCTGGAAACCGTCCTGGGCACGACTTCCCCGGGGATCTGCCTTGTCCGGCAAGTGCCGCTGCAAGTGTTCAAACTGGAGCACTATTGCCAGCTCTATCACACGTGGTGCTGCTCGGCCGCGCCCATCTTCGACAGCCAGGGCGGCCTGGTCGGGACCATCGACCTGTCCAACCGGGACCGGGAGCAGCATCCGCCGCACCTGCTTGATCTGGTCACCATGACCGCCAGTGCCATCCAGTCTGAATACAACTACCGCATCCTGCAAGACGACTTCAAGAAGTCTTATTACTATTTCAATATGGTTGTGAACAATTTGCCCGATGCCTTGATCTTTTTCGATCGGGAAGACAAGATTTCCCACCTCAACCGCAATGCCGCCAAGTTGCTTGGCGCGTCTGCAAAGCAGCTTGTGGGAAAGCATGTCCAGACGATTTTTCCGAACGCTTCCGGCCTCAAGCACGAACTGGAGAGCGGCCGCCAGTGGAAGGAATTGCAGTGCAAGACCAAGTCCGGTCTCGTCGGTATCGAAGCCTGCCTCAAACCGCTGACGAACGAATACCAAGAATCCTTCGGTATTGTCTGCACGCTCAAGGAAAACAAAAAGCCCCAGCCCCAGCACACTACCACCCGGTATACGTTCGAAGATTTCGTCTATGGGTGCCAGCGCATGGAGTGCCTTGTCCGGGAAGCCCAAAAGATCGCCGCCACGGACAACAATGTCCTCATTCAGGGGGAAAGCGGCACCGGCAAGGAGATCCTGGCCCAGGCCATCCACAACGGCAGTTCCCGGCGCAACGCGCCTTTTGTGGCCGTCAATTGCGCGGCCTTGCCCACGGAACTCATCCAGAGCGAATTGTTCGGCTATGAGGAAGGCACGTTTACCGGCGCCAAGCGCGGGGGCAAGGCCGGTACGTTCGAGCGCTGCAACGGAGGCACGATTTTTTTGGACGAGATCGGCGACATGCC
>JAWRKJ010000156.1:0-7983 GCA_040307025.1 Desulfovibrionaceae bacterium | reverse complement strand
GGCCACGACCGCCGGGTTTGCGTCCAGGGCGTGCAGGGCCACGGCGGCCCAGGCCGTGGCCTCGGGTCGGGCTTGCCCCCCCGGGGCCAGGGCGAACGAGCCGTCGGGCAAGGCGCGGGCCAGCAGGGCGTCGCGGTGGATGGCCAGGGCGTGCCGGTTCATGCCGACGGGCCGCCCCTGGCCAGGTCAGGCTCGTCCAGGCTGGTCCCGGCATAGGCGGAAAAATCGTGGCCGGCCGCCTCCTCGGCCAGGAACCGGGCCACGCCCCGGTTGTCGAGCCAGGTAAGGACGCCGGGACCGAGACCGGCCAGGACCTCGAAGCAGGCGGCAAAGGGTTGGGTCGCGGGCTCCGTGCCGGAGGGCGGGGTATGGCCCAGGCGGGCCAGATCGGCCGTGAGCAGGGCGGTCAGACGGCGTTTCCCGGCGCACAGCCGCCTGAGCCCGGCCCACCAGGCCCGTTCGCCGTGGTCGCCGTGGCCCCAATGGGTCCGGCCGAAGGCGCACAGATCCAGGGCCACGTGGCTGACGTAGGCGAGCTCCAGATAGAAAAATTCCGGGCTGCCCAGGCCCACGATCACGGGCGCGCGTTGGCTAAGCGGGATAATAAACTGGCTGAAGACCAGCCCGGGCAGGGCGTCATCGGGAAGCGGTTTGGCCTTGAAGGCGGCATGGCACCATTTCCAGAACCGGGCCAGGGCCGCCACCCGCGACAGACGCCGGATCTGTCGGACCCGGGCCGCCGGTTCGACCCACAGCGTATAGCCCTCCCGGCGCAGACGTTCGGACAGGTAGTGGTCCTCGCACACGTCGCGCCGGCAGCCGGACAGCCCGCCCACGCGCTTCCAGACCTCCCGCCGGATGGCCCAGGCATTGCCGGGGACAAACGTCACCGACCCGGAGGCGTTTTGGTGGTGGTTGTCGCCGAAGGCCCGCACGTAGCGGGATACGCAGTCCTGGCCCGCGTCGTGGACCACCGGGCCGCACACCAGGCCGATATCGGGCCGGGCGAGCAGGGGCAGGCACAGGCACAGCCAATCCGGTTCCGGGCGCACGTCGCAGTCCATGAGTACGAGGATTTCGCCGGTCGCGGCGCCGAGCGCGTCGTTCTTGGCCCGGGTGATGCCCAGGTTGCGCCCATGGCGCAGCACCCGGATTTCGGGCAGGCCGTCTTCCGGGACGTAGGGCGGGTCCGAGCCGTCGTCGCAGACCACGATCTCCCCGGGCCGCAGGCGCCAGAGCATGGTCGCCGCGAGCAGTCCGTCGGCCAGGGCGGCGTCGTTAAAGGTGCAGGTGCACAGGCTGATGGGGGGGCTGGGCATGGCGGCATCCTGGCTGCGCGGAAATTGTCGGTGTTGTGGTCGCGGCTTGTCTTCCGGGCTGCCCGTGGTATGGCAACCCTGGCCCCGAATGGCAATCACGGCAAGGGCGGTCCCACCGGCCGCCAGGAGGATGTCATGTCCGAGGAAGCAAGAGAAACTCGGCTGGCCACCGTAGCGGGTGGCTGTTTTTGGTGCGTGCAGGCGGATATGGGAAAACTGCCCGGCGTCACGGCGGTGGTTTCGGGCTATACCGGCGGCAGCGAGCCCGAGGCGGACTATGAGTTGGTCTGCTCGGGCACGACCGGCCATCGGGAAGCCGTGCAGGTGACGTTCGATCCGACCCGCGTGATCTACGCGCAGATCCTGGAAGTCTTTTTGCACCATATCGATCCCACGGACCCGGAGGGCCAGTTCGCCGACCGGGGTCCGCAATACCGCACGGCCATTTTTTATCACGACGCGGACCAGAAGCGCCAGGCCGAGGCCGCCCTGGCCCGGCTCGCCGCCTCGGGTCGCTTTGCCGACCCGGTGGTGACCGAGGTGTTGCCCTTCACCTTTTTTCTTCCGGCGGAAGATTACCATCAGACCTATATTCTGGATCATAAAGACCGATATGCCCGCTACCGGCATTTTTCCGGCCGGGATCGCTTTTTGGACTCGGTCTGGGGCCGGGCGCCGGCACCGGCGGACTGGCGGCGGTTCGTACGGCCCGATCCGGCCCGCCTGCGGGCGACGCTCACCCCGCTCCAATACGCCGTCACCCAGGAGGCGGCGACCGAACCGCCCTTCGACAATGCCTACTGGGAGCATAAGGCGGTCGGCATCTATGTGGATGCGGTGTCCGGGGAACCGCTTTTCGCCTCCCGGGACAAGTTCGATTCGGGCACGGGCTGGCCGAGCTTCACCCGGCCCCTGGTGCCGGAAAATATCGTCACCCGGGAGGATACGCGCCTGGGTGTCCCGCGTACCGAAGTGCGCAGCCGACATGGGGATTCCCATCTCGGCCACGTCTTTCCCGACGGGCCTGCGCCCACGGGCCTGCGCTACTGCCTCAACGCCGCGGCCCTGCGCTTCGTGCCCCGGGAGGACATGGCCGCCGCCGGCTACGGGGAGTTCCTGGATGCGCTGGGAGAGGATTGAAAGATTCCCCCGGTTGTGAAGGGGGGGACAATGTTGTGGAAAAACGTACGCATCTCGGTTACGGTTTTGCCAACACGTGAGGCAAGGCACGGTGATGCTGGAACCTGAACGCATGCCGCACCCGGGCGGGTGTGGGAAACTGCCGTGGTCGTGATCCGGAAAGTCCCACAGCCATGAGCGTCAAGACGAGGCTTTGGATCTTGACGGGCTGTGTGCTGGGTGGTTTTTGCCTGGCCTTCGGTATTGTTTTTCGGGAAAACCGGCTGACCGAGCGCATCCGCGCCCTGGAACGCCTGTCTGTGCAGGTCGAGATCGAAACCCTGCAGATGCGCCGCCAGGAGAAAAACTACCTCCTGCGCAACAGTCCTGATTATCTGGCCGCCGTACGCGAGCACGACCGGGCTGCCCGCGAGGCCCTTGACCGCCTGCGCGCGTTGGACCCCCAGCCCGACCCGCTGTGTGACAAGGCGGCACAATTGCTTGCGGCCTACAAGGCCGGCTTCGAGAGCATGGTCGTCGCCACCGATCCCCAGGCGCCCGACAGCCAGGCCGGGCTGTTTCTCGCCCGCTCCCAATCCTTGCGCGGCTTGGCCGCGGCCGACCCCAACCTGGTTGCCCCCCTGGAGGACCTGCGGGGGCGGGAACTGCGCTGGCTGGTCCAGGGGACACCCAGGGCCTTTGAAGAATTGCTTGATGCCACCCGGAATCTGGACGAGGCGGTGGGCCGGTCCGGGAGCGTCGGGCCGAAGCAACGGGAGGTTGCCGCTTATGGCAGCGCCCTGCGCGCCTATGCCGGCAAGCTCGACGAAACGAGTTCCTACAATGCCGCTTTCGCGGCCACGGCCCGGGAGCTGGAACCGGTCATCGATGCCCTGCGCCGTCACTACGAGGAGCGACGCCGCGACGTTGCCCATGCTTCGGCCGTGGCCGTGGTCGCGGTCCAGGCAGGCGCGGCCGTTGCGGTGTTACTGGTGTGCCTGGCCGTGGGCCGGGGGATTTCCGGTCCCCTGTCCCGGTTGCGCCGCCATGCCGGGCGGGTGGCCCGGGGCGAGGCCACGGATCTCGATCCGGCCGTCTTTTCCGGTGAATTCCGCGAGCTGGCCTGGGATATCGCCCGCATGGAAAAACATCTGGTGGCCACCATCCTCGATCTGGCCCGCAAGGAAAGCGAGGCGGCCGAGGAGGCCCGTATGGCCCGGGAGGCCAGGCGTCGGGCCGAGGACCTTGCCCGGGTCAAATCCAACTTCCTCAACCTCGTCTCCCATGAGCTCAAAACGCCGCTGACCTCCATGGTCGGCTTTTCCCAGGTCATGCTCAAGCGCCTGGAGCGGGGGCTTTTCGCCGAACTGGCCGCCAACCGGCCCGAACTGTCCCTGGAGTTTTCCCGCTTTCACGACAACCTGGACATCATGTTGGCCGAGGGCCACCGCCTGGCCGAGCTCATCGACAATGTTCTGGAACTGGCGGCCCTGGAATCCGGCCATGCGCCCCTGGCCATGATTGCCGTATCCCTGGACGAACTGGTGGACCAGGCCGCAGCCCCGTATCTGGAGGCCATAGGGGAAAAAAGGCTGGACTTTGTCCGGGACATCCCGGCGGATCTGCCTCCGCTGCGCTGTGACCGGGACCGCATGGTCTACGTGCTGCGCCATCTGCTTTCCAATGCCGTCAAGTTCACGGAGGTGGGCCAGATCGTCTGCCGGGCCCGTCGCGATGGCGACATGGCGGTCATCTCCGTGGAGGATACCGGCCGGGGCATTCCGCCGGCCATGCGGGAGGCCGTGTTCGAAAAATTTTTACAGCTGGGCGACCACGATACCGGCAAGGTGCCGGGACTGGGCATTGGCCTGGCCGCGTCCCGGGCCGTGGTGGAATACCACGGCGGAACCATCCATATTTCCGGGGCGCCGGGGCGGGGCAGTACCGTGACCGTCACCGTGCCCCTGGCCGAGGTGGTCCCGGACGCATCCTTTGCATGACGGCCGGTTCGCGCTACCATGCCGTCTCCACTGTCAGAAAAGCGCGTGAGGCGAGCCCATGATCCAGGACGAATTCAACAAACTCCGCCTGAAGCTCATCGCCATAAGCCTGGCCTTTTCCTTTATTCCCCTTTTCAGCCTGGGCCTTGGCCTCTACGACCGATTCTACGAGACCTACACCGACAAGGTGCATGGCAATCTGCGCAATCTGGTCGAGAACAAAAAGACCACCATCGACATGTTCCTGAGCGAACGGGTGGCCCAGCTCTCCACCCTGGCCTTGACCGAGGCCTACGCGGATATGTCCAATGAGAAGTATCTGGAACACATCTTCAGCGTGCTCCAGTTGCACAGCAAATCCTTCCTCGACCTCCAGGTGATCGATCAAAATGGTATCTGCGTGGCCTATGTCGGCCCCTATCCCTTGCGTGGCGTGGACTACGGCAAGGAGGAATGGTTCGGCAAGGCCATGGCCAAGGGCGTGCACATCAGTGACGTGTTCATGGGCTTTCGCAAATACCCTCACTTCAACATCGCCATCAGCCGGCGCGAGGGTGACAAGACCTGGGTGTTGCGGGCGGCCATCGATTCGGACATTTTCGACTCCCTGGTGCGCAGCGTCCATCTGGGCAAGTCCGGTGACGCCTTCATCCTGAGCACCGGCCATGTGCTCCAGACCAAGCCGCGTTTCGGCCACGACATATTCGATACCCTGAGCTTCCCCGACATCCCGCGTTTCCCCGGCACCCGGGTGGAGGAATTCGCCACCGGCGGCCAAACCTCGCTTTTCGCCATGACCTGGCTCAACCAGAAGGACTGGCTGCTGGTCATCAAGGACGACCCCCGGGAAGAGCTGTTGCCGTTGTATCGGGCCCGCTGGCTGCTTATTTTGCTTCTGGCCGGCGGCAGCCTGCTCGTCATCGGCGGGGCGGTTTTCATCGCCAATTCCACCGTGCGCCAGCTCATCGTGGCCGAGCGCGAAAAAGCCGCCCTGGACGCCTCGCTCACCCAGTCGAGCAAGATGGCGGCTCTGGGTAAGCTGGCCGCCGGCGTGGCCCACGAGGTCAACAATCCGTTGGCCATCATCATGGAAAAGGCCGGCTGGATGCGCGATCTGCTCAGCGAGGAGGACATCAAGGCCAGTCCCAATTTCGGGGAGTTCGAGGATGCCGTGTCCAAGATCGAGTTCCACGTGCGCCGGGCCAAGGACGTCACCCACCGCCTGCTCGGATTCGCCCGCCGCATGGAACCCACCCAGGAGGACCTGGACGTCAATCTGCTCCTGGACCAGACGCGCTCGTTCCTTGAAAACGAGGCCTCGTTCCGGGGCATTGCCTTTATCACCGAGTACCAGAAAAATCTGCCGCGCATCGAATCCGACGCTTCCCAACTCCAGCAGGTGTTCCTCAACATCTTTGACAATGCCATCGATGCCATCGACAAAAACGGCTCCATCACCATCTGCACCCGGGCCGGCGCCGACAACAACGAGGTGGAAATCGCCATCAGCGATACCGGCAAGGGGATTCCCCGGGAGACCCTGGAGAAGATCTTCGATCCGTTTTTCACCACCAAAAAGGTCGGCGAAGGCACCGGGCTCGGTTTGACCATCAGCTACAGCATCATCGAGAAGCTCGGCGGACATATCAACGTGACCAGCGAGGAAGGCAAGGGCACCACATTCCACATTACGTTGCCGGTGGGCGCCTAGACCCTGCCGAAAGAGGGACAGATGGATTTTCGCGTGTTGGCCGTCGACGACGAGGCCGATTTCATCGAGACCCTGGTCAAGCGGTTCACCTACCGCAAGATTCCGGTTACCGCTGCCGGCAGCGGCCCCGAGGCCCTGGCCCTGCTCGAACGCGACCCGGCCTATGACGTGGTCATCCTGGACATGCGCATGCCCGGCATGGACGGCATTGCCGTGCTCAAGGAGCTCAAAAAGCGCCACCCGCTCCTCGAAGTCATCATGCTGACCGGCCATGCCTCGGTGGAGGCCGGCATGCAGGGCATGTCCCTGGGCGCCTACGACTACGTGCTCAAACCCGTGGATTTCGGCGAGCTGCTGGAAAAGGCCCGCAAGGCCTCCGAACGAAAAAAGCTCAATGAAGCCAAAGCCAAGGCCTAATTCGGCCGCGCCACCGCTGTGGCCCCATACCTTGCTTGCGCCGGTTTTGGCTGGAGCGGCCGTGCTGGCGGCTCTGGTCTCGCTACCCGCGGTCGGGCTGGTCCTGGCCCTTTTTGCCGGGGCTGTGTGCATCGGTTCGGCCTTGGTGCTCGTCAGACGGGTGCGCCGGGGCGAGCGCGCTGTCCACGAACTCGATTTGCGCCTCATCCAGTCCCAGAAGTTGGCCGCCATCGGCGAGCTGTCCTCGGGCATCGCCCACGAGATCAACAATCCCCTGGCCATCATCGCCCAGGAACTCGATCTGGTGCGCGACATCTCCGGTTCGTCAGAACTGACCGCCGCCGACCTGGCCGAAGCCAAGGACAGCCTGGACGAGATCGGCAGGCAGGTGGACCGGTGTCGCCAGATCACCCACAAGCTGCTCAATTTTGCCCGCAAGATGGACCCCGTGCTCCAGGAGGAAGCCCTGGACCGGGTCATCGAGGACATGGCCCTGCTCGTCGAGCGCGAGGCCATGGGCCGTGGTGTGGAGATCGTGCGCGACTATGCTCCGGACCTGCCCCTGGTGCGCACCGATGTGCCGCTGTTGCGCCAAGTGGTGCTCAACCTGCTCATCAACGCCCTGCACGCCACTCCGGCCGGCGGTACCATCACCTTGTCCACCCGTCAGGTCGGCAGCCGGGCCCGGATCATGGTGGCCGATACCGGCACGGGCATTGCCCCGGAAAACCTGGCCAAGATTTTCAATCCCTTTTTCACCACCAAGGAGCCGGGCCAGGGCACGGGCCTTGGCCTGTCGCTGTCCCACGGCATCGTGGAGCGCCTGGGCGGCGCCATCACCGTGGCCAGCGAACCCGGCCACGGCGCGACTTTTACCGTGAGCCTGCCCCTGTAACCCACAGGAGTTTCCCCCATGGCCGAGTCCATTGCCGTGCTGCTCGTGGACGACGAGGAACGCTTCCGCACCACCCTGGCCAAGCTGTTGTCCCGGCATGGCTTTTCCGTGCGCGATGCCGGTGGCTGCGAGGCGGCCGTGACGCTCCTGCAGGAAGCGCCCTGCGATGTCATCGTGCTCGACGTCAAAATGCCCGGGATATCCGGTCCCGACGCCCTGCCCCTGCTTCTCGGCGTGTGCCCCGAGGCCGAGGTCCTGGTGTTGACCGGCCATGCCTCGGTGGATATCGCCGCGGCCATGATCGCCGGCGGCGCGGCCGACTACCTGCTCAAACCCTGCCCCACCGACGAACTCGAAGGCGCCATCCGCGCCGTCTACGACCGCCGCCAGGCGACACGCCCGAGGTAGCGGGGGGGACGCCTCCGGCGGGGGGGGGGGGGGGGGGGGGGGGGGGGGGGGGGGGGGGGGGGGGGGGGGGGGGGGGGGGGGGGGGGGGGGGGGGGGGGGGGGGGGGGGGGGGGG
>JAWRKJ010000155.1:0-25884 GCA_040307025.1 Desulfovibrionaceae bacterium | reverse complement strand
ACCCACGCCTCCGGCGGCCGGGGGGAATCATTCCCCCCGGACCCCCTGAACGAAAATTTCGTTGCGGCCCACGTCGCAACGGCGACCATCGTATGACCGCTGCCCCTTTCGGGGTGGTCCAGGAGGGGAGTGACTCCCCTCCTGGCCGCCGGAGGCATCTTCTCTCCCCTCTGCTCCTCCCTGCTCCTACCCATCCCCCCGCGCCCCGGGCCGGCAAAAGCCCTGGCAACAGCCGTTTTCCAAGAATTCGCTGTAGGCGTACAAAATGCGGCGTTCGCGCTCCAGGGCGGCCTCGGGCAGTTCGGGACGCGGGACATCGGTAGCGCAAAGCGTTGTCCAGTCCGGGATGCCGCGCATGCCCCGGCCGCATTCCCGACCAGTGGCCGCTTCGAGCAAAATGGCTTCGTGAGCGTCCGTGACCAGGACCAGGGGCACGGCGCCTTCCTTGAAGATGCGGGCGGCGGCCAGGGCCTCCCGGATGTAGGAGCCGGGCTCGCCCGAACAAAAAATCACGAACAGCAACGGCCGGTTGGCCGCGTCCCGGACCAGCAGGTCGACCATGCGCGTATACTCGTGGCCGTCCACGGGGAAGCAGACCCCGATTTTGGGCGCGAGGCGGTCCTTGGGATAGCCTTTTTCCTCCACCAGCAGCCGGGCCAGGGCCTGTCGGAATTCCTCGTAGGACGTCTCGACCAGTTCCTCGCCGGTCAGATAGTCGCGGATGACGTTGCCGAGCGATTCCTCGTGCATGGTTCCCCCCTTGGCGGCATGGCCCGCCAGCCTGTGCCGAAGGTTGCCCAATTGGCGGCGCCGGTCAAGACGACCTTCCGCCCGGCTGTGTCATCCCCTCGACGCGGTCGGAATTCTTGTGTAGATTCGGCCAGTCGCGATACGGGGGGGAGGGGGTATGGAAGACGGCAGACTCACGGACAGGCTGACCAGCCTCAAGGACCATCTGCAACAGGAAAACCCGTTGCTGGTGGATGCGGTCGGGAGCTTCAGGAAGCTCGACAAGGTCTGCCGTGGCCTGGGGCTTTTGGCCGGCGACCAGTCCACCATCTCCCAGATCGCCTGGTGGCCGCTGATTTCCATTCTGGGACCCTTTTCCGCCGGCAAATCCACCTTCATCAACAATTACCTCGACTACCCCGTGCAGCAGACCGGCTCCCATGCCGTGGACGACAAGTTCACGGTCATCTGCTACAACGCCGCCGGCGAATGCCGCGTGCTGCCCGGCACGGCGCTCAATGCCGATCTGCGTTTCCCCTTCTACAAGATGAGCGAGGAACTCGAAAAGGTGGAGCCGGGCGAAGGCGGCCGCATCGACTCCTACATCCGGCTCAAGACCTGCCCCACGGACAAGTTGCGCGGCATGATCCTCATCGATTCGCCGGGCTTTGACGCCGATGCCCAGCGCACGGCCACCCTGCGCATCACCAACTACATCATGGATCTCTCGGATCTGGTCCTGGTGCTCTTCGACGCCCGCCGGCCCGAACCCGGGGCCATGCGCGACACCCTCACCCATCTCGTGGCCGCCACCATCGGCCGGCGCGATTCGAACAAATTCATCTACGTCCTCAACCAGATGGACATCGCCGCCCGGGAGGACAATCCCGAGGAGGTGGTGGGCGCCTGGCAACGGGCCCTGGCCCAGCACGGCCTGACCGCCGGCAAGTTCTATCGCGTCTACTCGCCCACGGCCGCCCTGCCCATCGAGGACGAATCCCTGCGCCAGCGCTTCGAGTCCAAGCGCGACGCCGATCTGGCCGGCATCCACGACCGCATGAAACAGGTGCGGGTGGAACGGGCGTACCGGATCGTGGGCGACCTGGAAAAACTGGCCAGGGAAGTCTCGGACATGCGCGTGCCCGAAATTCGCGAAATGCTGCACTTGTGGCGCCAGGGGGTCTTGCGCCGGGACGCCATCCTGTTCGGCCTGATCGCTCTCGTGTGCGTGATCGCCTACCTGGCCACGGGCCATCCCTTCACGACCGGTCTTGTGCCCGAGTGGCTGGGTTGGGTATTCGCCGAGGGCTGGCGCGGCCTGATTTTCTGCCTGCTGCTTGCCGCCGGGGCCGGTTGGGTGCATTTTCTGTCCCGGAAGTGGTCCGTGGCCAAGGTGGCCCGGATCGTGGAACGCAATTACGTCCACGGCCCGGTCCGCGAAGGCTTGCTGCGGGCACTTTATCGCAACACCCTGCCCTGGCGCACCATCTTCCACATGGAGCCGGCGGGCTGGGGCCAGCGGGCGCGACGTTTGCTCGGGTCGGTCATTGCCGACAGCGAAAAATACATCCAGGCCTTGAACGACCGCTACGCCCACCCCTCGGGCTTCGCCGCGCCGACCGAAAACCAGCCGGGCTAGCCGCTCGGGCGCCCCCTGAAACCGCAATCGGACACGCCATCATGAATCCTGCCTGCAAGGACATCACTTCGTTTCTGGTCATGGACATTCTGGAGCGGGCCCAAGCCATCGAAGCCGCCGGCCACCGCGTCATCCACCTCGAAGTCGGCGAACCCGATTTCGACGTCCCGGAATGCGTCAAGGAAGCCGCGGTCAAGGCCGTACGCGACGGCAAGACCCACTATACCCACAGCCTGGGCCTGCCGGAGCTGCGCCAGGCCATCTGCGAGCTTTACGCCCGGGAATACGGCATCGGTATCACCCCGGACCGGGTGCTCGTCACGGGCGGCACCTCGCCGGCCATGCTGCTCGTGTTCGGCGCCCTGGCCAAGGCCGGCCACCACATCCTCATGACCGACCCGGGCTATGCCTGCTACCCGAATTTCCTGCGTCTGCTCGGACTCGCACCCCATTACGTGCCCGTGTCCGAGGACGACGGCTTCCAGTTCACGCCCGCAACCATCAATGCCAACGTCACCGACCTCACGGCCGGCATCCTGCTCAATTCACCCTGCAACCCCACCGGCACCCTGATTTCCGACCAGGCCCTGGATACGGCCTGCGCCACGGGCGTGCCGGTCATCTCCGACGAGATCTACCACGGCCTGACCTATGGTGCCCCGGCCCGCAGCGCCCTGGAGTTTTCCGACGACGCCATTGTCTTAAACGGCTTTTCCAAGCGATTCGCCATGACCGGCCTGCGCCTGGGCTACCTCATCGCCCCGGCCCACCTCATGCCGATCCTGCAAAAGCTCCAGCAGAACCTGTTTATCTGCGCCTCGTCCGTGGCCCAGTGGGCCGGCCTGGCCGCCCTGTCCCCGGACGGTCTGGCCGCGGCCGAAACCATGCGCGCCACCTACGACACCCGGCGCAAGGCCATGTTGGCCGGGCTTCAAAAAATCGGCCTGGCCCCGCGCACCGAACCGACCGGCGCCTTTTACGTCTTTGTCCGGGCCGACCACCTGGGCGCCGATTCCCTGGCCCTGGCCTACGACATCCTGGAAAAGGCCCACGTGGGCGTGACCCCGGGTATCGACTTCGGCCCGGGCGGCGAGGGCCACCTGCGCTTTTCCTATGCCAACTCCCTGGAAAACATCGGGGAAGGCCTGATGCGCCTGGGGAATTACATCGCCGGTCGGTGCGCCTGAGCCGACGGCCTTGCCGCTGGCCTCTTGGCGCGGCTTTTTTTATGCTCGTGCCTCTCGGACACCACTCCCAAAGGAGATCGCCATGCGTCGCGTCCTGATCCTGCCGGTCGCCGTTGTCACGTTGTGCCTGTGGGCCGCCCTGGCCCTGGGGGCGGGCAAGCCCCTCACCTTCGGCCTGTTGCTGGTCGGGCCGTACAACGACAAGGGCTACAGCCAGGCCCAGTACGACGGCGGCAAATACGTCGAGCAACACCTGCCCGGCGCCAAAATGCTCTATCTCGACAAGATCAACCCCACCGACCGGCCCGGCGTCACCATACCCCAGGTGGTGGACGATCTGGCGGCCAAGGGCGCCACGCTTATTTTCGCCGGTTCCGACGACATGAAGGACGGCATCCGGGAGGCCGCGATCCAGCATCCCGACATCACCTTCGTCCATGTCTCGGGCGACGACGTGCTCGCGGGCAAAGCGCCCAAGAATCTGGGCAACCTGTTCGCCAAGATGGAATACACCAACATGATGGCCGGGTTTGCCGCGGGCATGGCCACGGCCACGGGCAAGATCGGGTTCCTGGGGCCCCTGATCAACGACGAAACCGTGCGCCTGGCCAACGCCGCCTTTCTCGGCGCCCGCTACGCCTGGGAAAAGGTGCGCGGCAAGGCGGCCAACGACCTCGTCTTCAAGGTGAACTGGATCGGTTTCTGGTTCAACATCCCGGGCGTGACCTCCGATCCCAACCAGGTGACCGGAGCCTTTTTCGACCAGGGCTTCGATGTGGTCGTTTCCGGCCTCGACACCCCCGAAGCCCTGACCGTGGCCGCAGCCCGTCGCAAGACCGGCGCCAAGGTCTTCGCCGTGCCCTACAATTACAAGGAAGCCTGCCAGGGCGCCGAAAACGCCTGTCTGGGCGTGCCCTACTTCAACTGGGGCCCGCCCTTCCTCCGGGTGGCCAAGGCCGTGACCGCCGGCGCCTACAAACCGGCTTTCGACTGGCTGGCCCCGGATTACACGGCCCTCAACAACCCGGACAAAAGCCCGGTGGGTTTTGTCCCGGGCGAGGCCCTGTCGCCGGAAGGGAAAAAGGCCCTCGACACCTTTATCGCGGCCCTGGGTTCGGGCAAATACGACCCCTACGCCGGCCCCTTGCTCTACCAGGACGGCTCCACCTTTGTGGCGGCGGGCAAGACCGCCACGGACGAGCAGTTGTGGTTTTGTCCGAAGCTGCTTGAGGGCATGGAAGGCTCCGGAGTTGCAAAAAAATGAACGTGTCCCTGTGCCGGATTGCGGGTCGCGCGCTGGGTGCGGCGGCCCTTTTGGCCTTCATGGGCGTGTACCTCGCCGCCGGTCCGGCCCGGGCCTCGGACAAGCCCCTCGTCTTCGGCCTGCTCTTGATCGGTCCCAAGGATGACAAGGGGTTCAACCAGGCCGAGTACGAAGGCGGCCGGTACGTCGAACAAAAGCTCCCCGGCGCGAAAATGCTGTGTCGCGACCGGGTCAACACCATCGACCAGCCCGGCACCCGCCTGACAACCGTGGTGAACGAGCTGGTGGCCCAGGGCGCCAGGCTCATCTTCGCCGGCTCCGATGAAATGAAGGACGCCATCCGGGTGGCGGCCCGCCAGCACCCCGACGTCACGTTCATCCACGTCTCCGGGGACGACGTGCTCACGGGCAAGGCGCCGCAAAACCTCGGCAACGTGTTTTCCCGGATGGAATATCCCGAGATGCTGGCGGGGTTCGCCGCCGCCATGACCACCGATACCGGCAAGATCGGCTTTTTGGGCTCGGTCATCACCGACGAAACCCGCCGACTGGCCAATGCCGCCTTCCTGGGCGCCCGCTACGCCTGGGAAACCGTGCGCGGTCGCAAGGCGGCGGATCTCGTGTTCCAGGTGAACTGGCTCGGCTTCTGGTTCAGGGTCCCCGGCGAGACCGCCGATCCCAGCCGGTTGGCCGGTTTTTTCTTCGACGAAGGCTTTGATGTGGTCATCTCCGGCATCGACACGCCCCAGGCCCTGACCGAGGCCGCCAAACGGCGCCAAGCCGGCGCCCGGGTCTTCGCCCTGCCTTACAATTTCAAGGACGCCTGTGAAGTCGCACCGGACGCCTGCCTGGGCGTGGCCTACTACAACTGGGGTCCGCCTTTCCTCAATATCGCCCAGGCCGTGGCCGCCGGCACCTACAAGCCCGCCTTCACCTGGCTGCCGCCGGACTTCGCGGCCTTAAACGACCCGGACAAAAGCCCGGTGGGCTTCATGCGCGGCCAGGCCCTGTCGCCCGAGGCCGGGCAGGCGCTGGACCGCTACACGGCCGAGCTGGGCTCGGGCAAGATCAATCCCTATGCCGGTCCCATGGCGTACCAGGACGGCATGGTGTTCGTGAATCCGGGTCGCACGGCCACGGACCAGGAGCTCTGGTATTGCCCGCAGCTACTGCGCGGCATGACCGGTGCCAGCACCTCCAAGTAGCGTTCGAGCTCCTCGTGGATGTGCGCTTGTCCCATATCGTCAAGCGGTTCGGTACCGTGACCGCCAATGACGACATCAGCTTGCACTTTGGGCCTGGCCGCATCCATGGCCTGGTCGGCGAAAACGGCGCCGGCAAGTCCACGCTCATGCGGATGCTTGGCGGCACCCTGCCCCCGGATGGCGGCCGCCTGACCGTGGACGGCCGGGATTTTGCCCGCTTGACGCCAGGGCGGGCCGCGGCTTGCGGCATCGGCCTGCTGCCCCAGGACCCGCTCGATTTCCCGCCCCTGACCGTGTGGGAAAATTTCGCCCTGGGCGGCGGCCCGGTCCTTGGCCGACGCCAGGCGAGGGCGCGCCTGGAAACCGCCTGCACCCGCCTGGGCTTTTGCCTGCCGCCCGACACTCCGGTGTCGCGACTCACCGTGGCCGAGCGCCAGCACCTCGAACTGGCCCGATTGTTCGACCGCAACGCCCGGCTGCTCATCCTCGACGAGCCCACCACCGGCATCTCTCCGGCCCAACGCGAGACCTTGTTCGCCGTGCTGCGCGATTTCGTGGCCGGCGATGGCCGGCTGGCCGTGCTCGTGACCCACAAGCTCGCCGAGGCCAAGGAACTGTGCGATACGGTGTCGGTGCTGCGCCAGGGTCGGCTCGTCGGCCGCTTCGACGCACCCCTGGACACGGAAGCCATTCTTGACGCCATGTTCGGCGCCATGTCCCGTCACGACGTCGCGCAACCGGCGCCACGGACGCCCGGTATCCCCGAACAGAAGGCCACAACCGCTCCGCTGGTGCGTCTTGCGGGCGTGACCTTTGCCGACGAAAAGGCCGTGCTCGAAGGGCTGACCTGCACGCTGCCGCCGGGGGCGATCATCGGCCTGGCCGGTATCGCCGGCGGCGGCCAGGAAATTTTCCTGCGCGGCCTGGCCGGACTGGCCCGCACCGTGGCCGGCCGGCTGACCGTGTCCGGCCGGGACCTGGCCGGCAAGCCCCTGGCACGGTTCCGCGAAACCGGCATCCGCTTCCTGCCGGCGGCCCGTCTGGAAGAGGGACTGTTTCCCGGGCTATCGCCTCTGGACCACCTTCGGCTGGCTTTCCCGGACTGGCGGCGCACAGTCTCCGACCTGTTCGCCTCGCGGTGCGTGAACGGCTTCCGCCTCTCCAACACGCCCGAGGCCCCGGCCCGTTCGCTTTCCGGCGGCAACCAGCAACGCCTGCTCCTGTCCCTGATCCCCGACGACACCCGGTTGCTTCTGGCCGAGAGCCCCACCCGGGGCCTTGACGCGGCCTCCATCGCCCAAATCTGGAGCCATTTCCGGGACCGGGCCGCCGGGGGTGCCACGGTGCTCTTTTTGTCCGAGGATCTCGACGAAATCATGACCCACGCCGACCGCATCCTGGTTTTCTACGACCGGCGCATCGTGGCCGACCTGCCGGCTGTGGCCGGTACGCCGGACGATGCCCGCCGCCTTGGCGATCTCATGACCGGCCAGGCAGCTCGCGAGGACCTCCGGCCGTGAAGCCTTTCGCCATGCCCCTGGTCCGGGCCGCCACAACCCTGGTCCTGGCCCTGGCGGTCACCATGGGGATTTTGTTTCTGGCCGGCGCCCCGCCCGTGCACACCCTCGCGGTCCTGGCCACGGCCAGCTTCGGTTCGTCCACGGCCATACTACGCACCCTGTCGGCCATGGTGCCGCTGCTGCTGTGCGGCGCCGGCCTGGGCCTGACCTTTGCCGTGAACCTTTGGAACATCGGCGTGGAGGGACAAATCATCCTGGGCTCGATCGGGAGCCTGTGGGTGTTGCGGGCCTTTGACCCGACCGGAAGCGCATCGCCGGTCCTGTACCAGATCGGGGCGCTGCTTGCGGCCATGGTCTTTGGCGCGGCCTGGGCGCTTTTCTCCGGCCTGCTGCGCACCCAGGGCAGGGTGCATGAGATCTTCTCCGGTCTGGGGCTCAATTTCGTGGCCTTGGGCCTTTCGCTGTGGCTCATTCTCGACCCCTGGAAACGGCCGGGCATGGCCTCCATGAGCGGCACCGAACCGCTTCCCGCCTTGCTGCGCCTACCAGCCTGGGGCGGGCGCCCCATGAGCCTTGTCGGACTGGTTCTGGCCGTGTGCGCCTTTGCCAGTGTGGCCTGGCTGCTGCGGCGCACCTTTTTCGGGTTGACCCTCGCGGCCGTGCGGCACAATCCCCGGGCGGCCGCCTTGCTGGGGCTCGCGCCCGAGAGGCGGATGCTTGCCGCCATGGGGTTGTGCGGCGGCCTGGCCGGACTTACCGGCGGTCTGCTCGTTACCGGGCTCTACCATCGCCTGATTCCGTCGATCTCGGGGATGTACGGCTACACCGCCATCCTGGCCGTACTCATGGTCTCGGGCAGCTTGTCCCTCCTGCCTTTGGCCTGCCTCTTTTTCGCCGCCCTGACCGTGGGTTCCATCCAGCTCCCCCTCGAACTCGGTCTGGATTCCTCCTTGTCAGGCGTCATCCAGGGTGTCTTGCTGCTGCTCGTCTTCGCGGCCCGTCGGCTCCGGCCGACCGACGCAGGGAGGCCGTCATGAACCTGGACATCCTCGCCGCGCAGCTCACGGCCGTGCTGTTCGCGGCCGCGCCCCTCATCCTCGCCGCCCTGGGAGAGACCATTGCCGAGCGGGCCGGCGTCATCAACCTGTCCCTGGACGGCACCATGCTGCTTGCGGCCATGGTCGCCTTTGCCGGAGCGAGGGCCTCGGGCGATGCCTGGCTCGGGCTTGCCGCCGGTGCCGGGGCCGGTTTGGCCGTGGCCGGCGTCCTGGCCCTGCTCGGACTCGTGCTCGGCGCTTCGGAGCTGGCCGTGGGCTTCATTCTGACGCTTTTTTGCCGTGAACTGGCCTATTTCCTGGGCCATGGCCTGGCCCGGCAACCGGGTCCCGATCTTGGCGTGCTGACCATCCCCGGCCTGGACGCATTGCCTGTCCTGGGCCGGGCCGTGTTCCGCCAAAGTCCGGTGGTGCTCCTGAGTGTTCTCGCCGTGGCCGGGGTCTGGTATTTCCTCATGCGCACCCGGCCGGGGCTGCTGCTGCGGGCCGTGGGCGAATCCCCGAGTGCGGCCCTGGCCCGCGGGCTGCCGGCCAAACGGGTCCAGGCTTTGGCCTGTCTGGCTGGTGGCGCGCTGGCTGGCCTTGGCGGCGCCTGCTATTCCCTGTCGGTCAAACCCGGCTGGGGCCATCCCCAGGGCTGCGAGGGTGCGGGCTGGATCGTCCTGGCCATTGTCATTTTCGGCGGCTGGCGACCGGTGCGCGTGGCCCTCGGGGCGCTCTTTTTCGCCGCCATCCAGGTGGCCGGCATCCTGCTCCAGGACGTGCTGCCCGGACTTTCCGGCACGCTTTTCCAGATCGCGCCCTTCCCGGTCATGATTTTCACCTTGCTCGTGGTCAACGCCCGGCGCTCGGCGGCCTTTCGCGAGGCGGCCAGGCGGCTGCCCCTGCTCGGACGCCTCATGTCCCGCACGGCCGGCGGCGCGCCCGGTGCCATTGTCGGTGCCCTGGACAAAGGATTCTAGGTCCATGTTCCCGGACCAGCCGGTTGCCAGAAGCGGCCGTTTGCGATAACCCACCGTCGAGTTGTGTCACAAGCCGACTTAAATTCCCGCCTACGGACCGGAGCGCCATGAGAAAAAGACCGCTGACCCCGGAGTCTTATTATCGCCTTCCGTGGAACCTGGCTGACAATTCCATCACCTGGCTCGAACCCACCACCAAGTGCAACCTGTACTGCGAGGGCTGTTACCGCGAAAACGACCCTTTCGGCCACAAGCCCTTGGACGTGGTCATCAGGGACCTGGAGACCGTCAAGAAGCTGCGGCGCACCGACGGCATCTCCATCGCCGGAGGCGAGCCCCTCATTTATCCCGATCTCATTCCGCTCGTGCGCTATGTGGTCTCCCAGGGCTGGAAACCCATCATCAATTCCAACGGCCAGGCCCTGACCCCGGAACTCGTCCGGGAGCTGGCCGCCGCCGGCGTGGTCGGCTTCACCATGCACGTGGACTCCCACCAGCGGCGGCCGGGCTGGAAGGGGGCGAGCGAAAAGGATCTGTGCGAGCTGCGTTACAAGCTCGCCTCCATGATCCACGAGCACGGCAAGGGGCAGGTGGCCTGTTCGTTCAACGCCACCATCTACCGTGATACCCTGGCCGATATTCCCATGCTCACCCAGTGGGCCCACGAGCACATCGACATCGTGCAGACCATGGTCTACATCCTGTTCCGCTCGGCCCGCAAAAAAAACAATTTCGACGTGTTCGTGCACGGGAAGTCGGTGGACGTGGGCGATCTCGTCTACCAGCTCGACAACCAGGAAGAGCATCACGACATCGTCTCCCAGGAAATCGCCGACGCCATCCGTCTGACCTACCCCGAGCACGAGCCCTGCGCCTACTTAAACGGCACCGAGGACCCCCGGTCCATGAAATGGCTCCTCACCCTGCGCGTGGGCACCAAGGACGAGATCCTCGGCTACCTCGACCCCAAGTTCGCCGAGTGGACGCAAATCTTCCACCATCTCTTCTTCGGCACCTATCTGGCCTATTCGCGGCCGTGCTGGATGCGCTGGTTCCAGAAACTGTTGCCCCTGGCCCTGTTCAACAAGAGCCTGCGCAAGATCTTCGGCCGTCTGCTCACCAAGCCCAAGCTGTGGAACAAGCCGATCAACATCCAGTCCATCATGGTCATCCAGCCCTGCGACCTCTTTGACGACGGCCGCCAGAACATGTGCGACGGTTGCCCCGACGCCATTGCCTACCATGACAAGCTCGTGTGGAGCTGCCGGGTGGACGAGCTGGAAAAATTCGGCGCTTTCATCCAGTGTGCCCCGCGCGGCTGCTGTTCCACCGGTTGCGGTGGCACCCGGACCGCCGCGCCCGCACCGGAACCGGCCCCGGTGATCGAATCGACGCCCGAGCCCGAACCGGCTCCTGCGGCTGCACCAGCACCTGAAGTGGCGGAGAAACCCGCTCCTGCTTCCGAGCCGGCCGTGACGACTCCGGCCGAACCAGAACCTGTTGCGGAACCGGCCCCCACGCCGGAACCTGAAGCAGTCCCGGCGCCCCGGCCCGACACGACCCCGGTTCCCAAGGTCAACCAACCGCCCATGGCCAAGGAAATCCAAACCCCGGCCATCAAGTTGGAAACGCCGCCCATGGTCGCGCCTGAACCGGCCCCTGTGGCCGCACCCGCGCCCGAGCCTGAAACGGCTACGGGGCCTGCCCCAACGCCCGAACCGACCCCAGAGGCCAAGGCACCCGAAGCCCCGGCCGAACCTGCGGCCACGGCCACGACAAAAGCCGCCGGCAAGTCCACGGCTGCGGCCGACAAAACCAAGTCCGCCATGACCGCCAAGGCCAGCCCGGCCAAAAAGGCAACCAAATCCACCAAAAAGAAATCCAAGGCCCGCTAGGCGTGCCAACCGACCTCCCGGCCGATTCCCCGGCCGGGAGGTCATACCCCCACATGACCCAAGCCTCACCCCCCCCAGGGAAAAGTTCCGCCCGCCCCTCTTACGGTATCCTTTCGAAATTCGCCCAGCTCGCCGGCGCCCAATGGATTCACGACGGCCTGCACACGTTTTTCCTCATCTACCTGGCCAGGCTATCCACAAGCGATTACGGCGAATTCATGGTCGCCTTTGGGCTGGCCTCCATCATCCTGTTTCTGGGGGAATTCGGCCTCAACCAACCCCTGGTCACGGCCCTGAGCAAGAAATTCAGCCACAAGGGCGACATCCTGGCCCAATACACCCTGCTCAAGGGCATTTTGCTCGCGGCCGGTTGGTTCGGCGTGGCCGTATTCGTCCTCATCCAGCGCTACACCCCGGGGCTCACCAACCTCGTGCTGGTCATTGCCGCCGGCGTGGGCCTGGAGGCCATTGCCAGCTCCTTTTTCGTGGCCATCCGGGTCGAGGGGCGCCAGGAACTGGAGGGGCGCATCCGAGTCCTGGCCGGCGTCATCGGCTACGGTTACGCCATCGCCCTGCTGACGCTCGGCGCCAAGCCGCACTGGATCGCACTTTTCAAGCTCATCGAGAACTGCATCAACCTCGCCGGCGGCATCTGGCTGGCCCTGACCCGGACCGACTTCACCGGACTCACCTTCAAGCGCAAATCCCTGGCCCGAACCTGGGCCACGGCCAAGCATGGCGGCGTGTTCGTGCTCATGGCCCTGGCCTCCATCCTCTACAACAAGGCCAATCTCTATTTCCTGCAAGGCAAGGCCGGACCGGTCATGGTCGCCCAGTACAGCGTCACGTGGGAGCTGATCGACGGCATTTCCATTCTGGTTTCCAATCTGCTGTTGCGCAGCATCCTCTATCCGCTTTTTGTCCGGCTGTGGAAAAACGACCGGGCCGAGTTCAACCGGCTGGCCCACAATTCCGTGCGCTGGCTCATCGGCATGGCCCTGCCCATCATGTTCGTGCTCTTTGTCGAGTCGGACCGGATCATCGGCCTGATCTACGGTCAGAACTACCACGATTCCATGTGGATGCAGAAATGGCTCGTGGGCACCATCCTCTGCGGTTTCGTGCACAACCTCTCCGCCTATCTCCTGATGAGCCAGGGCAAGGAGCGGCTGTTGCTCGTCATCTATACCTGCGGCTTGGTGTTCAACCTGACGCTGTGCGCCACCCTGATCCCGGTCCATCCGTTGCTCGGCACCTGCCTGTCCATCCTGCTCACCAAGGCGGCCGTGGCCGTGGTCACCACAGGCTATTGCCAGCGCACCATGCACATTCTCGACTGGAGCTCGCTGTGGCGCATCGGCGCGGCCTGCTTGTGCGCGGCCGGACTCTACGCCGCAACGTATCCCCTCGGCATCCGGGAAATCCCCGAAGCCCTGGCCTTGATCCCCTTCCTTTTCCTCATCCACCGCTGGTGGCGCGAAGTGCAAGCCCAAAAAGCCCGCGCCGGTCTGGCGTAAGGGGTGAGGGAGAAAGGGGCAAGCGCCTCCGGCGGCCAGGCGGGGCATGGCCTCTCCTGGTCCCGCAAGGAAAACACTGCCACGATAAAAAAAAGGCCGCATCCTGCCAGGACGCGGCCTTTTCATACGTTTACCGAACCGAAACTTTCCCCGTAACGGGATGTTAAAGGGCGCAGCCTTTTGGCCGCCGGAGGCTTCTCCCCTCCCCTCGCGATCTCCGCCTCCCCTACTTCCGACGGATCACCGCGCGTACCACGCCGCCCCAGCCGACCTTGTAGTCGATGCCGCGCCAGGACATGGTGTTGGTGGTGAAGGTCCGGCCGAAGGTCCAGGCCAGCATGAGAAAGGTGGCCACATAGCCGCGCAACCAGGCCATGACCGGCACGAATCGTGGCGACAGGCCGCGATACAGCAGGCCGACGCCCAGAAAGGCCACCCAGTAGCAGACGGTCACCAAGGCCATGGCCGGTCCAACCGCGCCGGGAATCGCTCCGAGCAAGGCCACGGCCGCAAGCACCGGCGGCGCCGACAGCACCAGGACGGCCAGGATGGACACCAGCCAGCCCGGCGGGATGCAGAACTTGAGATAGAGCAGTTGCCGGGTGAGCCAGGCGTCCCAGCGGGACAGGGTCATGCCTGACAGCGGCGTTTCCAGACAGGCGGCGGCCACGGGCCAAGCCGGCAAGCCCCAGCGGTGCAGATGCGGCCCCATGGAAAAATCATCCACGATATTGCGCGACCAGAGGGCGTAGAGACCGAAGCGGTCGAACGCCTGGCGCGAGATGGCCATGGCCCCGCCCCAGGGCTGGGTGATGGCCCGGATGGGCTGGAGCAGGTGCAGGGCCATGCAGGTGATGAGCATGCCG
Source organism: Desulfovibrionaceae bacterium (assembly GCA_040307025.1). Taxonomy (GTDB): domain Bacteria; phylum Desulfobacterota; class Desulfovibrionia; order Desulfovibrionales; family Desulfovibrionaceae; genus Solidesulfovibrio. The sequence goes on along the minus strand of JAWRKJ010000155.1, from coordinate 12,045 downwards.
ATCGTGCCGGTGCGGGAATCCTCGGGCACGATGCGGTGGAAGCCGCTCGTCATGGCCGCGTCGTTCCGAGCGATGGGCGCCACCAGATTGGTCACGAAATGCTGGTTGGCCAGATGGGTGCTGTCGTAAAACACATACACCTCGGCCGTGGACGCCGCCCGAATGCCGGCCAGGATGTTGTGGTTTTTCTGGCCACATTGTGTGGCCGGTCCGGCCACGACCTGGACGAGCCGGGTCGAATCGGCCGCCACGTCGCGGCCCATGGCCACGGCCGGGTCCGTCTCGGACTCGGTGACGCACAAGACCGCATAGTCCGGATAGTCCTGATCGAGGATCGAGGCCAGGGCTTGGCGCATGACCGGTGTGTCGCCGGTAAGGGGCATAATGACCGCCACCCTGGGGAACTTCCCGGGCGCGGGCTCGGGGCCGTTTCCACCGCGCACATGGCGGTGTCCCAGCACGTACAATGCGAGCAGGACGCCAATCTGGACCGCCATGATCGCAACTACCCAATTGCCCACGCATCCCCCCTTACACTACGCCGCAGTCGCCTGCGGAAAATCTGTTCCGAGCCGTCCGCACTCGGAAAATTAGGCACACCGGACCCGCTCCGGGATTCCAAAGGGCACCGCCCTTTGGCCGCCGGAGGCACCTTCCCACCCAATTCTCCTGAATTCTCAGCCCGGCCGGTGGCTTGAGCCCAAGGCGCCCTGGCGCGACGAGCCTTGGCCGTTTTCCGCCGGCGTCGGCACCCGAAGGGCCTTGACCTCCACTTGCCTGCCGCCTTGGGTGGTCAGGATACCCACGATCTCGCCGTCATGGGCATCGCCCACGAAACGGTGACCGCTGTTGTGGGTCAGGACCATGTGCCCGTTTTCGATCACTCCAAACACGTGATAAATATTGGTTTCACCCAGCAAGTCGTGAATAAGCACCTGGGCCTTGACGTCGTTGTTGTGCTGTTCCACATAGGCCTGTACGTCGGAACCGTAGATCGAGCCGCGCCACAACCCGTTGATATCGGGTTCTCCGGCGGCCGCAGCCAGGCTCCCGAGCAACACATTCAACAGGACGGCCAGTCCGATCAGCTTTGCGCGCATGCCGCTTGCCTCCCGCGCCGCCCCAGGGACGACGTCATCTGCCTTGCACGGGCTTTTCCCGCCGCCGCACCGACTGGCAAAAGCCCGCTCCTGTTGCTACCGCTGTGCCGTTTCCGCCAGGACCTGTTCGAAGACGGCTTCATGGGCCTGCACCATCTTGTCCATGGAAAAGCGCGCGAGCACCCGTTCCCGGGCATTTTGCCCGAAACGCCGACGCATGGCCTCATCCGCCAATAACGTGGCCAGATGCTCGCCGAGAGCCTGCGTGTCCCTGGCCGGGCAAAGCAGGCCCGTGGCCTGATGCTCCACCAGATCGGGAATGCCGCCCACGTCCGTGGCCACCACGGGCACGCCCATGGCCATGGCCTCGAGCAGGACATTGGGCAGGCCCTCGCGCACCGAGGAAAGCGTCACCACCGACGCCTGCTGGAGAAACGGTCGCGGATCGGGGCTGGCCGGATACGTGCGGATGTTGCCGCGAACGGGACTGCGCGCGGCCAGGGTCCGCACCCGGGTACGCAGTGGACCGTCGCCGACCAGCCACAACTCGGCCCGGGGCCGCTTGGCCACGGTGGTCGCAAAAGCCTTGAGCAGCGTCTCGTGGTCCTTGTCCTCGCAATACCGGGCCAGGCACAGCACCACTTCGCGCACGGGCTGCAGCTCCTCGGGCGGCGGCGCGAAATACGCCGTGTCCACGCCGTTGGCAATGACCGTGATCCGGTCGGCCGCCCGACCCAGCCGCACCAAGCCGTCGCGCAAGGGGCCGGCATTGACGATGTGGTGCCGGGCAAGATTTTTCAGGAAGCGCTCGTGCTGGCGCCGCAACGCCCCGCCGCCGCGACAGGTGCCGATCACGGCCGAAAGCTTGTGCGCCCGGGCCATGAGCCGGCCCCAGATATTGGGCACGGCCGTCAGCGGCACGAGCAGATCCGGGCGCTCCCTGGCCAATGTCCGCCACAATCCGGCCAGGCTGGCCCGCCCCACCGTGGCCGTCGGCGCAAGCCAGCACAACGGAATGCCGGCCGCCGCAGCCTGGGGCGCGAAATCCCGTCCGGTGGTCATCATCCACAATTCCGGGGCGAACCGGGTCCGATCCAGGCGTTTGGCCAACTCCAGGGCCTGGCGTTGGGTCCCGCCAAACGCCAGGTCCTGGAGCAATAAGACAACACGAACCGGACAGGAGGCCTTGGGCATCAATACCCCATGAGTCCGCAACAGCGGGTGCACGAGGGCATCAGCCCCTCGGTGTACAGGCTGGCCCGAAAGCGGCGGTACGCCTCGGAATTCCACAGTTCGGTAATGGTATGGTCGCGCACGTTACCCACGATATAATCATGGTAATCGCGGCAGGGCGACATGTCGCCGTTGGAATCGAGCTCCACGGCCTGATAGATGGAGATGCACTGGTTGTAGCCGAACGTGGCCGTGTGATTGGTGTAGTATTCCTTGAGGTCGTCGAGGCCAGTCACATTGGGAATGATGTTGACGGCCGGATTGCCCATGCCCTTGGAACGGCGGCGTACTTCGGCCAGCTGCTTGCTCAGGGTCTCATGGTCCTTGATGGTCCAATCGCCGACCCAACCCCAATGCAGCTGGGGGGTGAACCCGAACCGGCGGCAAAAGTCCGCGTCATGGGCCTTGGCGCTGTCCTCGTCGATCCACCAGGACAGATAGTAGACGAACAGGTCCACCCGATCCTTGTAGGCTTCGTAGATGTCGACCAGATGATTGACATTGGCCTGGGATATGGTGGTCAAAGCGGCGACCAGGGGCAGCTTGGTCTTGTGGGCCCGCTTGGCCTCCTTGACGGCGGCCAGGGCATTCTGGATGACCTGATAGTTGTCCCCGCCACCGGCCGAGGGCCGGGCGGCGTTGTGGGTTTCGGCGCTGTGGCCGTCGATGGAAATCTGGAGCAGAAACAACGGCGCGGCCGCCAACCGGTCCACGGCGCCGGCCAGCTTGGTGGCGTTGGTGACGATGGAGGTCGGCATCTTGAGCGCCGTGGCCCGCTCCACGATCTCCAGCCATCCCTTATACATGGTCGGTTCGCCACCCCACAGGTAGACCGAGGGATGGTGGCCGTGTTCGTGCAGGTCGTCAAGCAGGGCCAGGTAACGCTCGGGCGTTACTTCCTGCTTTTTAAGATCCTTGAGATTCTTGCCGTGCAGGAACCCGTGGTCACCCCATTGCCCGCAAGTATGGCAGCGCAAGTTGCACATGTCGGTGATGCGGATGGAGAGCTGACGGATGCTGCGCGCCTGTCCCATTTCCGCTCGGGGATTGAGGAAATTGAACAGGAATTTCTCTTTTTCCAGGGCGGCCAGACGGCTGGCCATCCAGGGGTAGCGACACACCTTCACAGCCTGCTTGAGTATGGTGTCCAGGGCAACACTGCTGCGTTTCGTCATGCAACCTCCCACGCCTTATGGCGAGATGATCGCTTACGCCGAAACGGCGCTCGGTTCAAGGCCCGCGCGCAGTCGGCGATCCGCCGCGGTTGCGCCCCGGGAAAGGGCTTGCCCGCCACCACGACCGGCCGTACCATCGTGCTCACGACCAGCAAGGGAGGACCGGCATGGCGCCCCAGGTACAAACGATCCTGTTGGCGGTGGATTTCTCCGAAACGGCCCAGTATCTGGCCGAATACGCGAGTCTTTTCGCCAAGGGCTTGTCCGCCCGCATTGTCGCCGTCTACGTTTCGCCGAGCATGAACCGCTACGCCAACCTCTATGTCCCGCCGACGAGCATCCAGGCCCTGGTCGAACAAATCCTGGAAGGCGCCAACCGGGTCATGGAGGAATTCATGGCCAGTCACTTCGAGGGGCTCGAGGCCACGGGCCGGGTCGAATATGGCTACGCGCCCGAAAAAATTCTGGAAACGGCCAAGGACGTGGGGGCGGACATGATCATCATGGGTACTCACGGCCGCCGAGGCGTGGACCGCATCCCCTTTGGGTCGGTGGCGGAAAAAATCGTCAAAACCGCCACCATCCCGGTCCTGACCATCCGGCCGGTCTAGGGCACGGTCGGCCAATCCCCTGGGCCACTTTCAGCGCATGTCGCGCACCCGGACTTCGATGCCACTGCCGGCAAGCAGCGCCGTGAGCTTGGCCGGGTCCGTATCGCCGTAGTGATAGGGATAAAGGACCTTCGGCCGAAACATCTTGGCCGCCGCGGCCACCATCTCAGGCGTCATGGTATAGGGCAGGTTCATGGGCAAAAAGGCGATGTCGATGTCCTTGAGCGCGGCCATCTCCGGAATGTTTTCGGTATCGCCGGCCACGTAGACCCGGACGTTGCCGAAGGTCAGGACATAGCCGTTGCCCCGGCCCTTGGGGTGGTAGGGCTCGCCGGATTCGCGCTTGTGCACGAGGTTGTAGGCCGGCACGGCCTCGATCCCGATCCCGAGCAAGCTGGTGGACTGGCCGGCGGCCAGGACCGTGCCCCGCCCCAGCCGTTCGAGGCAGGCGCCGGTCAGGATCAGCGGCGTATCCGGACCGGCGATCTTGCCCAGGGCCTCGGGGTCCAGATGATCGAAATGCTCGTGGGTCAGGAGCACAAGATCGGCCGGTGGCATGGCGCCGTAATCCCCAACCTTGCCGTAGGGATCGACATAGATGACCTTCCCGCCATACTCGAAACGCAAGGAGCCATGGCCGATACACACGATGCGCAAAGGTCCGCCCGTCGTTTCCACCACATCCGCAGCCCCCCCGGCTGCGATTGCCACGCTTGAGCCCGCCAACACCAGCACCAGGGACACGGTCAATTCCGCCAGCATAGTCGCCTCCTGCTCCCATCTCGCCGCTCCCGGGACCATCCCGCAACACGGCCAATCCGGATGCTGACTCCGACCTAGCACACTCGTTTGGGGCCGTCATGTCTCACAAGATGCCCTTTTCGATACCGATCAAGCCGCCGTCTTGGCGTGATTATTGGGTTCGGTAATCGCGCCAAAAAGCGCCATCAGCCGGCATACTCCCGGGCCATGCGATAGCGGGTGGCCGGGCCCCGACCTTCCTTGAGCACGATCCCACGGCTGACAAGATCCTGAAGATCGTGCTGGGCCGTTCGCTGGGGCACACCTTCGCCGCCGGCCTCCTGGTAGTCCTGACGGCTGAAGGATTCCCTGCCGTAGAGGTCGCGCAAAGCCCGGCGCTGCCGCGCATTGAGCGGCACCACCCCCGTGACCTCGGCCGGAGGCTCCGCCAGGGGCGCCACCACGGCTTGCGGTTGTTCCTGGCCGGGTTCGTCCTCGAAATGCACATCCTCGGCCAGGATGATCTCCCGCTCGGCCAGCGCCGCCGCTCGGATCAGGCAGTTTTTCAGTTCGCGCACATTGCCCTGCCACGTATGGTCCGTGAGTTTGTCCAAGGCGCCCCGGGATAAAAACAGCTCCCCCTTGCCCATCCGACGCGCTGCCAGGCGCAGAAAAAAACCGGCCAGAACCGGCAGGTCCTCCGGCCGCTCGCGCAACGGCGGCGTGGACACGGACAGGACCTGCAAACGATAATACAGGTCTTCGCGAAATTCGCCCGAAGCCACCATGTCCTTGAGACTCACGTTGGTGGCGGCAATGACACGGGCGTCAAAAGCCGTTTCCGAATCGCTGCCCAGGGGACTGATGCGTCGCACCGACAGGGCCCGCAGCAAGGCCTGTTGGACCCGGGGCGAGGCATTGCCGATCTCATCCAACAACAAGGTCCCGCCGTTGGCGGCCAAAAATGCGCCCTTGCGGTCGGTCTTGGCCTCGGAAAAGGCCCCCTTCACATGGCCGAACAGCGCGTCCATGAGCAGGTTTTCGTCCAACGCCCCGCAATTGATGGAGACAAAGGGCATGTGGGCCCGGCGACCCAGGCGGTGGATCGCCTCGGCCGTCAGCTCCTTGCCCGTGCCGGTCTCGCCGATAATAAGCACATCGGCGTCCGTGGCCGCGATCTTGCGGATGCGCTCGACCAGGCGGCGCATGACCGGGCTTTCGCCGACCAAGTCCTCCAGGATCTCGCCTTGCCCGCCTTCCCGGGGCGCCGGCGGGTCCAGGCGCACCTTTTCCCGGGCCCGCACCGAGCGCAAACGCTCGTCGCGAACCTTGATCTCCGTCTCCTTGGCCACGAGCGAGGCGATCAGGCTGTTGATGGACCGCTTGAGCATGGTGGTCTCACGGTCGCTTTCCGGCAGGACGATTTCGTGGAGCTGGCCTTCCCGGCGCAGGTTCGCCACGGCCTCGGCCAGGCGCAGGATCGGCCGGGTGATAACCCGACCCAAAAACAGGATGATCAGACTCAGCGCCAGGATGCCACCGATGGTCGTCCCGAAAAGGATGTTGAACTGCCCGAATTCGGCCGCCTGCGGGAGCAGACTGCGGTCCATATAAATGACACCGCCGATGATGGCGTTGCCCTCCCGGGGATCACCCCGGAAGTGCACCGGAGCATAACCGATGAAATCCTCGCTGGAGGACAGCTTGGCCGGTCCGAAATCGGGTTCCCCGCGCTCGACCCCGGCCACGCCCTGCTGCAGGGCCGTGACCATGCGCCAGAAACTTTCATGACGCGGGCTGGGGCGGAAGGCGTCGTCGTAACCGGGCTTGCCATGATCACCCGTCAAACCGGCCTTGGCCGACTCCACGGACAGCTCCCGGTCCGGCGCCTCCAAATTCTCGGATTGAAAAAGAATCCAGCCCCGCTCGTCCACGAACAGACTGACCCGGTTTTCGGCTGCCCGGACATAGCCAAGCAGGGGCGAACGCACGGAGTTGTACAAGGACAAGCGGTTGCGCAGTCGGCGGGCATCCAGGGACAGGACCAGATAGCCGGCAATCCCCCCCTGACCGTCCGGGACCGGAGTGGTCAGGCGCATGACCGTCAGACTGAACTGGCCATGGCTCCCACTCCAGCCGGTGGGCGGATAATAGACATTGGCCAGGTCGGACAGGACCACGGTCCCCGGTTCCAGGGCCACGGCCTTGCGCGAAACCGTCAGCGGGCTGTTTTTCACCTGCTGGGCCACTTCCAGGGGAACTTCCTCGACGGTTTCCCCGACATTGAGGAACACGTAGCGCTGTTCGGACTGCAGGCCGATATAGGCCGCTTCCACATAAAGTTGTCCCCGGGCCGCGGCCGAGGATTCCATGAAATTGCGCAACCGATCCCGGGTCATGGGCCGGTGGGCCAGGGCAATGGTATTCTCGCGGCAGTTTTCGAGCAGGTTTTCGAGTTCGTGGGCCTGGGCAAGGGTCAACGTGCTCGTGTTCCGCTCAATGGCCATCTCAATGTAGTTGTTGGAGAAAACATTGAGAATCCAGCCTGTTCCGCCCAAAATCAGGATAACGGCGGGGATGAGGAGGACAAAGAGCTTTTTGAAGACGCTCCATTCGGCCAGGGACTGGGTCTGGGACGGATGCGGGCTGCGAAAAAGGCCGAGCATAGGGCACAACTCCGGCTGAAAAGCACTGGCGCGATTGGCGCAACACCCCTGATTTGGCGGTATTAATGCGCCAAATACCGGGGGGGCTGTCAAGCGCTTTTTTTCACGTAACCATTTTATCCTTTGCAGACTAGGTGTTAATTGCGCCGGCATAGCGATTGCTTTTCCTTGCGCGGCAGACGCCACCATGGCGCAAAACAGCAAGGAGGTGCGGTTATGCGGATTCTGGCAGCCTTGGATCAGTCCCCGTTCGCGGCAAAGGTACTCGACACGGCCATTGCCCTGGCCAAACAGCAGGGCGCTTCCCTCGAACTCATGACCGTGGCCGAGGATTTCCTCGACATGGGCGATGTCATGGACACCACCATGCTCACCGAAAAGCTGTTCGCCTCGGCCAAGACGGCGGCCGAAAAGTACGCCGCCACGGCCTCGGCCCAAGGCATCGCGGCTTCGGTGATCATCGAACAGGGCGTGTCCCCGGCCGACTTGATCATCAGCCGCGCCACGGCACAGCAGTGCGATCTGGTCGTCATGGGCCATCAGGGACGCTCGGGCCTCTCCCGCTTCCTGCTCGGCAGCGTGGCAGCCCGGGTCGTCGCCCATGCCCCGTGCTCGGTGCTTGTCGTTCGTTAAACCTTGAAGGGGGATCGCATGTTCGGGAAAGCAAAGGCATTGTTGGCGGGTCTCACGACCCTGGTGCTCCTGGCTCCGTCACTGGCCCTGGCCGCCGGTGGGGGCGGCGCGCCCATCGTCATCGTGGCCGATTCGCGCAAGCTGACCGGCGTCATGGCCTGGTGGGCCAATCTCTACAATGAAAGCCACCTCTACTTCACCATCTTGACCATCATTCTCATTCCCCTGATCGGCGTGATCTTCGGCGTGCTGGCCGACGTGGTCATGCATTTCATCGGCATCGATCTCAAGTCCCGCGAACTGGCGGAACATTAAAATTTCCAACCAGCCACAAGCAAGGAGCTCGATATGGACTGGCTTTACATCCTGATGCCTATCGCGGGCGTAAAAATCTTCTGGCCGGGGCTCATCATTCTCGGCATCGGCGTCGGCGTCATCGGCGGCTTCTTCGGCATGGGTGGCGCCTGGATGGTCACCCCAGGGCTCAACATCCTCGGCTTTCCCATGGCCTTTGCCATAGGCACCGACATCGCCCACATGGCCGGCAAGTCGCTTATCTCCACCATGCGGCACGGCAAGTTCGGCAACGTGGACTATAAATTGGGCTTCATCATGCTGTTCGGCACCATCGCCGGCTTCGAGGTCGGGGCCCAGATGATCATGTGGCTGGAAAAAATCGGCGCCGTCGACAAGGTCGTGCGCTGGATCTACATGGGCCTGCTCGCCCTGATCGCCTGGATGGTCTTTGCCGACGTGGCCAAGCGCCGGGCCAAGGAAAAGGCCGCCCTGGCCGCCGGCGGCAAAGTGGATAAGCTCGCCACCGGTATCGAGTGGCACAAGACCCTGCACAAGATCAAGATCCCGCCCATGGTCCACCTCAACGTGGCCGGCATCTACTGCTCCGCCTGGCTGCCCATCATCGTGAGCTTTTTCACCGGCTGGCTGGCCGGCATCCTGGGCATCGGCGGCGGACTCATCCGCATGCCCTCCCTGATCTACCTCGTCGGCTGCCCGACCCACGTGGCCGTGGGCACCGACCTCTTCGAAGTCATGATCTCCGGCCTCTACGGCGCAGGTTCCTACACCTACAAGGGCCGCGTGGAACTCGTGGCCGCCATCATCATGCTGGTCGGCGCGGCCATGGGCGCCCAGGTCGGCGCCGTGGCCACCAAGTATATCAAGGGCTACGGCATCCGGGTCGCTTTCGGCCTGGCCGTCATAGGCTGCTTCATCTCGGTCTTTCTCAAGCTCCTGCCGAACTATGTGCCCTCGCTCAACAAGACCTGCGACATCATCGCTACCTACATGATCCTCGGCCTGGTCTCGGCACTGGCCATCTATATCACCGTCAAGATGGTGCAGGGCGCGAAGGCCGAACTTGCCATGAAGAAGGCCAAGGCGGCCTCCTAGGCCTCGCACAGCCAACGCAAAGGAGATCCTACCCATGCGCGCATTCCTTACCAAACTGCTGCTTGCCACCCTGCCCGTGGTCTTCCTGGCCGGTTGTGTGGATTACGGCAAGGTGGACCAGGGCCGCACCGTGGCCTTCGACCCGGTCAAAAAAACCGTCACCATCATCCGGGACAAGGCCAACGACGCCCAAAAGCCCGACTATACCTATCTGCCGGCCCTGACCTACCAGTTGCCGACCGTGCCGGCGGAAATGGGCCCCGAACCCAAGGCCGGGCTGCGCATGAAGCTCGATGCCGACAAGGGACAGATCGTGCTTTATGATCCGGCCAAGCAGAACTTCGAGACCATTGCCATCCAGATCGTGGACAAGCAGGAAGGCATCGATCGCAAGCATCCCCTGGTCTTCGACAGTGCCACCGGCAAGGCCAAGTCCTTCCCTGTCATGGACAAGGACAAGAAGATCATCACCATCTATTCCGGCCGCCAGAAGCTGCTCGTGTCCTTCACGGTACCGGAGGCCTATATGAATCTGCCCGTCGCGGCCTGGGACGCCGGCGACGAAGTGCGTATCTATTACAAGGAAGACGGCAAGGCCCTGCGCCTGATGAACGTCTCCAAGACCGACATCTTCAAGAAGTAACCCCCCCACTCCCTGCCGTCCCGGTTTGCGGCCGCAAGCCGGGACGGCCTTTGGGCAAAAGGAGACCGCCATGACCGCCGAAACCGCTGCCAAGCCCGAAATGACCCTGCGCCAGCGCCTGGCCCTGGTCGCCCTGGATGTGGCCCTGCTGGCCGAGGTGACGCTTTCGGTTTACCTGGCCTCGCGCGAGCCCGACGCCTTCACACCCGTGTTCATGAAATCCTTTTTCGGGCTGGCCCTGCCCACCCTGGTCGCGGGCATCGTCGCCATCCGCCGCCTGGGCCGGGCCGACCGGCAGGTCGCGGCATGAGCGAGACGGGACTGGTCCGGCTGCGGGCGCTTGTGGGCTGGATCACTGCCGGGATGTGCCTGTGCGCCGCGGCCGCTGTGATCGACGGCTTCGTGGCCAGCGCCCGAACCGGCCCCCAGGAGATCGCCATCGTGGCCGGCGGGCTGGAACTGCTGTCCGGCCCGATTCCGATCGGGACCGAGCATGCCTCGGAACTGACTACGCGCCTCGACAACGCGGCCCTGACATTTGGCGCCACCACGGAATTTTCCGGCTTCTGGCTCGGCGGACGGATGTGGCACGGCGAGCTGCGGGCCGCCCCGAACGCCGCCCCAGGTCGCGCGAGCCTGACCCTCACCGGCCGGCCCGGAGACCAGCCTGCGCCGCCCCAGGTCTTCACCATCCGCATCTTCGCCGATCAACGCGCCCTGGAAACGGCCTCGCCGTCCCTGATTCGGCGTGTCAGCGGCCTGCCACCTTTTGCGGCGGCGGGAGTGTTTTTCGGTTTGGGGCTGGGCGGCGGCGGCGGTGTCTTCCTGCTGTCCAGGCGGCTCGAAGCCGTCTGGCGCTCGCAGGGCAAGGCCGTGCTCTACGCGGCCCAAAAAACACCCGAGGGCCTGCGCATCTCCTTCGGCCTCGGCACGGACCAGGGGTTGACCCCGGGCATGTCCGTGACCGTCACCGACAAGGCCAACCAGATCCTGGCCACGGCCACGGTCGTACGCTGCACGGCCGACGACGCCAGCGCCCTCATCCCCGGCGAGGCGGGCATCCACCCCGGGCAGACCGTCCGCCTGACCCCGGGCCAATCCTGAACCCGGGGTCGACGGAAAAATGCGGCAGGACCCCGAACGCCTGTCGGGTTCCCGGAAGGCGTTTCGGAATCCGGCCTAGCCGAGATTTTCGGCCACGAACGACCAGTTGATCAGCTTCTCCAGCACCGCCTTGACATACTCCGCGCGCTTGTTCTGATAATCCAGATAGTAGGCGTGTTCCCACACATCGATGACCCACAGGGGCTTGAGGCCCTGCTGCAAGGGATTGTCGGCATTGCCCGTGGCCACGACCTTGAGCGCGCCGCCGCCATCGGCCACGAGCCAGGCCCAGCCGCTGCCGAACTGGCCCACGGCCGCCGCGCTCAGGGCCTTGCGAAAGCCCTCGGTATCACCAAAAGCGGCCCCCACGGCCTTGGCCAGTTTGCCGGTCGGTTCACCCCCGCCCTTGGGCGACAGGCCGTTCCAGTAAAACACGTGATTCCAGGCCTGGGCCGCGTTGCGGAACAGTCCAACCAGCTTGGGGTTCTTGGCCGCCTCCACGAACACTTTGTCCAAGGGCTGGCCGGCCAGGGGCGTGTCCGCGACCAGTTTGTTGGCGTTGTCGAAATAGCCCCGGGTATGCTTGCCGTAATGGAAGCTCACCGTGCGGGCCGAAATGACCGGCTCCAGGGCGTTTTCCGCATAGGGGAGGGGAGGCATGGAAAACGGCGGCGGCTCGGTGGCAACGGCCGGCGTGCGAAAGCCCCCGGCCAGAACCACGGCCCCGGC
>JAWRKJ010000154.1:0-13452 GCA_040307025.1 Desulfovibrionaceae bacterium | reverse complement strand
GTGCGCCACTCCAGGGTGATGGCCAGCTCCCGGCAGGCATATCCGCCCAGGGTGGCGGCGATCCCCTTGAACGTATGGGCGGCGATGGAGGCCCGATCAAAATTGGCGTCGGCCAGGGCGTTCCGTGCCTCTTCCAGACGTTTGCGACCCTCGGCGAAACTGACCCGGCTCAAGGCGGCGTATTGATCCCAGGTAATGCCCATGGCCTCCCGGGCGGCCCGGGGATCGAACAGGGCGGCGGCGTTGGGCTCCAGGGGGGGCGGCGGCGGAGACGAGGGGCGCTGGCCGGGTTGGCCGAGGCCCCGCAAGGTTGCCTCCAGCACCCGGTAATTGATCGGTTTGGTCACGAAGCTGTTCATGCCCGCTTCCAGGCATTGCTGGCGGACGTCTTCCACGGCATGGGCCGTGACGGCCACGATGGGGACGTGCGGATCAAGGGTCGCAGCGCCGTCCGGCCCGCCGGCCCGGATCGTCCGGGTGGCGGTGATGCCGTCGATATCGGGCATTTCGATATCCATGAGCACCACGTCGTAGGTCTTGCGGGCCAGTTCCACGTAGGCCTGGGCGGCCGAGCTGGCCACGGTCAAGTCATGGCCCATGCGGCCGATGTGCAGGCGGGTGACGGCGGCGTTGAGCGCATTGTCCTCGACGAGCAGGATGGACAACCGGGCGCAAGCTCCGACCGGCGTCTCGTTCGGAGTCAGTTGTCGGGCTGTTACCCGGGTTGGATCGCCCGGGAGCATGAACACCGTGAAGGCGAAAGTGCTCCCCTGGCCCTCGGTGGACCGGACCGAGATGCTGCCGCCCATGCGTTCGACGATTTCCTTGGAAATGGCCAGCCCCAGGCCGGTGCCGCCGAAGCGGCGGGCAATGGAACCCGAACCCTGCTGAAAACTCGTGAAGAGATCGGCCAGGCGATTCGCGGCAATGCCGATGCCGCTGTCGGCGATGCGGGCGGTGAGGCCGACCAGGCCTTCGGGGGCAGCCTCGGCGGATGCCCGTTCCACGGTCAGGGAAACGAAACCTTGCTCGGTGAACTTCATCGCGTTGCCAAGCAGGTTGAGCAGCACCTGGCGCAGGCGTCCCGGATCGCCGCGCAGCACGTCGGGGGCGTCCGGGGTCACGTTCACGGTGAATTCAAGCCCCTTGCGTCGGGCCTGGATGTCCATGACCCGGGTCACGGCATCGAGCTGTTCCAGGAGATTGAAATCCACCTGGTCGAGCACGAGCTTGCCGGCCTCGATCTTTGAAAAGTCCAAAATGTCGTTGATGATACCGTTAAGATGATTGGCCGAGTCCTGGATGGTGCGCAGATGTTCGCGCTGCTCGGAGGACGTTTGTTTGGCCAGCAGCAGTTCGGTGAGGCCCATGATGGCGTTTAAGGGCGTGCGGATTTCGTGGCTCATGACGGCCAGGAACGAGCCCTTGGCCCGGGAGGCCTGTTCGGCTTCGCGCCGAGCCTGTTCGAGCCGGGCCTGGCGTTCCTTTTCCTGGGTGATGTCATCGAAGGCCCAGACCACGTCCTGGGCCGGGTCCTTGCCGATCACGGTCTTGCCGTGGACGCGCACCCAGACCAGGGAACCGTCCCGGCGGCGCAGTTGCCGTTCCAGGTTGACCGCGCCCTCGTCGGCCAGCAATTGGTCGAACTGGTGCGCCGTGATCAGAAAATCCGTCTCATCCCCAAAAACCAGCCGGCTGGACTGGCCGATGAGGTCCTCCCGGGTGTAGCCGAGGATTTCCGCGCCTCGGCGGTTGATGTCCAGGCAGATGCGCCCTCGGATGGTGGCCAGGCCGACCTGGCTGTTGCCGAGCAGCGCGTCGCGCTGGGCCAGGGCCTGGCGCAGGGATTCCTCGGCTTGGCGGCGCCCCTGGATCTCGGCCATGAGGTGTTCGTTGGCCATGGCCAGTTCGGCCGTGCGCGTGGCCACCCGGGTTTCGAGCAGCCGGCGTTGCTCCGCGACCTCGGCCTGGGACTGGTCCAGGCCGTCCGAGGTTTCGCGCAACCGGGTGGCCATGGCGTTGAAGGCCCGGGCGGCCCGGCCCAGGGCGTCCCCGGAGGTGACGGGCACGCTCTGGTCAAGATGGCCGCTTTCCACGGCTTCCAGGGCTTGGCGCAACGTCTCCACCGGATGTACCACGAAGCGGTGCAACAGGAGATTGAGCAGCACCGCCATGAGTACGTACGCCGAAGCCAGGCCGATGCCGAACAGCAGCCACAGCTGCTGGTGGAACTGGTGGAGCGGTTGCAGGGAGTAGCTCACGCGCAAAAAACCCAGGGGCCCGTTCGAACCGGGCACGGGTTCGATGAGCGTGGCGAAAAGGAATCCTTTTTCCAGGGAAATCGAGGAGACTCGTCCCGTTGGCAGGCTGCCGAGCTGACCGGTGAGGCGGTTGACCGGAGAACTTTGGCCGGCATGGGCCATCAGGTCGCCGCTGGCGTCGAACAGGGAGACGTCGGTGATCCCCTCCACCCGGCTCAATCGGTCGAGAATATCCTGGATGGCCGGGATGTCATGGCCGTCCTGGAGCAGGGGCGCCAGGGCCTCCAGGCGGTGGACGGCCACGGCGGCAAGCAAGGCTCGGGTCCGGTTGTGGACCGCGGCCACCCGGTCGGTCATGTACAGATGCAGCACCGCGCCGCAGGCCACTGCGGCGGTGACAAAGGCCAAGAAGATGGCCGCATTGATTTTTATTCGCAACGAGGCGCCACGCATGCCAAATTCCGGGCCAGGCGCCGGCGCAGGGATGTGCGGGGGCCCTTGGAGAAAGGGAGGAAGACGCACCGGGAGTCCAGTCTGTTTAACATTTTTTGAAAATTAAAAAAACCGACCGGCCCTGTCAAAGCCTTTCCCTCTCACGGCAGGACGCGGCAGCCCATGGAAAAGGCCGTGCGCCAATACGGCGCCATGATGCTTTCCTCGCGCACCCGGCCACCCGGACGGGGGCTGTGGATGAAGCTGCCCCGGCCGTCGAAGATGCCCACGTGGAGCTGGTCCGACTTGCGGGAGGGGGTGAAAAACACGAGATCCCCGGCGCGCAGCTGTCCCCAGGCCACCGGGCGGCAGCTGTGGGCCTGTTCGGCCGTGCTGCGGGGAAGGCGTATGCCGTGGCGGGCATAGACCCATTGGACGAGGCCGGAACAGTCGAAGCCGTCCCGGGGGGATTCGCCGGCCGTGCGGTAGGGCAGGCCGATCTGGGCGCGGGCCGTGTCCAGGATGGCGCCGCGGTCGGCCGGCAAGGGCGCAGGCGGCGGGGCCGGGACCGTGGCCGCGCATCCGGACAGGAACACGGCCAGCAGGACAGCCAGGACGCTGCCGGGGGCACGGGCGGAAGCGGGGCACCGAGTCCAGTGAGACGTGGCGTGCATACCCGGGACGTGCAACCGGCGTGCCGCTTGACAGGGTGGGGCCGAAACGCGACTCTCGGTTCACACCACGCAAAGGAGGATGCGGCCGATGGACGCCAACAACGACACCCGGCAATATTTGACTTTCGCCCTGGCCGGGGAGCGCTTCGCCGTGGAATCGCTGCTGGTCTCGGAAGTCCTTGACCTGCCGGCCATGACCCGGGTCCCCTTGGGACCGGCCTGTCTGCGCGGCATCGTCAACCTGCGTGGCAACGCGGCCACGGTGGTGGACCTCGGCCTCAAGCTGGGCCTCGGGCGTACCGAGACCGGCCGGGGCGCCTGTCTGATCATCCTGGAACGCGACTACCGGGGCGAACGGGCCCTGGTCGGGGCCCTGGCCGACGCGGTCCAGGAGGTGGTGGCCATCTCCCGGGACGAGGTCGAGACCCCGCCGGAGATGGGCCTTGCCGTCGATCCCCGGTTCCTGACCGGCCTGGCGCGCAAGGATGGCGCCTTTCTCATGCTGCTCGACGTTGACCGGCTGTTTTCCCTGGAGGAACTGGGCATCGGTGCCGGTCACCGTGGCTGCTCCGCGTAAAGCCGCTCGTACATCATGGCATTGGCCAGGATGCGGCGCACGTAATCGCGGGTTTCGGTGTAGGGAATCAGTTCGATAAAAAGTTCCTCGCCCAGGGGCGCCAGGGACTTGTTCCACAGGGCCACCCGGTTCTCGCCGGCATTGTAGCCGGCCAGGGCCGCCGGCAGGTTGCCGGTACGGGACAGCCGCTCCAGGAAAAAGGCCGTGCCGAGCCGGATGTTGATGCCCGGGTCGGTGAGTTCCGACCGCGTGACCGCAAGTCCCAGCCGCTTGCCCACGGCCCGGGCCGTATCCGGCATGAGTTGCATAAGTCCCACCGCTCCGGCCCCGGAAACGATCTGGGGATCGAAGAAACTCTCCTGGCGGATCAGCGAAAACACGATGTCCGGCGCGACTCCCGAGCCGGATAGGGCGGCCTTGACCTGTTCGGCGTAGGCCCGGGGATAGAGCAAGGGGCGCAGAGGGGCCAGCTCTGCGGCCGAACCGCGCAGTAGGCAGGCACCGAAGGTCCGCCAGGCCGTGCGCATGATCGCGGCCCGGCGGCCCGTGGCCGCGGCCGCTTCGAGGTGGGCCAGGGCCAGGTCCACCCGGTCCGGCGCCCGGCGGGCGGCAAACTCCAGCAACATTTCGGCCAGTCGCGGCAACCGGGCCTGGTCCAGTTCGGCGGCCGTGGCCAGCACGGCGCCGGCCGCCGCATCCGGGGGCTGGACCTCTCCCGGGCAGCGCGGTTCGGATGTGGCTGCGCCGGCCGGCGGGGCGGGCTGGCCGGCTTCGAGCAGGGTTCGCAAGACTGCGGCCGCCCGACCACCATAATATGTGTTGGGCCGCCCGTTGGCCACAGTTGCCAACAGCGCGGCGGCCTCGGCTCCCCGGGACAGAGCCATCAAGGACCGGGCCCGCCAGTAACGCGCGCCGTCGGCCCAGCCCTCGCCGGGGAACTGCTCGCCGTACGCGGCCAGTTCGGTCTCGGCCCGGGCGTAATCCCCGGTCACGTAGCGCAACAGCGCGGTCAATGACGCGCCCTGGGCGGCCAGGTCCTTGGACACGGCCAGCCCGGCCAGGCCCTCGGACGCGGCCAGGGCTTCGGCGAACCGGCCCTGTTCCACGAGCAGCAGGGCCAGATGGCGGCTGACCGCCTCGCGCAGCCGGTCGTCGCGGTCGGGCGCGGCCAGGACCTGGTGCAACAAGGCCTCCATGCGCGTGGCGTCGTCCGGCGCCAGGGACCGCCACAGGCAGCGGGCCTCGTGGTACAGGGCCCAGGGCGCCAGGGCCGAGCCCGGATCGATGGTCGCGGCCTTGGCAAAGGCCTCCCGGGCGGTCTGGGTGCGGCGCAGGGCGTAGAGGGCCTTGCCCCGGATGTAGGCGGCCCGGGCTTGCTGGCCGGTATCGCCGTCGACGAGACTGTCGAGCAGGCCCAGGGCGGCCTGGGCTTGCCCCCGTTCGGCCAGACCTTCGGCCCGCAGCAGCACATTGCCCGGGGCATCGGGGTCGTAGCAGGGTTTGGCGTCCTGGCCTTGATCCTGATCCTGGTTCCGGTCGCTGTCCGGGGCAGCCGGTGCGGCCGCATCCTGCCGGCACAGTTCCCGGGCCAGGGCATCGCCGGCCCGGGCGGCCCGGGTCCAGGGCGCGAACAGCGAGAGATGGCGCAGGAAATCCTGGCTCTTGTCCGTTTGGCCCAGGTCCCGGGCGGCCACGGCCGCGCGCAGCCAGATATACGGCGCCAGGGCCTGGTCCGGGCTGGTGAGCCAGTTGGCGGACAGGCGCAAGGTTTCGGCGGCATCGCCCGCAGCGGCCGCGCACAGCACCGACAGATACAACGCGTCGCGGCCGAGGAAATCGGTCCGGGCCTGGGCGGCCAGGGGGGCGAGGATGGGCCGGGCCTTGTCCGGTTGGCCGGCCAGATAGAGCCCCAGACCCTGGTAGTAGGCGACCACATCCTCCAAATCACCAACACGGCCGGCCAGCTCGGCGAGTCGGGCCGCGCCGGCGGCCGGCTGGTCCGTGAGGACCTCGGCCACGCCTTGGGCCAGGGCTTGGCGACGCTGCTGCGGCGAGTCCGGGACGGGCTGGACGTGGCCCTGGGGGGCCGCTTGCGGCGGCGGCAGATTGGCCGAGCGGGGCAGGGGCACGTCCCGGGGACGGGTGGGCATGTCCCAGGCCGCGGCGCGGCTGTCGGCGGCGCCTGCGGTCAGGATCAGAACCAGGGCGGCGATGACTACATCAAGTCGATCGGGAAAGCGGATGAATCCCGGTAAGCGCATGGAGGAATTCCCCCCTTCTTGGTACGTTATATGTCCGTATAGCTAGCTGTCTTCTGGAAGAGCACCCCTTGACTAAATGTGAAATTCGTGACTAACAAGCGCGAGTTTGGGTCCGCTTGCGTCACCAGGGCTTCGCGATCCTGGTCGTGAGCCCTGCGCGTCTTTTACCCGTCCAAGGAGGTCGGTATGTCCTTCGCGCAGTCCTTTGATTTCACGCCGGGCACCCGCGTGGTCATGGAAGACATTCGCGCCTGCTCCCGTGAATACGAGTGGCTGGAAGAACCGTACGTCTCGCCTGACGGCGAGCACGTGGCCATGGTCGCGGCTTTGCCGGACGCCGAGTTTTCCCTGGCGGTAAACGGTGAAGTCTGGGAAGAAACCTTTGACAAAGTCTGGTATCCCCGCTTTTCCCCGGACGGTCGGTTGACCGCCCTGGTCCAGTCGGCCGGGGAATGGACCATGGCCGTGGACGGCGAGGCCTGGGAAAACCAGTACGGCTACATCTGGGCAACCATGTTCTCCGAAGCCGGCGATGTCATCGCCGCTCCGGTCCAGATCGACGGCGAGTACGGACT
The DNA here is from genome assembly GCA_040307025.1 of Desulfovibrionaceae bacterium. Classification (GTDB taxonomy): domain Bacteria; phylum Desulfobacterota; class Desulfovibrionia; order Desulfovibrionales; family Desulfovibrionaceae; genus Solidesulfovibrio. Next base: position 6,672 of record JAWRKJ010000154.1, on the reverse strand, counting down.
GGCTGTCGACGGCGTGGCCTGGGAGACGCTCTACGAGAACGCCAACAATGTGATCCTGTCGCCGGCGGGCAATGCCACGGCCGCCGTGGTCCAGGTCAAATCCCTGGCCCAGGCCGACATCGCGACCTTCCAGGACGGCATTTTCAGCGTGGCCGTGAACGGCGAAGCCTGGGACAGCATTTTCGTCAATTGCTGGGACCCGGCTTTCGATCCGGCCGGCAAGCGCGTGGCCGCCACCGTGCGCACCAACCTCTATGATTACACCATCGCCGTTGACGGCAAGGCCTGGGCAGGCACCTACGGCTGCGCCTGGGGTCCGGTCTTCAACCCGGCCACGGGTCAGGTCGCCGCGCCGGTCCGCAAGGCCGGAGCCTGGGGCATGGCCATTGACGACGTCATGGCCTGGGAACCCAAGTTCGCCCAGCTCTGGCATCAGGCCTACGCCCCGGACGGTTCCAGGCTCGCGGCCATCGTGGCCCCGTCGTTCGGCGCCTTTACCGTGGCCGTGGACGGCACGCCCTGGGCGACCACCTTCCCGGTGGTCACGGATCTGGTCATAAGCGCCACGGGCGGCCATGTGGCGGCTCTCGGCAGCAACGACAACACCGCTTTCGCGGTGCTGTGCGACGGCAAGGTCTGGGGCGGCCGTTACGACATGGCCTGGAAGCCGGTGTTTTCGGCCGACGGCGCCCATTTGGCCGTGAATGTGGAACGCGGCGGCGTCCATACCGTGGTCTGCGACGGCAAGGCCTACCCGAAGAGCTTCGAGAAGTGCTTCGCCCCGGCCTTTTCGCCGGACGGGACCAAGGTCCTTATCCGCGGCATCGAAGGCGGCAAGGCGTATCGGATCGTGGCCCCGTTGGAAGCCTTCACCGGCTAGGAGGTTCGTCACATGCATGCCCTGTATACTCTCGCCGTGGGCCCCCTGGCCTGGCTGGCCTTCGGCGTGTTCATCCTCGGCTCCCTCTACCGATTGCTGGCCATGCGCGCCCTGGCCCTTAAAAAAGACGGCGCTTTCGTGGCCTACATCAGTTGGCCCCATGCCCTCAAATCCCTCACCCACTGGCTGACCCCGTTCGGGTCCCTGGGCTGGCGGGAAAATCCCGGCGTTACCGTGGCCACGTTCATCTTCCACATCAGCCTGTTTCTGGTTCCCCTGTTCCTGATGGGCCATATCGCCCTGTTCGACGTGTTCCGGGGTTGGTCCTGGCCGGCGCTGCCGGGCGGACTGGCCGATACCCTGTCCATCGCCGTGGTGATCATCTGCGCCTACTTCATTTGGCGCCGCGTGTCCGTGCCGGAAGTTCGGTTCGTTACCACCACCCAGGACTGGGTGGTGGTCATCCTGGTGGGGCTGGTCTTTTTGACCGGCGTTTTGGCCTACCACCGGATCGGCGACAACCTGCTGGTGACCACGCTGCACATCCTGTGCGGCGAGGCCATGTTGATCGCCATCCCGTTCACGAGGCTGTCCCATATGCTGTTCGCCTTTTTCAGCCGCGGATACATCGCCTCGGAATTCGGGTCTGTCAGACACGCCAAGGACTGGTAGCCACCGGAGGACGTCATGAGCACCATTGCCGATCGCCTCATTGAGGACGAGGGACTCAAGCGCGGCCTTGCCCGCTTGACCCCCGAGAAAATAGAGAAAACATTCAAGGCGCTGATCGCCGGCGAATGCGGGGCCAGGCTCAAAACCTACCTCGAGACCTGCGTGCATTGCGGCATGTGCGCCAAGGCCTGCCATTACTACATGTCCCACAAGGACCCGAGCTATGCGCCCGTGGCCAAGGTCAGCCAGACCATGGTCAAGCTCATGGCCGCCGGCGGCCGGGTCGAACCCAAACTCATCCAGGAATGCGCCCAGATCGCCTACACCGAGTGCAACCTGTGCCGGCGCTGCATCCATTACTGTCCCCTCGGTATCGACACCGGCTACATCATGAGCGTGGTGCGCCGGCTGTGCCACAAGCTCGGCATGACCCCCCAGTACCTGCAGGATACGGCCCACAGCCATTCCGTCACCATGAACCAGATGTGGGTCAAGGACGACGAGTGGCCCGACACCCTGCAATGGCAGGAGGAGGAAGCCCGGGACGAGTTCCCGGGGCTGCGCATCCCCCTGGACGTCGAGGGCGCGGACTTCATGTATTCGGTCATCGCCCCGGAGCCCAAGTTCCGCACCCAGCTCATCTACCAGGCCGCGGCCATCTTCAACGCGGCCGGGGTGTCCTGGACCATGCCTTCCACGCCCGGCTGGGACAACTCCAACATGGCCATGTATTCCGGCGACGCGGAGATCATGTCCCGGGTGGAGCGGGCCCATTACGAGGCGGCCCAGCGCCTGCGCGTCAAGCGCATCGTCATGGGCGAGTGCGGCCACGCCTTCCGGGCCGTCTATGACACGGCCAACCGCTGGCTCGGCTGGAAATGGCATCCCGTGCCCGTGGTCCACTCGGTGGCGTTCTTCTGGGAACTCATCCAGCAGGGCCGCATCAAGATCACGCACAAGTTCGCCGATCCCGTCACCATCCACGACCCCTGCAACATCATCCGGGGCCGCGGGCTCATGGACAAACTGCGCGACGTGGTCCATTTCCTGTGCGAGGAAGTGGTGGAGATGCACCCCAACCGGGAGCACAACTACTGTTGCTGCGCCGGCGGCGGCGTCATCAACTGCGGGCCTCCCTTCAAGAACGTCCGTGTCAAGGGCAACGCCATCAAGGCCGAGCAGCTCAAGGCCACCGGCGTGCATACCGTGGTCGCCCCCTGCCACAACTGCCACGGCGGTCTGGAAGACATCATCGGCAAGTACGAGCTCGGCATGCATCTGAAGTTCCTGGGCGACCTCATCTACGAGCTCATGGAGAAGCCCGAGGCTTAAGAGCCCGGCAGGGAGGAGATACCGACATGAAACGATCCATCCTCGCGTCCCTGCTGGCGGGGGTCGCCACGGCCCTGCTGCTGGTGGTGCCGGCCCTGTCCCAGGAGGACATGACCCACGTGCCGACGACGGGCTTCAAGACGACCACCCGGCCGGCGGCCCGGTTCGCCCACGACGCCCATAACGAAAAGGCCAAGCTCGACAACTGCTCGGTCTGCCATCACGGCGAAAAGGACGGCAAGCGCGATCCGTCCGGTGACAGCACCGGCACGCCGTGCGCCGATTGCCATACCAAACCGGGGCGCACCCCGCTTATGCGCGCGTTCCACAAGCAGTGCATGGGGTGTCACCTGGAACAGAAGAAGGGGCCCGTGACGTGCGGCGATTGCCACACCCCGGCCAAGTAATCGATTCTTCGAGGAAGTAACCTGTTACGGCGGGGACGCGTCCTGTTGGGAGGCGTCCCCGCCTTTTTTCGTCCTGGGACCGGACACCGCCGTCGAGCCAAGAGCTGGCGGGGAAGGGCCGTCGTTGCTTCCCGTGTCGGGGTGCCAAAGGACGGCGCCCTTGGGCCGCCGGAGGCGCCCCTTGTACCGTCACCCTGTCCGTGGCACCGTGCTTGCAATGCAGACCGGCAAAGGCAGGATTGTCATGCTCCACTCTCGCGCGCTGCTCGTGGTCGTGGCCGTGCTCGCCTGGACCACTGGAGTCCGGGCCCAGGAATCGGCCGTGCGCCGTCAGATTTCCGACGACCGCGTCCTGTCCGTCACCACGACCTGCTTTTACGGTCCGCATCTGAATACGTCCCAGGCCACGCGCCTGTGCGGCCAGCTGGCCCGGGGCCGGCTGCTGGACGCGGCCGTGGCCCAGTTCGGGCGCGAGACGGCCGTGACCGCCGCCGGGTTTTCCACCCAGGAACGCCGGGCCTTCGTGGACAGTCTGCTCGTGGTGACCCCGTTGGGTGAGGAATCCCGCAAGCTCCCGGACGGCACGGCCGTGCGGCTCACCTTGCGGGGCGAGGAAAATCCCGGCAAGCTGGCCGACAAGCTGGCCAGTTTCCAGTCCGACGGCCGGCTGCGCACCGAAGCGCTCGTGGCCACGGCCGCCCGGGACCGCCAGGCCGCCGCCGCCCGGATGGCCGCCGTGCCTTTTGGCGGCGAGCGCGAATTCGACGCACCGCCCGGCCCCAATACCCTGAGCGCCGCCACCGCCCTGGCCACCCACCGGCTTGTGCCGGGCCTGTCCATGGCCAGCGTCAAGGCCCTGATCGGCAACCCCGACAGTCTGCACCAGGCCCTCATCGGCGCCGATGCCTACACCTGCGCCGGCTATGACGCGTTATGGGTGGTGTTTCGCGACGGCGTGGTTTCGTGTCTGCGCAGCCGGTTGGTCTACGACCCACGCTTGGATACGGACTGCCACTGCCGGGGAAACTACGCAACCATCCTCAATGCCGATTGATTTGAATTCGTTGACAGAGTGGCACCGCCGTCGATAGGAAAGACGTTGTCACGCGACGCCACCCTGACGTGCTGCCACACGGCAAGCAGGAGGACGCATGAGGGCACTGATTGTTGACGACGATTTTTATAGTCGCAGTTTTCTCGAATACATATTGCATCCCTATGCCCAATGCGACGTGGCCGTGAACGGCGAGGACGCCATCATGGCCTTTCAGCGGGCCCTGGAGGAATTCGATCCCTATGCCGTCATTTTTATGGATTTGCTTATGCCGGTCATCGACGGGCCAAAAGCCCTCAACGAGATCCGGGAAATCGAAAAGGACCACGGCCTGACCGGCGAGGCCTGCTGCAAGATCATCATTACGTCCGTGCTGGAGGATGGCGAGGATACCCATAACGCCATGTATCTCGGCCGTGCCACCTCGTTTCTGCAAAAGCCGGTGGATGAAAAGTCGATCCTGGCCGAACTCACCCGCCTGGGCGTGATCACCCCGGAAGCCGAGGCCTGAGCGCCGTCGCGCCGGGACCGGCGGCGAGCCGGCAATCGAGCCCTCACCGAACGCACCGTCGCGGCGCCTGCGTTGTTGACGCCGGACGGTCGAACCCCTAATGATGCCCTACAGCCGACTTGCGGCTGTCACCCCTATGGACAAAACGGACATTTTTTCCCCGCTGTGTCTGACGCGCCGGCTGCGGCAACATCTTTCCGACCGGGCCACGCTCTACACGCTGTGTTGTATCGTGGCCATCGGTATTGCCTTGCGGTTGCTCTATATTTCCCAGCCCATGCGCTATGACGAGTCGGACACCTACGTCAATTACGCCACCTTGTCCTTTGTCGATATCTTCCGTTCCTTTGCTTCCACCAACAACCATATTCTGCACACCCTGTGCGTGGCCATCGTCACCAAGATCGCCGGGGCCGCGCCCGAGATCATCCGCATTCCGGCCTTTGTGTTCGGGGTGCTCATGATTCCCCTGGTGTTTTTGCTGGCGAGCGAGGTCTACGACACCAAGGCCGGACTCCTGGCCGCGGCCCTGACCGCCGCCTCGTCCTGTTTGGTGGAATACTCGACCAATGCGCGCGGCTACACGTTGCTGCTCGATTTTACGTTGGCGGCCCTCATCTACGCCCACGAGCTCCGGCGGGAGGACAACCGCACCCTCTGGGTGGCCCTGGGCGTGATCGGTGCCCTGGGTTTTTTGACCAGCCCCATCATGCTCTATCCTTTCGGCACGGTGGCACTTTTTCTTCTGCTTTCCATCCTCGTCGGGGATGTGGGCTACCCACGGCGTCAGGGACTGGCCCATCTGTCCCTGGCCTGCGGCCTGGGCGCGGTGCTCACGGTACTTTTTTACCTGCCGGCCTTGCTGTCCTCGCCGGTCTTCAATCAGTCCCATCTGCAACCCATGACCGTGCCTTCCCTGGTCGCCCGGTTCCTGGACCCGTTTCTCGTGTCGGGCTATCTGTGGACCCGGGACATGCCGCCGGTGGTGATCGGGTTGTTCGTGGCCGCCTTTGCCGCCTCGCTGGCCCTGCACTGGAAGGTCTCGCCGCACAAGGTGCCGGTCGTGGTCTGCGTGGTGCTGTGGGTGTGTCTGACCACGGTTTTTTACCATGTGGTGCCGCTTACCCGGGTGCTGCTGTTCGCGCTCCCCCTTTGCATCGTGTCCGTGGCGAGCCTGCTCGTGCTGGTCGGGCGCCGGGTCGGCGCGACCCTGGCCCTGACGCGCGGCATCGGTGCCGTGTCCGTGGCCCTGACCGTGCTCCTTTCCTACAATGTCCTGGCCCATGATACGATCCCGTATTCGTCCCAGACCGGCATCATGCGCGGGGCCGAAGGCGCGGCCCGCTACATCGCCGACAACTACCAGCTCACCGACGGCCTCGTCTTCGCCCAGAATACCTACGGCGAAATGCAGTATTACTTGTTCATCGACGACGTACCCTTCCGGTTGCTCACCGACAAACCGGCGGACACGCTCTGGGTGGTGTGCAACAACAACAAGGAATACGCCGAGACCCTGGACGCCACCTTGGCGGCCAAAAAGATCATCGCTCCCTATACGGTCCTGGATACCCAGACCTTCGAAATGGCGACAGTCTACAAGGTCGCCCTGTCCCGCGACCATACCCGGACCGCCGTCGCCCCCTAAGGGGGGAGGCGGGGAGAGGGGGGGGTGGGGGAAACGCCTCCGGCGGCCAAAGGGCTACGCCCTTTGGAATCCCTTTTCGCGATATCCCAATACGCCGCATGCGTCGCGCGTAGGCGCATCAGCCAGAGACACTTGTTATGGGAATGCGGACCGGAAGCGGTCCGTTGG
>JAWRKJ010000153.1:0-3703 GCA_040307025.1 Desulfovibrionaceae bacterium | reverse complement strand
GGCGGACATCCTCGGCCGCCCGGTCGAGAAAACGGGCGATCAGGCCGGACAGGTTGCCGTTGGGCAGCAAAAACGCATCGTGGCCCCAACGGGCGTCGATCTCGACAAAGCTCACGTCCAGACCGTTTTTCTTCATGGCCTGAACCATGGCCCGGGACTGGTAGGTCGGGTACAGCCAGTCCGAGGTGAACGAGGCCACCAAAAACCGACAGCGGGCCTTGGCAAAGGCGGCCACGGCCGAGCCGCAGCCATGGGCGGCTTCCAGATTGAAATAGTCCGCCGCCTTGGTCACGTAGAGGAACGAATTGGCGTCGAAGCGGTCCACGAATTTCTGGCCCTGGTAGCGCAGATAGGATTCCACCTGGAAATCCGCCTCGTCGAAGCCGAAGGATATTTCGCACCGGTCCTGGAGCCGACGGTCGAACTTCTGGCGCATGGCCTCGTCGGACAGGTAGGTGATGTGTCCGATCATGCGGGCCACGGCCAGGCCATGGCCGGGCTTGTCGTCGGCGTAATAATCGCCGCCGTTCCATTTGGGATCGGCCATGATGGCTTGCCGGGCCACCTCGTTGAAGGCGATGGCCAGGGCCGAATGCTTGGTGGTGGTGGCCAGCGGCACGGCCGCACGCACCATGTCCGGATAGCGCACCGCCCATTCGAGGACCTGCATGCCGCCCATGGAACCGCCGAGGGCGCACAGAAGCTTTTCGACGCCCAGGTGCTCGACCAGCCGTTTCTGGGCCCGGACCATGTCGCCTATCGTGATGACCGGAAAGGTCAGGCCATACGGCTTGCCCGTGGCCGGGTCGAGGGAGGTGGGACCGGTCGAGCCCATGCAGCCGCCGATGACATTGGAGCAAATGACAAAATAGCGGTCGGTGTCGATGGGCTTGCCCGGGCCGATCATGAGGTCCCACCAGCCGGGCTTGGCATCGCTTTTGTCGTAATAGCCGGCGGCATGGGAGTCGCCGGTCAGGGCGTGCAGGACGAGCACGGCGTTTTGCGCCTGGCTGTCCAGGGTGCCGTAGGTCTCGTAGGCCAGGGTCACCGGCCCGAGGCTGCGTCCCGATTCCACGATCAGGGGCTGGTCGGCGTCGGCGAAGGTGAAAAAGCGCTTCTCCACCTGCCCGACCGAGGCCCCGGCTGTCACCTGTTCCACGTATTCGCTCATGGCCACCTCGGACACATACCCTACCAGAACGGCCGGAAAACCTCCAGGGGCCCCCCGGCCACCCGCGGGGTGCTGTACGGCCAGACCGGCTTGACGTATAGGGGCCCCATCGCGCGCACGCGCGCGACCACCCTTGCACGGAGGCCTCCGACCGTCATGCGTATTTCTGTCCGTTCCCTGCTTCTGGCCCTGGCCATCACGACCTGTCTGGCGCGTCCTGGTCTCGGCGCCGATCCGGCCAAAAAACCGACCGATTTTCGCGGCATCCGCTGGGGGGACGCCGCGGCGAAAATCCCTGGCCTGACCGTCGTGGACCGCGACGGCGAAATCACCCACTACGACCGGCCCGGCGAGAAAAAGGATCTGGGCGGCATTCCCCTGCACCATGTCACCTATTCGTTTTTCAAGGGCCAGTTCTACCACGCCGAGATCGGCTACGAGGGCCAGGGCGCCTACGAAGCCTTGCAGCACAGCCTGGAGCAAAAATACGGCCCCCCCGATGCCGTGCGGCAAAAGACCGATGCCGCCGGCCACCACTATGAAGTGGCTGTCTGGAGCTGGCCCGGCTACGCCTTCATCGGCAACCGCCATGACAAGGACACCCCCCGGGGCCGCATTTTCTATTTCTACGATCCACTGACCGACCAGTCCGCCAAGGCCCAGGGCCTGACGCCCAAACCGCAGCCGGGCAAGGCCGGGACCTACACCGTGCAAAAAGGCGACAGCCTGTCGCGTCTGGCCAAACAGTTCGGCGTGAGTTCGGACGACTTGGCCAAGGCCAATCCCGGGCTCACGGAAAAATCCCTCAAGGCCGGCGCCACCATCAATGTACCGGGCAAGGCCGTATCCCAACCGGCCGGAGACGCTGACAAAACAGCCACCTCAACGCCGGATCGGACTCCCACGCCACTGGCCAAGCCGGCCCCTATGGCCGCGCCAACCGCCTCCGGCGGATTCATCGAATACAAGGTCAAGGAAGGCGACATCCTGTCCAAAGTGGCCAATGCCCACGGCGCCCGCACGCGCGATGTCGTCGCGGCCAACCCCGGCATCAATCCCGATGCCCTGCGCCCGGGCACGATACTGCGGATACCGGCCGGCAAGGCCGCCGCGGCACCCACGTCCGCTCCCCAGCCGACAACCACCCTGCCCGCCGAACCGCAACCGGCCGCCACGTCGGCACCGGCCACGCCGGCGCCGGCCGCTCCGTGATCGACACGCCTGATCGACACTGGCAAAAGCTATTTATCAATCTGATTTGTCAGAAAAAATACACCGTGCTATAAGCAGAGGGTCGTGTTCTGTCCCACGCGACCCTCTGCCATGCACAAACTGACAGCCTTTTTACTTTCGATCTGGACCGACCGGATCGTCCGCGCCGCCCTGGGGGCGAGCTTCATCGTGGCCGGCGTGCTCAAACTGGCCGACATCAAAGCCTTTGTCCTCACCATCAAGGCCTTTTCCATCCTGCCAAGCGACATCGTCCATCCCGTGGCCGTGGTCCTGCCCGTGCTCGAAATCGTCGGCGGCGGACTGCTGGTCTGCGGCGCCCCGGGCGGACTGGCCATCATCGGCGGCCTGCTTGTCCTTTTCCTCGGCGTGGTCACCAACGCCATTCGCCAGGGCCTCGACATCGACTGCGGCTGCTACGGCCCGGACGATCCGGAAGGCGCGGTCTACCATGGCCTGTGGCCGACATTGTGGCGCGACCTGCTCATGTTGGCCGGGGTGGGTTACGGCCTGCTGTGGAGACGCCTGCGCGGCCGGCGCCAACCCCGCGCCCGAACCTCAACCCGGAAGGAGACCTCATGCGCGCAGTCAAACTGACCCTGACCCTGGCTCTGCTGTCCCTGGTCTGTCTGGCCCAGACTGCTCTGGCCAACAAATTCGAGGATGAAACCGCCAAGGAAAAGGAAGCCGTCAAGCTCGTGCGCGACACCCAGAAAGGCGGCTATGGGCTCGTCTCCACCGAAGAGCTCAAAGCCTGGATCGACGCTGGCAAACCCATGGTCATCGTGGACACCATGCCCTTTGCCGACAGCTACCAGAAGGAGCATGTGCCGGGCGCGGTCAGTTTCCTGTTTCCCATCCCGGACATGGAGAAGTGGGACACCAAGGAGACCGGCGGCAAGACCGAGGCCGATTACGCCAAGCTGCTCGGGCCGGACAAGAACAAGACCATCGTGATCTACTGCGGCTTCGTCAAATGCACCCGCAGCCACAACGGCGCGGTGTGGGCGAAAAAGCTCGGCTATAAAAACGTGTACCGTTACCCGGGCGGCATCTTCGGCTGGAAGGGCGCCGGCTATCCCGCGGAAGCGGCCAAGTAGGCGCTGGTTCGGGATTGCCGGGAGGGGAACGCCTCCGGCGGCCAGGAGGGGGCCACTCCCCCCTCCTGGACCACCCCGAAAAGGGCCGCAACACACCGCCCCTCATTCAAACTTACCAGACTTTTTCACCTTGCAGGGGCACGGGGGATCATCCCCCCGGAACGGTTTATCGAGACCCAAAAAAGTTCGCCGCCCGCAAAGC
>JAWRKJ010000152.1:0-6033 GCA_040307025.1 Desulfovibrionaceae bacterium | reverse complement strand
CTGCGCGAGGCCGATGTGTTCGTCATGCCGAGCCGGGTCAAGGCCAACGGCGACCGCGACGGTTTGCCCACGGTCATCATGGAAGCCTTGCTGCACCGGGTGCCGGTGGTGGCCACCGATGTCGGGGGCATCCGCGAGGTGGTGCGCAACGGCGAAACCGGACTGCTCATTCCCGAACAGAACGTCTGGATCATGAAGCAGGCCATCAAGGAAGTGCTGTCCAACCGCGACAACGCCCTGGCCATGGCCGAACGCGGCCGCCAGCTCGTGCTCGACTACTACGACTCCGAGAAAAACGCCCGACGTATGATCGAACTCATCAGCGCCCACGCGGCGCCGGCTGCCGGACAGGCCTGAACGGAAAGTTTGGAGGAGGGGGAGGGGGAAATGCCTCCGGCGGCCAAAGGGCAAAGCCCTTTGGAATCCCTTTCGCGGCATTCCGCACGAGCAGAAGTCCTTTTTCCTTTTCGTGCCAACCGGTTATCGGGGGAGTCCAGGCGGGGCCCCCGACTCCTCCTGGCCGCCGGAGGCGTTTCTTTTCCAACTTTTGGCGGCCAGGACGCGCAGGAAGGCTTCTTCGTGGCGGCGGGCCATGGTGTCCAGGGAGAAGTCGGCCACGGCCCGCTGCCGGGCCGCCGCGCCCAGGGCCGCGCTGCCGGCCGGATCGTCGAGGACCGCGCCCAGGGCCTCGGCCAGTGCCCGGGGCTGGCCGGACGGGACGAGACGGCCCGTGATCCCGTCGACCACGAGTTCCGGCAGTCCGCCCACGGCCGTGGCCACCACGGGCAGCCCCGAGGCCATGGCTTCCAGGACCACGTTGGGCAGGCCCTCGTGCCGTGAGGACAACACCAGCACCGTGGCCCGGCCGTACAAGGGCCGCAGGTCGGCCTGTCCGGGTAAGAGCTTGATCCGGTCGCGGCAGCGGCACTTCGCGATGTGCCCCCGCACCGCGTCCTCGGCCGGCCCGTCGCCCACGAGCCAGAGTTCCGCCTGGGGATGGTTTGAGGCGAGCTGATCAAAGGCGGCAAGCAGGGTGGGGTGGTCCTTGACCGGGTCCAGGCGCGCCACGCATAAAATCACCGGAATCCCGGCCGGCCGGGCCTCGGGCGGCGTAAAAATGGCCGTATTGACGCCGTTTCGGATCACGCTGACCTGGGCCGGGGGAAGATGGAAGACCGTGGTCAGGCGCTCCTTGAGCGCGGAAGCGTTGCACAGCACGTGGTCGGCCAGGTGGCGCAGCAGCCATTCGTGTTGCAGGCCGCAGTCCCGGGCGCCCCGGCAGTTGCCGATGATGGCCGGCACTCCGGCCAGGCGGCCGAGGATGCGCCCCCAGATATTGGGCACCACGGTGAGCGGCACGAGCAGGTCCGGGGTGTCGGTCCGCAGGGCCCGCCACAGGGCGAGCAGATCGCGCGGGCCGACGGTACTGCCCCGGCCGAGCCGGCGCACGGCCAGGCCATAGGCCGCGGCCTGGGGCAGGAAGTCCTCGCCGCCGATCAGGGTCCACAGGGCCACGTCGAAGCGTTCGGGGGCGAGCCTGGCCCCGAGTTCCAGGGCATGGCGCTGGGTTCCGCCGAAAAAAAGGTCCTGCAACAGCAGGACGACCTTGATGCGCTGCATGGGAGTCTTTGCCGGTCCTGGTTTTCGGGTCGTTCGGACGCCCGGCGACCAACGGGCGGCGCCCATGGGCATCCTGGCGTGTGGCCGCGATACCGTGCGCGGGCTTGTACTTTTCCTTCCGACATGGGAAGGAGCCCGGGGCGCGGCCTCGGCAGCGTCTAGCCCGAAGCCGGTGAAATGAAAAGGCCGAGGCATACGAGGTTCCATGATCCAGGAAACCCTGCAACCGGAAATCCCACACGGCCACAACCACGGCATCATCGCCAAGTTCTTGAAGCTCGCCGGGGCCCAGTGGGTGCGCGATTCGCTCCATACCCTGTTTCTGATCGTCCTGGCCCGCATGAGCACCACTTCCTACGGCGGGTTCATGCTGGCTTTCGGCCTGGGCCAGTTCATTCTTTTTCTGGGCGAATTCGGCCTCAACCAGCCCTTGGTCACGGCCCTCAACCGGCGCTACGGCCGGCCGGGCGAGGTGCTTTTTCAGTACACGCTCATCAAGAGCGTACTTTTTTTCGTCGGCGTGCTTGGCGTGACCGGGGTGGCCCTGCAACAAGGCTACGATTCGGGACTGGTCAAGCTGGTCGTGGTCATCTCCCTGGGGCTCGGCCTGGAACCGCTGTCCGGCACGTTTTTCGTGGCCTGCCGGGTGCGCGGCCGCCAGGACCAGGAGGCGCTCATCCGGGCCTTTGCGGCCGTTCTGGGCTATGGCTGGGCCTTCGGCACGTTGGCCGCCGGGGCCGGGCCGGTGGTGATCGGGCTTTTCAAGGTCGTGGAAAACGGCGTCAACCTGATCGGCGGCGTCTGGGTGGTCCGGGGCTGGGAGCGGTTTGCCGGCTGGAAGCTCGGCCGGCGCGCCCTGGCCCGCATCTGGGCCACCACCCGCCACGGCATGGTCTTTCTGGTCATGGCCCTGGCCGCCATCACCTACAACAAGTCCAATCTGTTTTTTTTGCAGCGCGCCGGCGGCCAGGATGCCGTGGCCATGTATTCCGTCACCTGGGAGCTGGTGGACGGCGTGTCGGTGCTCATCTGTTCGCTGCTGCTCAGCAACGTGCTCTATCCGCTGTTCACCAAGCTCTGGCGCACCGAGCGCGACGAGTTCCACCGGCTGGCCCTGACGGCCTTTCAGTGGCTGCTGTCCCTGTCCCTGCCCGTGGTGTTCGTGCTGGCCGTGGAATCGGACCGGTTCATCGGCCTGATCTACGGCCCGGCTTACGGCGAGGCCATCTGGCTGCAAAAATACCTGGCCCCGACCGTGATCTGCGCCTTTCTCCACAACCTGGCCGCCTATCTGATGCTCAGCCAAGGCAAGGAGCGGCTGCTCCTCGTCATTTATGTTTCCGGCTTGGTGGTCAACCTGGCACTGTGCTCCACGCTCATCCCGGCCCATCCGTTGGCCGGCGCGGCTGTGGCTATTTTGGTCACCAAGGCGGCCGTGGCCGTGGCCACGGTCGGCTATTGCCAGAAGACCATCGGGCTTTTCACCGTGCGCACGCTTGCCCCCATCGTGCTGGCCGCAGGGGCGGGCGCGGGGCTCTATTGGGGACTGCGGCCCTTTGTTTTTCGGGAACTGGCCGAGTTTGCGGCCATCGCGCCGATGCTGCTCTTTTTGTGGCGGCACTGGCGCGGCCAGCGTCGGACCGCGCCTTGCGCCTAACCGGAACCTCGGCCGGGAGGGGGCGCGCGCTTATTGGACTTTCCGAGAAAAGTGTGCTTGGTGGGGAAGTCTTGCGGACAAGGAGGAGCATGCCATGACCCAACACCGCCATGTCCTGGTCGTCGAGGACAGCCGGGTGCAGGCCAAGATCATCAGCCAGCATATCGCCGGCACCACGCCGTTCGAGACGTTGGTCACCCACAGCCTGGCCGAGACCCGGGCCGTCATGCAGGAGCACCGCGAGTCCATCTTCGTGGCCATCCTCGACCGCAACCTGCCCGATGATCCGGACGGCCAAATTGTGCCCTTGGCCACGTCCCTGGGTATTCCGGCCGTGGTCATGACCGCCTCCTTCAGCGAGGAAGTCCGCCAGCAGCTGCTCGAACAAAACGTCGTGGATTATTTCATCAAGTCCATGGCCGAGATCACGGCCATGGAACGGCTGATCGAGCGGTTGTACAAGAACCTGTCCGTGCGCGCCCTGGTGGCCGACGATTCCAAGCTCTTTCGCCACCGTCTGGCCGGCCTGCTGCGCAACCTCAACGTGACCGTGGCCGAGGCCGAGGACGGGCAGCAGGCTCTGGAGATGCTGACCGCCGATCCCGAGATCCGGCTGCTCATCACCGACTACAACATGCCCCGCCTGGACGGTTTCGGGCTCATCGAGGCCATCCGCGTCCACCGGTCCAAGGACAAATTGGCCATCATCGGCGTGTCGGCCGAAAACGGCGGCCATATCGCCAAGTTCCTCAAAATCGGGGCCAACGACTTCCTGGTCAAGCCGGTCCAGGTCGAGGAATTCACCTGCCGGGTCAACCAGCAGCTCGACATGCTCGACATCATCTCCGACTACCGGAGCATGTGCGGGCGGTTGCAGGGCTGATCCTCCAAGGGCGCGCCGTGGTACGCTGGTGGGCCCGCCTCCGTGCGCATCGCTTCCTGACTGCCGTTTGCGGCGTGGTCCTGCTGGCCGGTCTGGGGCTGTGGACGCTGTGGGTTGCCTTTCCTTTTCCCCTGGCCGCCCTGTCTCCGGCACCGGCCACCGTGGTGATGGCCCGAAACGGGGTGCCACTGCGGTTTTACCTGGCCCCGGATGAGTCCTGGCGGTTCCCGGTGCGCCTGGACGAGGTCGCTCCCATCCTGAAACAGGTGGTGGTCGCGGCCGAGGACCGGCATTTTCGCCGCCATCCCGGGGTCGATCCCCTGGCCCTTGTCCGGGCCGTCTGGTCCAACCTGCTGGCCGGGCACGTGGTCTCTGGCGGTTCCACCATCACCATGCAGCTGGCCCGGCTGGCCGATCCCCGGCCCCGCACCCTCGCGGCCAAGTGCGTCGAAGCTTTCCGTGCCCTGCAACTGGAACGGCGCCTGTCCAAGGACGCCATCCTCGAAGCCTACTGCAATCTGGCGCCCTACGGCGGCAATCTGGTCGGCGTCGGCGCGGCCAGCTATTTTTATTTCGGCAAGACCCCGGATCGGGTGTCCTTGGCCGAGGCGGCGCTGTTGGCCGTGTTGCCGCGCTCGCCGGTGCGTCTCGATCCGGTGCGCCATCCCCGGGCGGCCAAGGCGGTCCGGGACCGGCTGCTCGCCGCACTGGCCCGGCGCGGCCTGGTGACCGAAACGGCGGCCAGGGAGGCCATGGCCGCGCCCCTGCCCGGGGCCTTGCGCCGCCCGCCGTTTGTCGCGCCCCACTTTTGCGAACTGGCCCGGTCCCAGGCCGGACAGGCTGCCCGGGTGGTCACCACCCTGGACCCGGCGGCCCAGCAGGCCGTGGCGAACATTTTGCGCGGCCGGTCGAGCTGGCTGCGCGGCCAGGGCATCGGGGCGGTGGCGGCCGTGGTCCTCGACCCGGCCAGCCGCGAGGTCCTGGCCCTGGTCGGCGGCACGGACTTTTTCGGCGATACCCGCTTCGGCCAGATCAACGGCGCCACCATCCGCCGTTCCCCGGGCTCGGCCCTCAAGCCCTTTCTCTACGCCCTGGCCATGGACCAGGGGCGGATTTATCCCCAGAGCCTGCTGCTCGACATCCCCACCGGGTTCGCCGGCTACAATCCGAAAAACTACGACGGCCTTTACCTCGGCCGGGTCACGGCCGAACAGGCCCTGGTCACCTCGCGCAACGTGCCGGCCGTGCGTCTGCTCGATGCCGTGGGCACGGGGCCGTTTCTCGATCTGCTGCGCCGGGGCGGGCTTACGACCCTGGACAAGCCGGCCGCCCATTACGGCCTGTCCCTGGTGCTTGGCGGCGGCGAGGTCACCTTGCTGTCCCTGGTCGATCTCTACGCCGATCTGGCCAGCCTGGGCGAACACCGGCCGCCTCGGCTTCTGCTCGGACCGCCCCGGTCGGGCGACGCGCCGACGCGGCTTTTTTCGCCCGAGGCCTGCGCCCTGGTCACGGAAATCCTGGCCAAGCTCGAACGGCCCGACCTGCCCACCTCCTGGGAACGGGCCCTGGCCGTGCCGGCCGTGGCCTGGAAGACCGGCACCTCCTACGGCCACCGCGATGCCTGGGCCGTGGGCTACAGCGCCGACAAGGTCATCGGCGTCTGGGTCGGCAACATGGACGGCACGCCGGTCAAGGGTATTTCCGGCGCGGTCCATGCCGGTCCAATCCTGTTCGAGCTGTTCCGGGCCGCGGAGGAGCATGGTTCCCGGCTGGCCATGCCGCCGGGGCTCGATATCGCCGAGGTCGAGGTCTGCGCCGAAAGCCGCCAGTTGCCGGGCCCCCATTGCCCGCACCGCATCAAGGTGAAAATCAT
>JAWRKJ010000151.1:0-10338 GCA_040307025.1 Desulfovibrionaceae bacterium | reverse complement strand
CGCGGTCCGGACTCCTGTTTCGGTTGATCCCGACGGCCCTTGCGGCGGGTAGGGGTCGTGTTTTGTGAAATTTAAACCCAACAAAGGAGTGGCACCATGTCGTGGGTCCAACAGTATCAACCCTTGGGAAGTGTGGCCTTGTCCGCCCTGGTGGCGGGCATACCGCTGTACATCCTCTTCTACATGCTGGCGGTGCGGCGCATGGCCGGCCACAAGGCGGCCTTCGCCGCCACCCTGGCCGCGGTCATCCTGGCCATCGCGGCCTGGGGCATGCCGGTGGGCCTGGCCCTGGACGCCACTCTTTACGGCATGGCCGTGGGCCTGTTCCCCATCATCTGGATCGTCATCACGGCCATCTGGGTCTACAACATGACCGTGGAATCCGGGGAGTTCACCATCATCAAGAACTCCCTGGCCCAGATCACCGATGACCGCCGGCTCCAGGCCATCTTCATCGCCTTCGCCTTCGGTTCCTTCATCGAGGGCACGGCCGGCTTCGGCACCCCGGTGGCCATCACCGCCGCCATGCTGGTGGGCCTCGGGTTCAAACCGCTCTACGCCTCGGGCATCTGCCTCATTGCCAACACCGCGCCGGTGGCCTTCGGCGCCATCGGGATTCCCATCGTGGTGGCCGCCAGCGTCAGCGGTCTGGACATGATGAAGATCAGCGCCATCTGCGGCCGGCAGCTGCCGTTCCTGTCGGTCATCGTGCCGCTGTGGCTGTCCGTCACCATGTGCGGCTTCAAGCGGTCCATGGAAATCCTGCCGGCCATCATCATCGCCGGCGTCTGCTTCGCCGGCACCCAGTTCGTGTTCTCCAACTTCGTCGGCCCGTATCTGCCCGACATCATGTCCGCCGTGGTGACCATCCTCGGCCTGGGGCTGTTCCTGCGGGTCTGGAAGCCCAAGGACATCTGGCACTTCCCGGACGAGCCCCCGGCGTCCCAGCGCGTGGTGGAGTCGGAATTCTCCGGCGGCGAGATCTTCCGCGCCTGGATGCCCTACATCATCCTGGCCATCATGGTCTTCCTGTGGGGCATCAAGCCCTTCAAGGCCTTCCTGGACAGCATCTTCATCTACAAGTTCGAGTGGCCCGGCCTGCATAACGCCGTCATCAAGACCCTGCCCATCGTGACCAAGGACACCCCCTACGGCGCCATTTTCGGCTTCAACTTCCTGTCCACCCCGGGCACGGCCATCCTGATCTCCGGTCTGATCTCGATTCTGTTCATGCCCAAGTACGGGTATGGCAAGGCCGTTGCCTGCCTGCTGCGCACCATCAAGCAGCTCAAGTGGCCCATCGTCACCATCGCGCTCATCCTGGGCCTGGCCTACATCATGAACTACTCGGGCATGAGCTCGTCCATGGGTCTGGCGTTCACCGCCACGGGTGCCCTGTTCCCGTTCTTCTCGCCGATTCTCGGCTGGCTGGGCGTGTTCCTGACCGGTTCCGACACCTCGTCCAACGCCCTGTTCGGCGCCCTGCAAAAAACCACGGCCCAGCAGATCGGCGTCAGCCCCGAACTGTGCGTGGCCGCCAACTCCTCGGGCGGTGTCTGCGGCAAGATGATCTCGCCCCAGTCCATCTCCGTGGCCACCGCGGCCTCGAACAACGTGGGACATGAAGGCGAGATCTTCCGCTTCACCCTGCCCCACTCCATCGCCATGCTCGGCTTTATCGCCGTGCTGACCCTGCTGCAGGCCTACGCCCTGAAGTGGATGCTGCCCTAACCTGTTTACCCTCCGACCCGGCCGGCTCCCGCCCCAGGACAGGCCGGCCGGGTCTTTTCACCAAGCGAGGTCCCTATGTCCCAACCCAACGTCCTGGTCGAGCGCATGATCGAGAAGGCCGGACTCGTTTCGGCCGTGGCGCGTACGGTCACCTCCCTGGACGAGGCGCTCACCTACGTGGCCGATACCTGCGCCGCCAAAGAGGCCTGCCAGATCCTGGCCTCCGGCTGCGAGGCGCCCTTGTCCGACACGGCCGAGGCCCTGTGCGCCACCAAACAACAAAAAGTCATCTGCGCCCCGGACCTGCCGGCCACCGACGTGGCGGCCCTTGCCGCCCTGTGCGAGCCCCAGGGCATCGCCGTCATCACGTCCGGCATGCGGGAACGGCTCGGCGGCATCGACATCGCCTTCACCCTGGCCGAGGCCGGCATTGCCGAAACCGGCACCATTGTCGTGCGCTCCAGCGACGAGGAACTGCGCCTGGCCACCATGATCGCCGAGACCCACATCGCGCTGCTCCCGGCCTCGCGCATCGTGGCCGATTCCTACGATCTGGAGTCCCGGATCACCGACTGGATGGGCAGCCCCGATTTCACGGCCTTTATCACCGGCCCCAGCCGCACCGCCGACATCGAGCGCGTGCTGGCGCTTGGCGTGCACGGCCCCCTGGAACTGCACATCCTCATTTGGGAGGGCAAATAACATGCAGGACGCCACCACCCTCTCGCAGTACCGCAAGGAGCTGCGCGAAGCCCTGGAAGACGACTTCCAGCGGGAGGCCCTGGACAAGTTCGCCGTGGCCTACCGCACCTCCCGGGCCAACGCCTTCGCCGGCATGGACATCCCGGAATTGGTGGCGGAAATCGCCGCAGCCAAGGACGCCGCCGCCGACCGCATGGAAGAGCTTTTCGAGGAGTTCAAACGCCAGGCCGAGGCCAAGGGGACGACGGTCCATCTGGCCCGCACCGCCGCCGAAGCCTGCGAAATCATCGCTCAAATCGCCAAGGACAACGACGTTCACTCCATCGTCAAGTCCAAGTCCATGACCGCCGAGGAGATCCACCTCAACCACCACCTGGAGGCCCAGGGCCTGGAGGTGACCGAGACCGACCTCGGCGAGTGGATCATCCAGCTGCGCCACGAAGGCCCGTCCCACATGGTCATGCCGGCCATCCACCTGTCCCGCTACCAGGTGGCCGACCTCTTTACCGAGGTGACCCACAAGCAGCAGGACGTGGACATCCAAAAGCTCGTCAAGGTGGCCCGGCGCGAACTGCGGCCCAAGTACTGCCAGGCCGACATGGGCATTTCCGGGGCCAACTTCGCCATTGCCGCGACGGGCAGCATCGGCATCATCACCAACGAGGGCAACGCCCGCCTGACCACCACCCTGCCCCGGGTGCACGTGGCCCTGGTCGGCCTCGACAAGCTCACCCCCAACCTGCACGACGCCCTGCGCGTCATCAAATGCCTGCCCAAAAACGCCACCGGACAGGCCATTTCCTCTTACGTCACCTGGATCACCGGTTCCGTGCCCTGCGCCACCGGCCCGGACGGTCGCAAGGTTTCCCACATCGTCTTCCTGGACAACGGCCGGCTGGCCATGGCCAAGGACCCGCTGTTCAAGCAGGCCCTGCGCTGCATCCGCTGCGGCGCCTGCGCCAATGTCTGTCCGATCTACCGCATCGTCGGCGGCCACAAGTACGGCCACATCTACATCGGCGCTATCGGACTGGTCGCGACCTACTTCTTCCACGGCAAGGACAAGGCCCGCAACCTCGTCCAGAACTGCCTCAACTGCGGCGCCTGCAAGGCCGTGTGCGGGGCCGGCATCGACCTGCCCACGCTCATCAAGGAGGTCCAGGCCCGCATCCAGGACGAGGACGGCCATCCGCTGTACTCCTCGGCCACGGCGGCTATCCTCAAGAATCGGACGCTGTTCCATACCATGCTGAAAACCGCCCGGCTGCTCCAGAAACCCGTGACCGGCGGCACGCCCTTCCTGCGCCATCTGCCCATGTTCCTCATGAAGGACCAGGACTTCCGGGCCCTGCCCGCCATCGCCGACAAGGCCTTCCGGGACCGTTGGGAAGAGATCAGGCCCCGCACCACCGGCGCGGACCTCAAGGTGGCGCTGTTTTCGGGCTGCGTGCAGGACTTCGTCTATCCCGAACAGGTGGAAGCGGCCGTCAAGGTGATGGCAACCAAAAACATCAACCTGGATTTCCCCATGGGCCAGTCGTGCTGCGGGTTGCCGCTGATGATGCTCGGCGAGAAAAAGGCCGGCCGGGACTTGGCCGCCCACAACATGGAGGCCATCGACGCGGCCTCGTTCGATTACATCGTGACCTTGTGCGCCTCGTGCGCCTCCTACCTCAAGCACGGGTACAAGCGGCTCTTCGAAGGCGAACCGGCCATGACCTACAAGGTCGCCCGGTTTTCGGACCGGGTCATCGACTTCAGCTCTTTCGTCCGCGATGTGCTCGGCATGGGCGAGGCCGACTTCGCCGGCCCGACCCGCCAGGTCACCTACCATGCCCCGTGCCACCTGTGCCGGGGGCTCGGCGTGACCGAGGCGCCCCGGGCGCTGTTGCGCGATGCCGGCCTGGACTATGTGCCGGCGGCCGAGGAAGACGTGTGTTGCGGCTTCGGCGGCACCTTCTCGGTCAAGTTCCCGGAACTGTCCCAGGTGCTGCTGGGCAAGAAACTCAACAACCTCAAGGCGACCGGCGCCACGGCCATGGCCACCGACTGCCCGGGCTGCATCATGCAGATCCGGGGCGGCTTCGAACGCGAAGGCACGCCCTTTGCCGTGCGCCACGTAGCCGAATACCTGGCCGAGCGTTTGAAGCGAAAGTAGGGAGTGGAGGAGGAAACGCCTCCGGCGGCCAAAGGGCGCAGCCCTTTGGAAACCCGAAACGGAAGACAGGTATCAGGAAGACGGCAGGAAGGGTCGCGGCTTCGGTCGCGACCCTTTTTGGGGAGGACGGCCGGGGCATTGACAGGGAAGAGCACTTCACCCAGTCTCCGGCAGACGTGACGGGAAACCCACCCGATCCCTCCGCCCGGGGTGCCCGTAAACCAAGGAGTCCCCATGTCCATTTTCGCGCGTTGCGCCCTGGCCCTGCTCGTCCTGGCCGTTTGCGCCTGTTCCGGCGGCGACTACCCGGATGTGCTGCGCACGCTCATGGAAAAGGAACGGCTGGTGGACCAGATCCGGCTCAATGTGCTCCTGGCCGGCGAGGCCGGAAAAAACGCCGTCCTGGCCACCTCCGAGGAAGCGGCCGACAACTTCGCCGGCGAGGCCCGCACGAACATGCGGCTGGTCAAGGAAAACCTGGCCAAGCTCACCTCCCTGGTCGCCCAGGGCCGCGAAGCCAAGGAACAGACCGCGCTGGGCCAGCTTGCCGAGGATATCGAACAGCTCGACGCCGTCGGCACCAAAGTGCTTGGCATGGCCGGCCGCAACACCAACCTGCGCGCCTCGTTGCTCTCCCACACCGAGGCCACCCAGGCCGTGGCCAAGCTCAGACAGGCCCTGACCCCGGTCATTGACGGTACGGACTGCGCGGCCGCCCGGGAAGCCCTGCGCGCGGTCATGGCCGGGCTCACCATTCTCGCCCTCCAGGACCGCCATATCGACGAGCCCGGCGATGACGGCATGCGCACCCTGGAAACGGACATGGGCACGGAACATGATCTGGCCGTGGCCGCCCTCGACCGACTGGCCGATCTGTTGCCACCGGAGGCCCCGTCCGTGGGCCAGGCCCGCCTGCCCCTGGCCGACCTGTGGCAGGTCACCCAGACCATCACCCAGCTTTCCCGGGAAAATTCCAACATCCATGCCCAGACCCTGGTCATGGGCCGGGCGCGCCAGATCCTGGCCAAAACCATAAGCGATTTGCAGGCGCTCTACGCCGTGGTGGCGGCCAAGGACTTCAAGGCCACACGCTAACAGAAGGCGTCTGCCCTGCCTAACCGCGCACTTCGCTTTTGGGGCAGGACGCGCGCAAGTGGCAGACGGCGCAACCACCGATATAGGGATCGTGGGTCATGACCGCATATTGAACGCTCACCGAGCCGGCGTCGTTCCAAACCAATCCCAGTCGTTCCAGACGACGCTTGAGGTCCCGGCCCGGAGTAGGCAGGGGAGCGCAGGCCCCGGCCTCGATTTCCGGCACCTGTTCGGCAGCTGCGGCCATGACCATGGTCACGGCCAGGTTGTGCAAGGCAAAACCTTCCGAAGGCGACCTCGCCCAAGCCTCTTCGACCAATCCCTCGGCCGCCGGTTCCAGAAAAAACAGTGACACACCCTGCCGGCCCTTGGCTCCGGCGAACCGGTAGCCTTTCAGGTATTCCTTGAAGGTATCCCACTGGCTCCGGCACAGGTCGCACACACGCTCCTCCACCTTGCCGGCGCCGGAAACCCGCAGATATAAAAAGACATCGAACGCTGGATTGGGAGACAGTTTCTCAACATCGAGCTTGGCCAAAACAACCTCCGGCAACGTGTTTGCCAGGGATGTAGCCCAGGGCGAGCCCAATCTCAAGGGTGCCCCCAAGCCTGTGCCCCCGATTAATTGCAGATTGGACACTCGATAGTTCACTTGAGCGGTTGCGATCACGCTTCAGCCATAGTAGAGTGTCAACTTGTATGCCCTCCCGTGTGGGCACTCTGAAGGTTAGGCCCTGCAATATTTGAATGTGTAAAAAGTCACCACCAACCTTTGCCGTACGGGTGACAATGGTCAAATGTCTGAATTATTCAACCTATAACTTTACCTGGCGATCACCCAAGCAGCAGGAGCAGTGTATGCGCCCCCAAATGAAGCTCGCGACCAAACTCATTTGTGCCTTTTGCCTCTTGATTATCCTGCAAGTTAGCGGGAATATCACCTCACTTATACTCCTGTCGAATATCAATGCCGATGTCACGGCCCTGTCTACCAATTGGCTTCCCAGTATCGATGCCATTTCGGACCTGGATCACGAATTCCAGACCTTGCGCCGCCAGGAAATGTTGCATGTCATGTCCACGGATGATGCCGGTATGCGCGAATACGAACAGACGATCAACGAAAGTATAAATGCTTTAAAAAAGAAATTGAAGACCTACGAGGGCCTCATCAGTTCCGACGAGGAACGACAAATCTATCAACGTTTTAATAAAGATCTGACACAATATCTTGAAGTACATAACAAGCTTTTGGATCTGTCCCGCAAAAACCAAAATGTCGAAGCCAAAGCCATCCTCGAAGGTCCCTCCCGCGATAACTTCAACGCCGCCATGGGCGAACTGGAACGATTGGTCCTCCTGAACGCCAAGGGCGGTGCCACGGCGGCCCAGGATGGCAACAAAGCCTATACAACAGGCCGCGTCACCCTTCTGGTCGTACTCGTGGTTGCCACCTTGCTCGGCATCATCGTATGCATCGTCATCCTGCGGGGTGTTTCCCGCCAGCTCGGTGAGGACCCGGGCTATCTCTTCGAGGTGGCCAGCCGCATCGCGGCCGGTGAACTGGATCTGCGTCTGCGCGATCACCAAGGGGAGGGTGGCGTATTTTCCGTGCTCAAGCAGATGGTGGCCAATTTGAAGGCCAAGATCGCCGAGGCGGAAAAGACCTCGGCCGCGGCCCAGGAAGCAGCGGCCTCGGCCCAGGCCGCCTCCCAGGCCGCCGAAGCCGCCCGGGCCGAGGCGGAAAATGCCCGGACCGACGGCATGCTCCAGGCGGCCGAACGCCTGTCCTCGGTGGTCCAGATCGTGTCCGCGGCCTCGCAGGCCCTGTCGGCCCAGGTCGAACAGTCGACCCAGGGAGCGGAGCACCAGTCCCGCCGCCTGGCCGAAACCGCCACGGCCATGGAAGAAATGAACGCCACCGTGCTCGAAGTGGCGAAAAACGCCTCCCAGGCCACGGATACGGCCGAACAGGCCAAAAACAAGGCCCAGGAAGGGTCCAACATCGTGGGCAAAGTCGTGGACGGCATAAGCCAAGTCCAGAGACAGTCCCTGGAACTCAAAAACGACATGACCACCCTTGGCACCCAGGCCGAGGGCATCGGGCATGTCATGAACGTCATTTCGGACATCGCCGACCAGACCAATCTGCTGGCCCTCAATGCCGCCATCGAGGCGGCCCGGGCCGGCGAGGCCGGACGCGGCTTTGCCGTGGTGGCCGACGAAGTCAGGAAACTGGCCGAAAAGACCATGACCGCCACCAAGGAAGTGGGCGAGGCCATCTTGCAGATCCAAAACGGCACCCGCAAAAACATCGACAACGTGGATCGCACGGTCAAAACTATCGAGGAAGCCACCGGCCTCGCCAAGGCCTCGGGCGCAACGCTCGGGGAAATCGTCGCGTTTGTGGACCGCAGCACCGATCAGGTCCGTTCCATCGCCACGGCCTCGGAAGAACAGTCCGCCGCGAGCGAGGAGATCAACCGCTCCGTGGAAGAGGTCAACCGCATCGCCTCGGAAACGTCCGATGCCCTGCGCCAATCGGCCCAGGCCGTGGGCGAGCTGAGCCAACAGGCCCAGGAACTGGACGCCATGATCCAGGAAATGCGGGGCGGTTCGCACGGGTCCGCGGCCTCACCCAAGGCCCTGGGCGGCGCCAAGCGTCCGCGGGCCCTGACCTGATCCGACACGGATTCCGGGGCGCCCTGTCCGCGCGGTCTGCGGCGCGGGCGCCCCTTTCCCGCCCCATCCCGGCAACCGCCGGTGACCGCTTTCCGCGTGACAACAAAGGGACCTCCCGCTAGAAACTGTGCGGGGCGCGTTTGCAGAATCGCTCTCGCGTCCGGTATTATGGCTCTTTTTCGGCCAGAGAAGACGCATTGACCGGCCCGGCCACCCATCGCAGATCAGCGCAGGCCCCTATCCCCCGCACCCATTTTCCCGTTGCTGTCAAAAAGGAGATGCCATGAGCACCACGGAAACGCCCACCGGGGCCATCCTGCAACGCGACCAGCAGACTTACGCCATTGTCCCCCGCACGCCGGTCGGACTGATTTCCCCCGAGGTTCTGGAAGCCCTCAACACCGTCGTTAAAAAATACGCCATCCCCATCGTGAAGATCACCTCGGGCCAACGGTTGGCCCTGGTCGGCATCAAGCCCGAGGACGTGGACGCCATCTGGAAGGACCTGGGCACGGACGTGGGCCAGGCCTTGGCCCTTTGCGTGCATTTCGTCCAGGCCTGCCCGGGCACGAGCGTGTGCAAGTTCGGGGTCCAGGACTCCCTGGGACTCGGCCTCGAGATGGAAAAGCTGTTCGTCGGCCGCGACCTGCCCGGCAAGTTCAAGCTGTCGGTCTCGGGCTGTCCGTTCTGCTGCTCCGAGGGCTTCGTGCGCGACCTGGGCGTGCTCGGCAAAAAGTCGGGCTGGACGCTCATCTTCGGCGGCCATCCCGGGGCCAAGCCCCGCATCGGTGACATCGTGGCCGAGGATCTCACCAAGGAGCAGGTCATCGACCTGACCGAAAAAATCCTCACCTATTACGCCGCCAACGCCAAAAAGCGCGAACGGGCCGCCCGGTTCGTCGAACGCGTGGGCATCGAAGCCATCAAGCAGGCCGTTTTGGGCTGAACCGGTGCGGCACATCCCCGCCAGCGGCAGCCCTGACAGGCTCTTCACATGGGCACCATCCCGCCCGGGTCGGCATACGCGGGCGGGATGGCTGCTTTTTGAGGATTCCAATAAACGCGGTTTCTTGGCCGCCGGAGACGCCCTCTCTTTCCGCCACTCACACCGCGCGCACCTGTCCCGTGGCGACCAACACCGCTCGTGCGACAAGACAAAAGAACGTACCGTCTAGGCAAACCGTGCGGAATGTCTATGGTGGGAGGGAAAAGGAGGGTTCCATGAACGGCGAACATGAACACCACCACGACCATACCCACGAGCATACCCACGAACACGAGCACGAGCACGAACATCCCGGCATCGGCAAGCACACCCACAAGCATGTCCATGTCCACAGCCACGCCCACGGCCACGATCACACCCATTCCCATGAACACGAAGGAGCCGATGCCGCCCACGACCACAGCCACACCGGCGAGCATGGTCCCCACGAGCACGGGCATCCCGATCATGCTGCCGAACCCCATGAGCACAGCCATGCCTAGCGCAGCTTGACAGGCGTGCCGGCCCGGACTAGGAGAATTCCATGATCACCCGCACCACCGCCCAGCGTTTCGCCCTTTTGATGTCGTATTATTATTATGGCGTTCGCGCTCGCGGCTTGGCGGGTGGGGCGGACGCCTAGTCCGTACCGAACACAACCGCCGACAGGGGCCGCGGGCACATTGCCCGGCGGCCCTTTTCTTTGCGGACCGCCGGGTCCCCGGCTCCGGGCTAAACGCCAAGGAGAACCGTCATGACCATCGGCAAATCCATCCGCATGGAACGCATCTTCAACCGCGACACCGGCCGGGCCATCATCGTCCCCCTGGACCACGGCGTATCCGTGGGTCCCATCGCGGGTATCATCGACATGCGCGACACCGTGACCAACATCGTGTCCGGCGGCGCCAACGCCGTACTCATGCACAAGGGCGTGGTGCGCTGCGGCCCCCCGGCAATGACTACCGGCACGCAGCAGCCTTCC
>JAWRKJ010000150.1:0-4153 GCA_040307025.1 Desulfovibrionaceae bacterium | reverse complement strand
GGGGGGGGGCCCGCCGGCGCGCCGGACGCGCCGACCAGGGCATCGAGATTCGAGCCCGGGGTGGCGGTGACCTGCGCATCCCCGGCCCGGCGCAAGGCGAAATGCAAGCTCCCCTGATCCGCGGCCAAGGACAGTTTCTCCGCCTGGGCCGGGGTGACCATCAGGGTGAAAAATTCCGTATTGGCCAGCTCTTCCTTGCCGTCCTTGCCGATGCGGGTTTCCATTTCCGTCCCTGTGGCCAAAACCGGGATGTCCTGGAGAATCAGCTTGCCCACCTTGGACTCGTTCTGGCCTGGCGGCTGCAAGGTGGCCACCACGTCCACCCGGCTGCCCGGGGTGATCAGACCGCCCGCGCCGAGGACCTTGGAGCCTTTGACGGTCACGGCCCGCAGGCCCGGCTCCACGGTGTTGGCCAGACCGGCGGCGGTGGTGCCCCGGGGCAACAGCTTGTCACCGGTGATGGGGTCGTCCTGGGAGATGTCGCGCGCGGTGATGCGCCCCTCGACCTCGGACAAAATCCGCTCGGCGCCCAAGGGCACGGCGTCGGCGTCGTAGGGTTTGGCGCGCAACATGGAGGCATCCAGCCGGGCCCCCTTGGGGATGGGCCGGGCCGCCACCACCACGTCGATCTTTTTCACCGCCACCTGGGCCTTGCGACTTTCCACCGGCGCCTGCTGGGTAACCAGCCAGCGGATGGTCAGCACTCCGGCCACCAGGGCCAGGACAACGGCCAGAAAGATGTGCACCAAAGCCTTGGACTTCATGGTTGGCCTCCGCCAATCGGCGTCCTCGCCGCATGCTGTCCCCGGCTGTCCGGGGCGGCCGGCCTGGAGGCGACCGGACAATTGTTTTATTTTATTAAACAGAATGCATCGGACATCGTCTCCGATCCATCCAGGCAACCTCGGCCTCGGGTGAACCCGGTATCGGCCCGGGCCCTTTTCCCAGGATCGGCCAGGGGTCCCGGGCTCTGCCCCCGGGGAGTGCCTTGGAAAGTCGACTCGGGCCATGAGAAATAAAGCAAGAAGCCTGCCAGGGCACCGGGCGACGGACAGGGGCGAAGACACGCCGGCCAGTGCGGCTCAAAGGAGACTGCGACCGGCAAGGCAGATGCAACCGGGACGCAAGGAAGGTTGGGGACTTGGCGGACTAGGTGGCGTAGTCGGTCGGTTCGATGCGGTGCTTCTGAATCTTGTTCCAGAGGTTTTTGGGGCTCACACCGAGCAACCGGGCCGCATCCTTCTGGATGCCGGCGGCTTTTTTGAGGGCCGCCACAATCATGTTGCGTTCCATGTCCTGCAGGGTCTCGCGCAGGTTGCCGGCGTCGTCGGGCAGAATTTCCCGCGCCGGCGCAGCCGCCTGGCCCGGCTCGACGCCCGAGCGTTCCGGGCCGCGCAGCGCCCGGGCGATATCGGTTGCCGTAAGCACGTCGCCGGAACTGAGAATGGCCGCCCGCTCCAAGGTGTTGGCCAGCTGGCGGACATTGCCCGGCCAGTCGTAGTCGAACAAAAGCCGCATGCCCTCCCGGGAGACGCCGCGCAGGTTCACCCCGACCCGGGGATTGATGCGGGCCAGAAAATGCTCGGCCAGAAGCGGCAAATCCTCCTTGCGCTCGCGCAGGGGAGGCAGATGGATGGTGGCTACGCCGAGACGGTAGAAGAGATCGGCGCGGAACTGCTTCTGGGCAACGAGGGTTTCGAGGTCCTGGTTGGTGGCGGCGATGATCCGGATGTCGATGTCGATGGGCTTGCTGCCGCCCACGCGTTCGATCTGTTTCTGCTCCACGGCCCGCAGCAGCTTGGGCTGGAGAAAAAGCGGCATGTCCCCGATTTCGTCGAGCATGATGGTGCCGTGCTGGGCCAGCTCGAATTTCCCTTTTTTCTGGGTCACCGCCCCGGTGAAGGCACCTTTTTCATGGCCGAACAGCTCCGATTCGAGGAGATTTTCCGGAATGGCCGCGCAATTGACCTTGACGCAGGGCGCCCCGGACCGCTTGCTCAGGGCATGGAGGGCGTCGGTGACCACTTCCTTGCCGGCGCCGGATTCGCCGGTAATCAGCACCGTGGAATCGAGCGGCGCCACCCGGCGCACCATGTCCACCACGGCCCGCATGACCGCGGACTGGCCGACGATGGTCGGTCCCCGCGAGTCGGCCAAGGCGGTTTTGAGCCTGGTCAGCTCGTCGGTCAGGGCTCGGCGTTCCAGAACCCGGCGGATGACCACCTCCATCTCGCCCAGGGAAAACGGCTTGGAAAAGAAATCACAGGCGCCCAGACGCACGGCCTCCAAGGCTTTTTCCCGGGTGGCGTAGCCGGTCATGACAATGACATCGGACTGGGGCGCGGCGTCCTTGAGCCGTGACAGGCCCTCCAGGCCGTCCATACCCGGCAGCATGACATCGGTAATGACCAGGTCGAAGGGCTCGGCCTTGGCCCGGGCCAGGCCTTCCTCGGCCGAGCCCACGCCCTGGGGATCGTGCCCCTGGGAGGCCAGGGCCTCGCACAGCATGGCCCGAAAGCCCTCGTCGTCATCGATGACCAAGATGCGGGCCGCCATCACTGCCCCCGTGTCCAGCGGTCTTCCCGACTCACGCCAAGCCTCCTTGGTCGGGGAAAAAACAGCGCATGGTCTCGTCCAGATTCGCTTCCATATCCGTCACCAGCACCTCCACGGTCGAGGTCCGCAGGTCCAGCCGATCCCAGGCCGCCTTGTCCAGGGGCGCACAGACCGGGCTGCCGCTGGCGCCCCAGGCCATGGCATTGGCCACCAGATCCGCCACGTGAACCACTTCTGTCTCGCCGGCCCCGGCCCGGGGCGCGTGATGGTCGCGCACCGAGTGCTCCAGGTGGGTCGGGAACTGCCACTTGGCGAGAAGCAGGCCGCCCAGATCGGCGTGGCTGAAGCCCAACACCGCCTGTTCGGCCGCGACCAGCGGCACGTGCTCGGCCATGGCCTGGCGCATGGCCGCGGCCATGTGGCGTGGGGCCTGCTTGAAAAGAATGATCCGGCCGATATCGTGCATGAGCCCGGCCACAAAGGCCGTTTCGGGATTGGCCTGACCGGTGGCGGCGGCCAGGGCCTGGGCCAGGGAAGCGCAGGCCAGGCTGTGTTCCCAAAAAAGCCGCATGTTCACCCACTCCTGGGGAATGTCCTGGAACAGCGGCAACACGGACACGCCGAGGGCCAGGGTGGACAACTGCCGCCCCCCCACGACCATGACCGCCCGGGACAGACTGTCCACCTTGGTCGGGAACCGACCGTGCACGGCGCGCATGGTGCGCGCGTAAAAGGGGCTGTTGACCAGGCGCAGCAGTTTGGCCGCCAGGCTCGGGTCGTGGCGGATGGCCTCGGCCGCGTCGTCCAGGGTGCTTTTCGGGTCATGCAGGACTGCGCTGATGCGCTGGTAGACTTCCGGCGGGGACACGAGCTGGGGTTCGCCACGCAGGAGCGCCTCGGCCGAAAGGGACGGCAAGTCGGCCTCGGGAGTGGCGCCACGGGTCGCCTCGGTGCGCGCCTCGCCCCCGGTGCACGGGGGAGACGGGGCGGCCAGGCGCTCGGCTTCCCGGTCCACGGCCAGCCGGTGCAGCAGGCGGATCAGCGCCTGTCCGGCGTCGCACCGAAGAAGCCGTTGCCGCACCACGGCGGCGGCCGTTTCGGTCAGGTCCGGCTGCTCGCGGCCTGCGGTCGCCTGGGCTTGCGACGGGGCCGTCGGCGCATCCGGTGCCGCCGGTTCGCGCACGACCACGTCAGCCAGATCCCAGGCCAGCAGGGATTTGACATGCCCGGCGTCGAGCACCGTGCCCTGGGGCATGAGAAAGCGCCCCCCGGGAGTCAACACGTCCTCGGCCAGGACCATGCCGGCCTGGAGTTCGTCCACCCTGCGTTTGCCCATCGCCTCCCCGCCGCGCCGCTGTCTTGTATGAGAAGTTGACGCAACGAGCATAAAGGTTTGCGACCGGCTGTCAAGAAAGGGGCAGGCAGGACGCGGCGTTGCCGAGGGTCACTTCCAGGCGGGAGGGATGGTCGGCCGTGGCCGCTTCGAAATGGAAAGAACCGTTGTTTTCGTTGAGAAAATCGATGAATTCGGCCACGGCCGGTCCGTGCACCCCGTCCTCGCCCGCGCCCTCCACGGTCACCACGGCCCGGGGGGGGG
>JAWRKJ010000149.1:0-6314 GCA_040307025.1 Desulfovibrionaceae bacterium | reverse complement strand
GGTCATGTCCTGGTAGACGACCCGGCCGGCGCCGATGTTCATGTGGCCCACCTCGGAATTGCCCATGAAACCGTCGGGCAGTCCCACGGCCCGGCCCGAACAGGCCAGGGTGGTGGAGGGATAGGCGGCCAGGAGCCGGTCAATGGCCGGCATGCCGGCCCGGGTCACGGCGTTGCCGGGGCCGGCCGGAGCCAGACCCCAGCCGTCCAGGATCAGGAGCAAGGTGGGTACGGGTTTCATGCTGGACGACTCGTTGCGGCGGCAAAGGGCAAGGGGATGGGGTGTCCCTCGGACCACAGGCCTTCGAGGTTGTAAAACGGGCGCACGTCTTCCTGGAAGATGTGCACCATCACATCGTTGAGGTCGAGCAGCACCCATTGGCCCAAGGCGTAGCCTTCCATGCCGAGATAGGGCAGGCCCCGCTCGCTGCAGCATTTCAGGACGTGATCGGCCAGGGCCTTGGCCTGGCGCACGTTGGCCGCGCCGGCCACGATCATGGCCTCGCACACGGGATTGACCGCGGCCACGTCCAGGGCCACGATATCCTTGGCTTGCTTGTCATGGAGCCAGCCGGCGATGCGCACGGCCTTCTCCTGGGTGGACAGATGAGTCTTTTTTGTCTCGTCGGACATTGTTTCTCCACAAGAAAGGATCGTTTCCCGGGGAACCGGGAAACGTCGTTGGCTTACGTGATTTGGCCCGATCGCGCAAATGGAAGAGCCGTCTTTTCCGCGGTCCTCTCTTGACGCCGGCCGCGGCTTTCGGGCAGGTATTCCCTTTGGACGCGCCATGCCGTCCACCTGGAGGATACTCATGATTTTCGATATGGATATCGAAACCCTGCCCAGGGAAGACCTGGAGGCACTCCAGCTCAAACGACTGCAGCGGCTGTGCGACAGGGTCTATGCCAACGTGGGCTTTTACCGCAAAGCCTTTGACGAGGCCGGCATCAAACCCGGCGACATCCAAAGCCTCAAGGACTTACACCTGCTTCCCTTCACGGAGAAGCAGGATCTGCGCAACCACTATCCCTTCGGCCTTTTTGCCGTGCCCAAGGACAACGTGGTGCGCATCCACGCCTCGTCGGGCACCACGGGCAAGGCGTCGGTGGCGGGTTATACCCAGCGCGACATCGCCAACTGGGCCACCATGATGGCCCGGTCGCTGATGGCCGCCGGCGCTTCCCGCCGCGACATCATCCACGTGGCCTACGGGTATGGTTTGTTTACCGGCGGCCTGGGCGCCCATTACGGCGCCGAGCGCCTCGGCGCGACCACCATCCCCGTGTCCGGCGGCGGCACCCGGCGTCAGGCCATGCTGCTGAGGGATTTCGGCGCCACGGTTCTGTGCTGCACGCCGTCCTACGCCCTGGTGCTCTACGAGGCGGCCCAGGAAGCCGGGATCGACTTCAAGGACCTGCCCCTGCGCATCGGTGTGTTCGGGGCCGAGCCCTGGACCGACGGGATGCGCCGGGAGATCGAGTCCAAGATGGGTATCAAGGCTATCGATATCTACGGCCTGTCCGAAGTCATGGGGCCGGGTGTGGGTATCGAGTGCGCCGAAGCCCAACACGGCGCCCACCTTCAGGAAGACCACTTCCTGTTTGAGATCATCGACCCGAACACCAGGGAAGTGTTGCCTCCGGGCGAAACCGGTGAGCTCGTCATCACGACCCTCACCAAGGAAGCCCAGCCGCTCATCCGCTACCGCACCCGTGACATCACCCGGCTCGACTACACGCCCTGCAAGTGCGGCCGCACCACCGCCCGGATGTTCCGCGTCCAGGGCCGTAGCGACGACATGCTGATCATTCGCGGGGTCAATGTCTTCCCGTCCCAGATCGAAAGCATCCTGCTCGAAACCGAGGGGTGCAGCCCGTATTACCAGCTGGTGGTCAAGCGCGAGGGCAATCTCGATACCCTGGACGTCAAGGTGGAGGTGGACGAGAAGCTCTTTTCCGACGAAATCAAGAAGCTCCAGAGCCTGGGAAACAAGATCCAGAAGACTATCAAGGACTTTTTGGGCGTCACCGCCCAGGTCAAGCTGGTCGAGCCCCGCAGCATCGAGCGTTCCGAGGGCAAGGCCAAGCGTATCCTGGACCTGCGCAACGCCTAACCGGCCACAAGGCCGCATCGGAGGGGAAACGCCATGAAAGCCGAGCAGATTTCCATCTTTCTGGAGAACCGGGCCGGCCGCCTGGAGGAAGTGACCCGGGTTCTGGCCGAGGCCGATATCAGCATCCGGGCCCTGTCCCTGGCCGATACCTCGGACTTCGGCATTTTGCGCCTGATCGTGAGCGATCACGAAAAAGCCAAGAAAGCCCTCAAGGAACATGGATTCACCGTGGGCCGCAATGCCGTGGTGGCCGTGGAAGTGTCTGACGCGCCGGGCGGATTGCACGCCGTATTGCATCTGCTTTGCGGCAACGGCATCAATGTGGAATACATGTATGCCTTTGTGCACCAGCGTGAGAAGTCGGCCGTCATCATTTTCCGTTTCGACCGCACCGACCAGGCCATCGAGCTGTTGCAAAAGCACAAGATCCCCATCATTCCCGGGGATACCCTCTATAATATCTAGTCCATCCGCTACCGAGGGCATCGCGATGCGGTGCCCTCGGCTTTTCGCTCCTGCCGATCGCAAACGGCCGGTCCGTATCCCCCCCCCCGCGTACGCAACGACCGCGATCCTGCCGAGACGGCCGTGCAATTCCCTCAAGGCCTTTCTTTGCCTCAAGCCTGAAGTAACAACCACCGCAAATCCTATCGGGATTCCAAAGGACGCGATCCCTTTGGCCGCCGCAAGCGTCTCGTTCCCCGCCTGCCAGGGGCAAGCGCCTTGACAAAAGACGCCTTCCGTGAACTACCATGCTTGGATACTGGGTGGCTTTTCCGTCCGTGACGGAAGTGCGCGTGTCGAGGTGGTCATGGTTGGCGGTGGGGTTGGGCTGACGCGCCGGGAGGCGTTCGTCTGGGAGTTGCCGTGTTCCGGGGCCATGCGGGTGCCGGCGCGGCTTTTCGGTTCGCCCGAGGCCATGACGGCCATGGAAGGCGGCGTTCTCGACCAGTTGCGGGGCGTGGCCGGTCTGCCCGGCCTGGCCGGACCGGTCCTGGCCATGCCCGATGCCCATACCGGCTACGGATTCCCCATCGGCGGCGTGGCCGCTTTCGATGCCGCCCAAGGCGGCGTGGTCTGCGCCGGCGGGGTCGGCTTCGACATCGCCTGCGGTGTGCGCGCCCTGGTGGCCAATGTGTACCGCGAGGAAGTGGAGCCGATGCGCGAGCGTCTGGCCGACCGGCTGTTCGCCCGGGTGCCGGCTGGCCTCGGCAGCGGCGGCCGGCCGCGTTTGTCTGACCGGGATTTGGACCGGATGCTCGTGGGCGGAGCGGCCTGGGCCGTGGCCCAGGGCTACGGCGAAACGTCCGACCTGGACGGTATCGAGGATCGGGGCACCATGGCCGGCGCCGATCCCGGAGCCGTGTCCGAGCGGGCCCGGGAGCGCGGCCGTGAGGCCGTGGGCAGTCTGGGTTCGGGCAACCATTATTTGGAAGTTCAGTACGTGGACGCAATCCAGGACACCCGGGCGGCCACGGCCTACGGCCTGACCCCGGAGCAGGTCGTGGTCTCCATCCACTGCGGCTCCCGGGGACTCGGGCATCAGACGGCCACCGATTTTATCGCCCGCATGCTGGCCGAAGCGCTCAAACACGGCTTGGTCCTGAAGGACAAGGAATTGGCCTGCGCGCCCATCGCTTCGTCCACGGGCCAGGCGTACCTCGGCGCCATGCGGGCCGCCGCCAACTGCGCCCTGGCCGGCCGGCAGGTCATCACCGCCCTTGTCCGCGAGGTTTTCACCGAATTTTTCCCCACCGCCCGTTTGCGGGTGCTGTGCGACGTTTCCCACAACACCTGCCGGGCCGAATACC
This sequence comes from Desulfovibrionaceae bacterium, assembly GCA_040307025.1. Lineage (GTDB taxonomy): Bacteria > Desulfobacterota > Desulfovibrionia > Desulfovibrionales > Desulfovibrionaceae > Solidesulfovibrio. The sequence continues at coordinate 2,388 of JAWRKJ010000149.1, read as the reverse complement.
ACGCCATTTCCGGCAAGCGCAGGTTGCTCCACATCCACCGCAAAGGCGCCACCCGTTCCCTGGGGCCTGGCCATCCGGATGGCTCCAATCGCTACGGAGGCCTTGGCGATCCGATCCTTGTCGGCGGCAGCATGGGTACGGCCTCGTACGTTCTGTCCGGGGCTGACGCCGCCCTGGAGCGTTCCTATGCCTCGGCCTGCCATGGTGCCGGCCGGGCCATGAGCCGCAAGCAAGCCTTGTCACGGTTTCGGGGCCGGGAGGTGGCCGCGTCCCTGGCGGCCCAGGGTGTGAGTTTGCGCGCCCATGACCGCAAAGGTGTTGGCGAGGAAGCCCCGGGCGCTTACAAGGACATCGAAGACGTGGTCCGCACGACCCAGGCTCTGGAGTTGGCAACGCAAACCGCCAGGCTGCGCCCCCTGGCTTGTATCAAAGGCTAGTCATGCTCGACAGACTCATACGCGACACGGACGCCATTGCCCGGCTCACCGGAGATATCCTGCTGCTGGTGGACACGGCCGGCGTCATTTTGCATGCCACCCCAGGCGCCTTGGTCCTGTTTGGACGCGATCCAGGCCAGTTGACGGGTTTGCCTTTTGGCATCCCGCTGACCACCGAAAACGGGGTGGAAGTGGTCGTGGCCGAATCCGGCCGCAAGGCCGTCCTGCGCCAGGAAAGCCTCGAATCGGCCGGATTGCCGCTTTTCCGGATTCATTTGCGCGATGTCACGGCCTGCCGGGCTGTGGAGGCCGAATTGGCCCGGGCCAAGGAAGCGGCCAAGGCGGCCGACAAGGCCAAGAGTCATTTTCTGGCCAACATCACCCACGAAATCCGCACGCCCATGATCGGTGTCCTGGGCATGACCGAGCTGACCCTGGCCACGGATCTAAGTTCCAAGCAGCGGGAATATCTCGAAATGGCCCGTCATTCCGCCCAGTCCCTGCTCACGGTGCTCAACGACATCGTCGACTATGCCCGCATCGAAACCGGGGCTCTTGAACTGGCCAAAACGCCATTCGATCTGACCGAAACCGTGGAAGAGGTCATGAGCGTCTTTCGGCCCCTGGCCATCAAGAAAGGCTTGATCCTGGAGGTCCGGCACGGGGAAGACGTCCCTGGCAAGCTCGTGGGAGACGCGAGCCGGTTGCGCCAGATCCTCATCAATCTGGTCGGCAACGCGGTCAAGTTCACCGACACGGGCAGTGTGGTCCTGACCATCGAAACCGACCGGCTGCTGACCGACACCGAGGAAGGGGCAATCGGGGAGCGCCATCTCCAGTTCATCGTCCGGGATACCGGCATCGGCATCCCCCGGGACAAGATCCAGGCCATTTTCGACAGCTTCACCCAGGCCGATGTCACCGCGACCCGGCGTTACCAGGGCGCCGGCCTGGGGCTTGCCATCGTCCGCCATCTGGTGGCCATGATGGGCGGCACCTACCGGGTGCAAAGCGAGGAGGGCAAGGGCAGCGTCTTTTCCTTCCAGATCCCCTTTGCCCTGCCCGAGGCGCCCCTGGCCGCCGCCGGCCAAGGCGACGGGACCGACACGTCCGGCGCCCGGCCTTTGACCGTTCTTTTGGCCGAGGACAATCCCATCAACCAGATTTACGTCCAGGAACTGCTGGAGATGGACGGGCACACGGTGGTGGTGGCCCATACCGGACGCCGGGCGTTGGAGGCGCTGCGCAAACAACGTTTCGACGTCATCCTCATGGATATCCAGATGCCGGAAATGGACGGTCTGGAAGCCACCCGGGCCATCCGGGCCGATCAGAGCGGGGATTTCGACCCGACCATTCCTATCGTGGCCCTGACCGCCCATGCCCTCAAGGGCGACCGCGAGACCTTTTTGCGGGCCGGAATGAACGAATATCTGAGCAAGCCCGTCAGCCCTACCGACCTGGAAGCAGCCTTGGCCCGGGCCATCGGTGCTCCCTGGGTACAGGCCGAGACGGCGGCCGCATCCGCCACTCCTGGGACGGCCGAGCTGTCCGATGTCCTGGACTGGAGCGAACTGTTGGCCAAGGCCCGGGGCAATACCGGGTTTCTCATGCGGCTTTTTTCCGCCTTCGTAGCCGAGCAGCCCGTGCATCTGGAAACCATGCGCGAGGCTCTGGCCCTGGCCGACTGCGAACATCTGGCCTTTTTGGCCCATTCCCTCAAGGGGGCTGCGGCCACCATGTGCGCGCCGCTTTTGCGCGAAGCCTGCCTGGACGTGGAACGGGCTGCCAAGGCCCAGGAACTCGAACAGGCGGCAGTCGCCTTTCCGGTCATGGAAACGGCCATGGTCGACGTGCTCACGGCCATGCGCGGCAAACTGGCCGCCAATGGGCTGGGGGGCGAATAGGGGAAGCGCAGGAAGAGGGGGGAGACGCCTCCGGCGGGGGGGGG
>JAWRKJ010000148.1:0-11404 GCA_040307025.1 Desulfovibrionaceae bacterium | reverse complement strand
CCCCCCCCCCCCCCCCCCCCCCCCCCCCCCCCCCCCCCCCCCCCCCCCCCCCCCCCCCCCCCCCCCCCCCCCCCCCCCCCCCCCCCCCCCCCCCCCCCCCCCCCCCCCCCGCCGGAGGCTCTTCTCCTCCGCCGTTCTCGGCCCTAGCCGAGGACGTGCTTGTCGAGGGCCACGCAGGTGAACTGGCCGGTAAAGACCGGGGTTCCGTCCCGGCTGACGGTGACATCGGCGATTCGTTTGCGGCCTTCGCCCGGCGTCAGGATGGCTTCGGCGAGCAGGGTTTCGCCGACCCGGGCCGGTTTGAGAAATTTGGTCGTGGCCGCGGCCAGCACCACGAACGGTTCATTGACCGCGAGCATGGCCGCGTAGTCGGCCAGGCCGAACACGAAACCGCCATGCACCAGGCCCTGATCGTCGGCGGCCATGGACGGGATAAGGGTCAGGCTGACCACGGCCCGCTCCGGGCCAAGTTCCACGGGTTCCCCGCACAGGCTGCGGTCAATGCCAAGATGGGTCTTGCACTCCATAGGGTAAGTCCTCCCGGGCATGGATCATGCCAGGGCGGGACGGGCGAGGCAATGGCCGCCGGCGCGAAAAGGCCGTCCTCCCTGGGGAGGACGGCCTGAAATGTGGCTTGGATGTTGGGGGGAGTCACGCTCCGGGTGCATCAGCCACCGAGAGCGCCGTTGATCCGGGTGAACACACCGTTGATGGTGTTGCCCAGAGCGGCGACGGTTCCCATGATGACGGCGGCGATCAGGGCGGCGAGCAGGCCGTATTCCACCGCGGAAGCTCCTTCCTCGTCACGAACGAAATTGGTGATGGCGCGCAGCATGGTGTTTCTCCTTATATTTTGTGTGTTGTTTCCGTTTTACGTCCCCGTGTTGACTCTCTTTAAAGCATGGGGCGTGCCAAGCGGCGGCTGAAATACAACACATTGTTATGTAAGGTAAAATTTTTTCAATCCGGTTTCCCGTTCGCATTTTTGTGGAACGCGGCGCCGCCCGTTCGCCAATGCGTGGAACCGGGGCGTGGGGCGCCAACGCAAAGCCCCCCAGGACGGGGGGCTTGTCAGGAACAGGCTGTGGCCGCAGCCGGCCAGGAATGGCGCGGGCGCTCCCCTAGCGGGCGAGCAGATAGTAGCGCAGGTAGATGTACAGCATGGAGATGGTGATGGTGCCGAGGGTCACCGGCACGCCGTACTTGAGGAAACGGGCAAACGTGATGCGGTGGCCGGCCTTTTCCGACAGGCCGCACACGATCACATTGGCCGAGGCGCCGATGGCCGTGCCGTTGCCGCCGAGACAGGCGCCCAGGGCCAGGGACCACCACACCGGCATCATGGCCGGGTGGGTGTAAAGCGCCTGGCCGGTGAGGCCCGTGGTCGGGCCGAGCACCTTTTCGGCCAGTTCGGCCAGAAGCGGGTTCATGGTGGCGACGAACGGGATGTTGTCCACGATGGCCGAGGCAATGCCGGAAAACCAGACCATGACCATGGACAGGGCGAACATGGAGTCCTGGGTTGGGTGGGTCAGCGCGATGACCTTCTGGGCGAAGACGTCGATGAGCCCGGCTTTGACCGTGCCGCCGATGATAATGAACAGGCCCATGAAAAAGAAGATGGTGGACCACTCCACTTCCTCCAGGGCCTTCTGGGGATCGGCCCCGGACACGAGCAGCAGGGTCGAGGCCCCGAGCAGGGCCACGGTGGCCGGTTCGTAGCCGAGAAACCCGTGGAGCATGAAGCCCACGATGGTGGCGCCAAGGATCAGGCCGCTTTTGCGCAGCAAGGCCGCGTCCTTGATCAGCGCCTTTTCGTTCATGGCCAGGATGCGGGCCTTGAGTTCCTCGCGCACGGCCAGCCGGCGGCCGAAGATCACCTTCCACGACAGCATCCAGGCAACCATGATGACGACGATGGCCGGGGCGAGGTGGGCCAGGAAATCCATGAAATCGAGACCGGCCTTGGAAGCGATCATGATATTAGGCGGATCGCCGATCAGGGTGGCGGTACCGCCGATATTGGAGGCCAGCGCCTCGGTGATGAGAAAGGGCACCGGATCGATTTCGAGCTCCTCGGCCACGAGCAGGGTCACCGGAGCCAACAGCAGCACCGTGGTCACGTTGTCGAGGAAGGCCGAGGCCACAGCCGTGACCACGGCGAAAATGGCCATGATGGCGAACGGCTCGCCCCGGGCGATCTTGGCCGCCTTGACGGCCACGTACTGGAATACCCCGGTGCGGGTCATGACGTTGACGATGAGCATCATGGAAATGAGCAGGAAGATCACGTTCCAGTCCACGCCGAGGTCCACGTCGTGGAGTGCGTCGTGCTGGGTGAGGACCTTGGTGGCCAGGGTCAGGGCGGCCCCGAACAGGGCCACTTTGGTCTTGTGAATCTTTTCCGAGACGATGACGGCGTAGGCGGCGACGAAGATGGAGGTGGCGATCCAGAACATGGCGGTTCCTACTCGGCGTTTTGGTCCTGGAGGCAGCGGGCGGCCAGGTGTTTGAGAGCGGTGCGGCGGGCCAGTTCGCCGACGAGGCGGCCATTGTCGTCGAGCACGGGCAGGATGTTGACCCCGCGTTCGGCGAACAGGGCTTCGGCGGCCAAAAACGGGTCGTCCGGACGCAGGGCGATGAATTCCTTGGTCATGAAGGCCGAGGCCGGCAGGGACCGGCAGGCGGCAAAGGCGTGGCGGATGATGGCCTCGTCGTCGGGCAGGGCCTTGGCCAGATTGGAGTCGAGATAAAACGGGAGCATGACGCGCAGGATGTCGTAGCTGCTGATGACGCCGAGAAGCTTGTCTTCGGTGTCGACCACGTAGAGCAGCTGGGATTCCATGTCCCGGTAGGCGGCGAGCAGTTCCGAAAACAGGACGTCCGGGCCGATGGTGGCCGGACGTGGGGTCATGAGGTGGCGTATGAGCATGGGGCCTCCTGGAGGGCCGGAATGGGCGCCGGACTGGTGGCCGGACGCGGCTTGGCACTGTGCTTAATTGTCGAAAATTGTCAAGTAGGACGCGCGTTGTTCAGCCCAGGACCTCGGGATTGAGGCAGGTGGGCGGTTTCCCGCCAGCCAGCATGGCGAGCAGGTTTTCGGCCGCGAGCCGGGCCATGCCCTCCCGGGCGGTCACCGTGGCCGAGCCGATGTGGGGCGTGACCACGACGTTTTTGCAGTCCCGCAAGCCTTCGGCCAGGCGCGGTTCAAACTCGTAGACGTCCAGCCCGGCGCCGGCCAGCTGGCCGTGGCGTAGGGCCGTGACCAGGGCCGCCTCGTCGATGATGGGCCCGCGTCCGGTGTTGACCAGGATGGCCGTGGGCTTCATGGCCGCAAAAGCCGCGGCGTCGAAGGCGTGGCGGGTCTCAGGCGTGAGCGGGGCGTGGATGCTTATGATGTCGCTTTGGGCCAGGAATTCCGGGAACGGCAAGCGCCTGGCCCCGAGTTCGCGTTCCAGGGCCGCATTGGGCCGCCGGCCGCCGCAGGTGGCCACGGGCATGGAAAAACCTCGCGACATGCGGGCCATGGCCGTGCCGATGCGGCCGGGACCGAAGATGCCGAGCGTCTTGCCGGTGATCTCCTGGCCTATGAATTGGAGCGGTCCCCAGCCTGGCCAGGTGCCGGAACGCATGACCGCGTCCGAGGTCACGATCTGGCGGGCCACGGCGAACACCAGGGCCCAGGCCAGTTCGGCCGTGGCCGTGGTCAGCACGTCCGGGGTGTTGGAAACAGGCACGCGGCGTCGCGTGGCTTCGGCCACGTCGATGTTGTCGAAGCCCACGGCATAATTGGCATAGCCGCGAAGACGCGGGGCGGCGTCGAAAAAGCCGGCGTCCACCTTGTCCGTAAGCAGGCCGAGCACGCCGTCGGCGTCGGCGCACCGGGCCAGCAGTTCGTCGCGGGTCAGGGGCCGGTCGTCCGGGTTGACCCAGACGTCGCAGTGTTCGCGCAGTTGGGCCAGACCGACCGCGGGAATCATCCGGGTCACCACTACCTTGGGACGACGGGTCATGGGCTTTTCCTCCGGGTTGTCGCGGGCATGGCCGGTCCGAGCGCGGCCCGCCGGTCACGCACCGGCATCGCATGCCTTGACAGCGGTTTCAAGAGGGGCGAGAAAAATACGATGGGGTGAAATGCATGACGGTCGGGTGGCTATTTATTTCCAAAATTGAGCAAAGAAACCCTTTACAATGGACCGGGAAAGATTAAATCTACAATCGAAGGCAGCCCAAAAGGGCGAACCGCAGCAGGAGGATCGCCGCGACGCAGATTAACTCCCATACCTGGCGAAACGAGTCGCCGCGACACGACGGCCAGTAGGTAAAAGCCCTGGCCGGAAAGGCGAAAGGGCATCCCCGATCGCCGCGGAACGCGGGTTCGACCCGGTGCGAGACCGGAGTCGACCGACGCGAAAGAAGTAGGGTGGAAGGCAACACAAGCGGCAACATGCAAACGGTTTCTGTCTTGGAGGATTCGCGCCAACGGACGAGCACATTCCATACTTGGCGAATCGAGTCGCCGCGAACTGAAGGCTTCGGGCAGCGTGCCCGGGCCGAAAAGGCGAAAGGGCTTCTCCGATCGCCGCAAAACGCGGGCGCGGCCGGCAACCAGCCGGTACAAGCCGACGCGATGACAAGGGTGGATGGCCCAGGCCACGAGGGAACGAATCAACATGACCCGAGCGGGAGGTACCCCGCCAATGGGCAAGTAATGAGCGTCAGCCGGTGACAATTTTGTCGCCAGCAGCGGTCCCGGGTTCTTCCCGGGGCCCGACGGGTGAAAGGATGGTCCCTTTCACCGGACCCTTCGGGCGCGAGGCCCGGCCGCAATGACCGGACAAGGACGCCTTGAAGCGAATGGAGCGGGAATCAGGTGGTTGAGGCCACTTGATGACACCAAATAAATACGACCTCGCCTGGCCCTGCCGAGGGTCGGGCGAGGTTTTTTGTACTGCGGAGGATCGACGACGTCATGACCAGTCAGATCAAGACCGCCCTGCTGTTAGGGCTTTTGACCGTGCTCATCCTGGCCGTGGGCCAGGCTCTGGGCGGTCGCGGCGGCCTGGTGATCGCCTTTGTCTTCGCCATGCTCATGAATGTGGGCAGCTACTGGTTTTCCGACAAGATCGTGCTGTCCATGTATGGGGCCCAGGAGCTGGCTCCAGACGATGCGCCGGCCCTGCATACCATGGTCGAGGAACTGGCCCGCAACGCCGGCATCCCCAAGCCGCGCGTCATGATCGTGCCCCAGGAAGCACCCAACGCCTTTGCCACGGGCCGCAACCCCGAACATGGCGTGGTGGCCGTGACCGAGGGCATCCTGCGCGTGCTGTCGCCCGAGGAATTGCGGGGCGTGCTCGCCCACGAGATCGGGCATATCCGCAACCGTGACATCCTGGTCCAGTCCATCGCGGCGGTGCTTGGCGGGGTGGTCATGATGCTGGCCAACATGGCCCAATGGGCGGCGATTTTCGGCGGCGGCTCCCGCGACAACGAGGAAGGGAGCGGTCCGGGTCTGCTCGGCGGCCTGCTCGTGGCCATTTTGGCGCCCATTGCCGCGAGCCTGATCCAGATGGCCATTTCCCGGTCCCGGGAATACTTGGCCGATGCCACGGGGGCCGAGATTTCCGGCGCCCCCCTGGCCCTGGCCGGCGCTTTGGGCAAGCTCGACGCTTATGCCCGGCAGATCCCCATGCAGGCCAATCCGGCCACGGAAAACATGTTTATCGTCAATCCGTTTTCCGGGATGTCCATGGCCTCGCTGTTTTCGACCCATCCCTCCACCGAAGACCGCATCCGCCGGCTACGCCAGATGGCCGGGGCCTAGGCGCGGCATATGAAAACCGTTGCGCGCGCCACCTTGACGGCCGGCTGGATTTTGTCCCTGGCCCTGGTCGTGTACCTGTCCCTGCAACCCGGAATCGAGCTGCCCGGCGTCTTTTGGAACGCGGACAAGCTCTACCACATGCTGGCCTATGGCTGGCTCGGCGGATTGGCCGTGTGGTTCTTTGCCCCCGGACGTGGCCGGATCGTGGCCTTCTGCCTGATCCCCTTCGGCGGAATCCTGGAGTGGCTGCAATCGTTCGTTCCGGGGCGGGAGGCCAGCATGGGCGATGCCGTGGCCAATGCCTTGGGTGTGTTCGTTGGCATCTGGCTGGCCGAGGCGGTCAGTCGCCGTCTGTTCAGGCCGCAGGAACCCGTGGAACCCGTAGCCGGCGATCCACGCTAGGGTATCCCGGGCTAGCGGCCTGACGGGCCGCAGTCTCTTGCTTTTTCGGAACGTCGCAGAAGAAACGCCCGTTCTTCTTTGGGAGAACGGGCGTTTTCTTGCGTGGGGCAGGCCGCGTCGGTCAGCGCACGACGACCACGGTGCAGGGTGCGATCTGGACGAGTCGGGTGGACACGCTGCCGAGCAGCAGATTTTGGACTTCATCCTTGCCCCGGCTGCCGAGGATGATCTCGTCGCACTGCTCCTGACGGGCAATCCGGGCAATGGTTTCGGCCGGCCGGCCGGGTTCGATACGGGTCCGGATGGTCAGGCCGCGCTGCCGGGCCAGTTCCTCGGCCTCAGCCAGTATCTTTTTGGGTTCGCGCATGATGGCCGTGAAGGTCTGCTGGCAATTCGTCCCGGTGCAATCGAAAAAAGCCAGGGCTTCCACCGCGGTCACGGCCAGCACGTCGGCTCCCCGGCCCGCCTCGTCCAGGGCACGGGCCAAGGCGCGCAAGGATGTTTTGGAGCCGTCCAGGCAGACAAGGCATTTTTTCATGGCGGACCTCCGGGGGCGTTGCTTGTCGGAGCTATTCCACGTGCAGGACCACGGCAAAGGCGTTGAACATGGCCCAGAGCTTTTGCCCTTCGGACAGGTTGAGTTCCTTGGTGCTTTTGGTGGTGATCAGGGCGCACAACCGGGTGCCGTCGGACAGGGCGACGATGACTTCGGAGGTGAGTTCGCCGGCGCGCACGAGCTCCACTTCGCCGAGAAAGCGGTTGGAGGCTGTGGCCCGGGGCATTTCATCGCAGGCTTCGAGCACCACCCAGGGGGCCTTGATCTCGGCCGTGACAAAGCTGCCTTCGGTCACGCCAAGGTTTTTGAGACTTTCATTGGTGATAACAGAAGAAACGGCATGACCTCCGAGGCTTTCCACCACCACGACCGACTGGATATCACCCTTTTGCACCTGGGCCACCCGGCCGAAAAAGGCGTTTCGGGCACTGGTGCGGCGGGTCTCCCGGGTCAGGACCTGGCGCTCGACCTTGCGGCGCTGTTCCTCGGGCAGGTGGAGGAAGGCGGCTGTGAGGTCGGCGGTGGAATGGCCGAGGATGCGTTGGACCACGGGCAGGGGCACGTCGTCACGCAGCAGTTCCACGGCCCGGGAACGTCGGATGGTGCTCGGGTTGACGAGTTCCTTGGTGAAGCCGCACTCTTCGGCCCTTTCGTAGAATTTGCGGCGCACATGCCCCTGGTCCAGGCGAAAAAGACCGCCGCGCAGGGAGGCGTAGGCGGGTTCGGAAAAAACCGCGGCGAGGGCCTCGCCGAGTTCGGCCGGAATCTGGACCTCCCGGCCTTCGCCGTCACCGGTGCCGAGCATGACCGAGAGGTTGTCCAGGTCGATGTCCGTCCGGTCGTTGAGGGCCAGCACCTCGCCAAGCCGGGCACCGGTGTGGCGCAGCATGAGATAGATCAGACGCACCCGATTGCGGGACACGGCCACATCGGGTCGCCCGGCCCGCTCGGTCCAGGCTGTGAAGGCATCAGCCAGCCTGGTCAGTTCCAACGTATCGAGAAATTTGACATCCTCGGGCACCGAAAAGATCCGGGCAGCCCGAAAACGTTTGCCACCGCTCTCGGCGGCAGGACGCTTGACATCCTCCATGACAGAAACCCCCTCCGCTCGTGACGGACACAGGTAACTTCCCGTAGGCAACGGGAAAGTCAAGACTTCGGATTACGCTTGCCTGTCACGGTCCAGCCCCCGGCTGGCGATCACTTCCAGTTCCACCAGCACGTCCCTGGGCAGGCGGGCGACCTCGACACAGGAGCGGGCCGGGAAGGGGGGCGTGAAATAGCTGGCATAGACTTCGTTGACGGCGGAAAAGGCGTTCATGTCCTTGATGAACAGCGTGCTTTTCACCACCTGGGCCAGATCGAGACCGGCGGCATTGAGGATGGCGCGGACATTTTTGATGGATTGATGCATTTGCTGGGCAGCCGTCTCCCCGGCAATGCTGCCGGTGGCCGGATCAATGGGGGTCTGTCCGGAAACAAAGAGCAGATCGCCGGCCCATACCCCAACCGAATAAGGCCCGATGGCCTTGGGTGCGGCCTCGGTGACAATGATGTTTTTTTCCATTTGCGATCCTCCAGGGCGCTGAGTGTGCTTTGCCTTGGGCAAGGCGTCAACTGTTAGCAGCCGTTTGGCGTCCAGAGCTGGGTAAAAAATTCACAGCAGCCGTTTCCCATCGAACAAAAAAAACCGGGGCCCGAAGGCCCCGGTTGACGCGTCGAGGAATCAATAAGGCTGCTAGAACTTGTAGGTCAGACCGAAGGCACACTTCCAAGCATCAGCAGTGGTGTGATGCCCGTACCAGACATGCCGCTGGAAGTCGCCGTGCGCCCAACCGGTTTCGACGACGGCAGCCAGGTTTTCATAAATCTGGTACTTGGTGTCGAAGTTCAGGGCGTAGAGGGATTCGTTCCAGGTCAGGTCACGACCCAGGCTGAAGTAGTTCAGACCATCAGCGCTGTTGAGCATGTAGTTGCGGATGGCCATGGGGGAGTTGGTACCACGAACGTAGGTGAAGGTCAGGCGATGGGTCAGCTTCTCGATGAACGAGATCTTGTCCAAAGAAGCGCCGATACCCATGTTACCGGTGGGGCTCACGAACATGTTGGCACCACCGTGGTTCAGTTCCTGGCCGTTATCGAACAGGAAGCTGTTGCCCGGACCCCAGGCGGAACGCATGTACGGCATGCGCTCGGAACCGTTGTTCGTGGACTTGTCTTCACCGGTGGACCACCAAGCGAAGACCTGCGGAGTCACGACATCCAGGCCGGTGTACTCGGCGCCGAAGTCGACGAACCAGCCGTGACGCTGGTCGGACTTGCGGTCGGCCATGGCGCCGGCACCGTAGATCACGTCAGCGTAGAAGCGGATCGGATCAAGAGCGGTCACTTCGAACGCACCACCAACCCAGTAGTAGGCGTTCTGATTGTTGCGCCACTTGCCGCGCTTGTTGGCGGTCAGGTTGCCATTAGGACCGCCGTTGAGGGCAGTAGAGGCGGAGATCAGGGTGTTGGCGAAGGTGTTACCCACGCCGGCAGCCCCATCGGTGGTGTCCTTCCAGTTGCCGTAAGCCACATCGCGGCCGGCAACGGCGATGGTACCCCACGGGGTGACCTTGAAGCCGTCGACGGTGATGGGCAGGGCCAGGAAGTAGGCATCGAGGTTCTGGGCATAGGTCTGGCCAGTGGCACCAGCGGCATTCGTGGTGAAGTCGCTGCTGTTCTCGATGAGGCGGCCGAAGCCGGTCAGCACGGACAGGGTGTCAGGAATGATGGGGGCGGTGATGGTCAGAGCCGCCATCTGGTCGCTGAACACCGGGCTGGCGTTGAACATGGCGCTGTGCGGCAGAGCCACGGGCTGCAGACCGGCAGTGATCTGGACATCGCTGTCAGGCCACTTGAACTGCAGGTAGGCCAGGTAGACCTGGACGGTCTGGTTCGAGGGGTTGGCGGCCGTGAAGGTGCCATGTCCCCAGGTATCTTCCACCTTGATGCCAAAACGGAACTTCACGGCCTCGCTGGCCACGAAGTCGGTGCGCAGACGGAAGCGTTCCCAGATCTCGAACTTCTCTTCCTTGGCCCGACCGGTGCGGTTCCACCCGGTGAAGTTACGGTTGTCCATGAACAAACCGTAAATACGGGCATCGCCGGTCATTTTGACCTCGGTGGCTGCCTCGGCGCTGGCGAGTGCGCCCAGGGCCATCACGGCGGTCAAAGCGAGAACGATAAACTTTCTCATTGTTACCTTCCTCCTAAAGAGCAATGAACAGACAGGGCCTCGACGCGTCGCAAGCTTCCGGAGGCTAACCCGGATGCTATGCTGATGCACCTATAAACCGGTCGGGGAAGGACAGGCAAGGAGAAAAAGATGAAATTTTTTTAATAAAAGGAGCATCACCCCGGCAGGAATCCTACGGGGCCGCATTTGTTTGCCGCATACGTTGGCTGTGATGCCCAGAGTCGTCTTCCTCGCGCCCAGCCCGTCAGAATTCTTGAAAAAGTCCGCAGGGTGAACGGCTGTGGAAAACTTCAGTCACAAAACTGTAAATAAACTCACACTGAATTGTCAAGATCCGAGCCGCCGTGGAGTGGGTGTTTTTTCTGTCCGGTGATCGGAGGATTTGGAGCTTCGGCCGGAGTCCGAAGCAATTGTGCGCGCCTTCTTTGTCAACATATTGGTATTATTGTGCATGATTGTAATGAAGGAAGTGACATTCTTCAGGGCGTGGGCGCTAAAGGATTTTCGGCCCGGACCGAAAAGAGGGGTACGGAACCGTGCGCCCGGCGGGATGCCGGGCTGCCACGCCGCCAGGGAGGGAGGCGCATGGCCCAGATCTTTTCGCTGGAAGCCCATAGGCAGGAGAAGGAACGGCAGCGGGCGGGACCCCATGGTCCGGCCCTGCGGCGACCGAACCTGAGTGACCGGGAACTGTGGACGCGGGATTATCGAGAGACGGATAATGTCGTGTTCGCCATCCTCAAAATAAAGGAGATCCTCGACTACCATCTGTATTATGATGACGTGTGGCCCTATTTGCTCCTGTCGTTCATGGAGGCCGTGCACAATCTCAAGCAGGGAGACGATGTCGATTTGCCGGGGACCGGGGCGTCGCTGAAGGATTATGTCCTGTCGGCCATGTCCCTGGACAACAAGCGCGACCTGTCCATGGTCTTGCTGCTGATCGAATTGATGGAGAAATCGCCGAATTACCGGGGGACGACCAACATCCCCTGACCGGCACGCTCGCGCGCCGACGCGGAAGGCGGGGCGCGTTGCCAATTCAAGTCTCTTGGCGACGTTTCCCCGCCTCAAACATTGCAGAAAGCTGTCCCCCAAATTTTTTGCGCCAGCCCCCGGCCTCGGGCGGCGCGTCCGGCACCGCGCTCTGAGCGGACGAGGCCGTGTTCGTCCTTAGACCAGGCAGCACTCGTGGTAATAGTTCACGATGTCCTGCTTGGACAGCATGGTTTCGATCTCATCCGGCCGGTCTTGGGACATCACGGGCAGTTCGTCGATCTGGAGCCGCGACATGATGTTGAGGGCGGTCTCCAGGCTGTCGCCCGGCCGCACCCGGGCCACCTCGGACGTGGCCACGTCCTTGGCCACCACCAGATCGCGC
>JAWRKJ010000147.1:0-3502 GCA_040307025.1 Desulfovibrionaceae bacterium | reverse complement strand
GGGCCCGCCACGGAACAACCCACGCCGACCACCACATCCACGTCGCCGCCCTTGTGCCAGCCCGCTTCCAGAAGCAGCGGCGTTTCGGCAAAGGCGGCCCGGCGGTGGGCATGCGCCTGGAAAAACGCCTCCAGGCGTCCTTTGACCAGGGGATGGACGAGATCCATGACCTCGCGCCGGGTTTTCTCGCTGTCGCGCATGGCGGCCAGGAGCCAGGCCTTGTTCACGGCGCCGTCCTCGGTCAGGGCCACTTCGCCGAAGCGCCGCGACAACATATGGGCCCCGTCGCCGCCCGGGGCGTAGAGTTCGGCCACCACGGCATCGGCGGAAAAGGTCGGGAAGCCGGACGCTCCAAAACGCTCAAGCAAGGTCGATTTGCCGCAGCCCGGCATGCCGACCAAGCCTATCCGCTGGAGCCGGCGTCCGAGCAGGAGCAGCAGCCGCCAGAAATCCTGGGGCGGCGGGCAGCAAAAGGTCAGGGTCTCGCCGGTCTCCGGATGGGGAAAGGCGAGTTTCCAGGCATGGAGCATCTGCCGGCCGGCCAGGCGGGCCACCGGACCGGGAAGGCGTTTCCACTCGGCCTGCTGGCGCGAGCCGTACACGGTGTCGCCGAGCACGGGATGGCCGAGGCTGGCCAGATGGACCCGGATCTGGTGGGTGCGGCCGGTGGCGATGGTCACTTCGAGCAGGCTCGCCCGGGCATCGGGCGCGCTCCAGACGAGCCGGTAGCGGCTTTGCGCCTCGCGTCCGCCCTTGCGCACCACGGCCATGCGGGTGGGATGGCCGGGATCGCGGCCGATGGGCGTACGGATCACGTCCTCGGCCCGATCGGGCTTGCCGTGGACCAGGGCCAAATAGGTCTTGTGCGCGCCCCGTTCGGCAAAGGTCGCGGCCAGGGCCGTCCGGGCCGCCTCGGTCAGGGCGACCACGAGCAGGCCGCTCGTGTCCTTGTCCAGGCGGTGGACGATGCCCGGGCGCGGTCCGGCCAAGTCCCGCAGTTCCGGGCAATGGTGGAGCAGCCGGTTGACCAGGGTGCCGTCCGGCAGGCCCGGAGCGGGATGCACGGTGAGACCGGGCGGCTTGTCGAGAACGAGCAGGCTCGCATCCCGGTACAGGATGCGCAGGGGAGCGTCCTCGGCGGCCAGTTCGCAGGAGGTTTCCGGCAGCTCCAGGCGGAGTTGTTCGCCCCCGCGCAGCTTGGAGCCGGGTTTGCGGCAGACCTGCCCGTCCACCCAGGCGCCGCCGGTCGTGATGGCTTCCTGGATGCGGGCTCGGGCCACATCCTGATCGGCCAATCGGTTGGTCCAAAACACATCAAGGCGCAGAGGCGCCGTCTGCCCGGAAGTCGGTTCGAAAACCGCCGTGATGGTCTGCGCGTCCGTGGTCGGCTCCATGGCGTCCTGTCCCGGCAGCAGGCACGGGACACGGATCGGCCGTTTTGCGGTTGAAGGCTTGCCGGCAATGCCATACGTTGTTTCGCACTGCCACGCCACCCTCACCAGGAGTTGTCCATGCTGGCCGCCGTCATCGAACACGGGACCATGCGTCTCGAACACCGGACCTTGCCGTCCCTGGGGCCCCATGAGGCCCTCATCGAAGTCCGCATGGCCGGCATCTGCAATACGGACATCGAACTGCTCAAGGGCTACATGAACTTTTCCGGTATCCCGGGCCACGAATTCGTGGGGCGGGTCCTCGAAGCGCCCAGTGCCCCCCAGCTCGTGGGCGTGCGGGTCACGGCCGACATCAATATCGGTTGCGGCACCTGCCCGGTCTGCCGTACCGGCGATGCCCGCCATTGCCCCAATCGCCGCACCCTGGGCATTGCCGGCCAGGACGGCGCCTTTGCCGAATACGTCATCCTGCCCGTGACCAACCTCCATCCCGTTCCGGACGGGGTGCGCGACGAGGAAGCCGTCTTTATCGAGCCCCTGGCCGCCGCCCTGGAGCCGGGGCAACAGCTCCATCTGACCGCCCGCCAGTCCCTGCTCGTACTCGGTGACGGCAAGCTCGGGCTGCTTTCCGCCTGCGGCCTGCGCTATCTCGTCCCGGGCTTGGTCCTGGCCGGCCATCACGGCCGCAAACTGGCCCTGGCCGCAGCCCAGGGCGTCACCACCCGGCAAATGGACGATCCGGCCGCCCTGGTCGCAGAATACGGCCGGTTCGACGTGGTGATCGAAGCCACCGGCCGCCCCCAAGGATTGGCCCAGGCCATTTCCCTGGTCCGGCCCGAGGGCACGGTGGTGATCAAGACCACGACCTTTGCCCCCACCACCCTGGACATGGCCAAGGTCGTGGTGGACGAAATCCAGCTTGTCGGCTCCCGTTGCGGCGATTTCGACCTGGCCGGGGCCTATCTGCGCGACCGGCTGGTGGATGTGGTGCCCTTGATCGAGAGCGTCCGGCCCTTCGAGGAATGCGTCGCGGCCATGGAGACCGCATCCCGGCCCGGGGCCATGAAGGTCCTGCTCAACCTTCCCCGGATGTGACGCGCCAGCTCAGACTTGCACGCCGACTTGCCGTCCGGACAGGCGCAGCACGAGATACCCCACCACCCCGGCCAGGGTCGAAGCCGTCAGTACCGCCACCTTGGCCCGGGCTTCGAGATCGCCGTGCCCGGCAAAGGCCAACCCGGAAATGAAGATGGACATGGTAAAGCCGATGCCGGCCAGACAGGCCGCGCCGTAGTACTGGACCGCGCCCAGGCCGTCGGCTTTTTGTGCCAGGCCCAACCGGAACATGGCCCAGCACGGCAAAAACACCCCCACCTGCTTGCCCACGACCAGGCCCACGACAATGCCCAGGGACACCGGCTCGGTCAGTGAAAGCCCGGCCGACCCGGTCAGGGTCACGCCGGCATTGGCCAGAGAGAAAAGCGGCATGATGCCGAAGGCCACATAAGGATGCAGGGCGTGCTCGATGCGCTGCAAGGGCGTGCTCGCGAGCGATCGGGCCGTGTCCAGTTCGTCCAGGGCGGCGCGCTTGCCCCGGCTGACCCGGATATCCCGGCCTTTGGCCGCCTCGAAGCGCTCCAGGGAACGCCGGGCCCTGGCCGCGAAAGCCCGGGCCTGGATGCGCGCCCGGGCCGGAACGGCCATGGCCGCCAGGACCCCGGCCACGGTGGCGTGGACGCCGGAGGACAAAAATGCCAGCCACATTCCCACGCCGAGCAGGGCGTAGATGGCCGGATGGCGCGCACCAGCCAGATTGAGGCCGATCATGACCGCGAAAATGACCGCGCCCACGGTCAGGCAGGTCAGGGAGATGGCGCCGCTGTACCAGATGGCGATGACGAGCACCGCGCCGATGTCGTCCACGATGGCCACGGCGGCCAGAAACACCTTGAGCCCGGCCGGGACCCGGTCACCAAGCAACGACAGCACGCCCAGGGCAAAGGCGATGTCCGGGGCCATGGGAATGCCCCAGCCGGTCTGGGCTGGCGAGTCCTGGTTGAGCACGGCGAAAATCGCCGCCGGCACGGCCATGCCGCCCAGGGCGGCGA
>JAWRKJ010000146.1:0-4723 GCA_040307025.1 Desulfovibrionaceae bacterium | reverse complement strand
CCCCCCCCCCCCCCCCCCCCGCCGGAGGCGTCTCTTTTCCCTCCAACCGCGCGGGCTACCTCCTCCGGCCCCGCCCGAACGACAGGATCACCCCCAGGCACGAAAAGACCGCGAATACCGTCAGCCCCACCCGCATGCTGACCAGGAATGCCGGCAGGGTTGCGGGTGTGATGAGCGCGTCGCCCATGAAAAGGGCGAAGATGAAGGTGACCGAGGTCATGCTGACCGCCATGCCGAGGGTACGCATGGTGGCGATCATGCCCGAGGCCAGCCCGAACTGGCGCTTGTCCACGCTGCCCATGATGGCCGTGGAATTGGGCGTGATGAAAAGCCCGAATCCGGTCCCGATCAGGGCGAGCTCCCCGGCCAGCAGCCAGATGGGCGTTTCCGGGGCGATGCTGGCCGCGGCCGCGAGCAGCCCGGCCGAACTCACGAGCATGCCCACGGTGGCGAGCCGCCCCGGATCGAACCGGTCGGCCAGCCGGCCGGCCACGGGCGAGGCAATGACCTGCATGATGGGTTGGAACAGGAGCACGAATCCGGCCAGCCGTGGCGGCAGGCCCTTGGCGTATTGCAGGTACAGGCTCATGAGAAAGGTGATGCCGAAGGTGGCGGCATAGTTGCCGAGGGCCGCCAGGCAGCTCAGGGTGAAAAACCGGTTGCCCGTTAAAAGCGACACGTCGAGGAGCGGACTTTTGGTCCGGGACTGGAGGCGGACGAACAACGCCAGCCCGAACAGCCCGCCGAGCAGCATGGCCGGTCCGAGGGGCATTTCCTTGGCATGGGCCGCGCCGAGCATGAACAGGCAGACCCCGGTGGCGTAGACCAGCCCGCCGCGCCAATCCATGCGTTCGCCCGAAGCGTTTTTCGGCCCCTCGCGCATGCCCCACAGGCACAGCAACGTCGCGGCCAGGCCGATGGGCACGGGCATGAGAAACACGAAACGCCAGCCGAAATGCCCGGTCACATAGCCGCCGAGCACCGGTCCCAGGGACAGTCCGGCATAGGTGCAAGCCGAGACGATGCCGATCTTGCGCCCGCGAAGCTCGGGGGGATAGGCGGCGGCCACCAGGGCCAGCGACCCGGACAGCACCATGCAGGCGCCGATTCCCTGGAAAAACCGCTGCACCATGATCATGTGCACGGACTCGGTAAAACCCAGGGAGCAGGTCAGGGCCGTGAACACCGCCAGACCCGGCAGCAGGATGCGCCGCTGGCCCACGATGTCGCCGTAGCGTCCGAAGGTCAGCATGCCCATGGCCAGGGACACGACATAGAGTTGCTCGACGAGGCCGAGCTGCATGGCCGTGGCTCCGAGCTCGCGGCCCAGGGAGGGCAGGGCCACGCCCACGGCCGTGAGCATGAACGGCGCCATGAACTGGGCAATGCAGACCGTAATCAGAACCAGAACCGGCGAACCGGCTTTGGGGTAAGGCATGCGAAATCCCCAAGGTTGCGGTAAGAAATGGGGCGTCGGGAAAGGGTGTTTTCACCCTTTGGCAGGACGCGTCAAGCTGGGCCGCGCAAAAGGCTACGGGTCACAGGCTAGTCGCACCGGTGGCGGCTGCAGGCGCCTTCCTGCATGAAGACCACGGATTCGGCGATGTTGGTGCACTGATCACAGACCCGCTTGAGGCTGTGGGCGATGAAATTCAGCTGCACGGCCCGCTCCACCGGTCGGGCCTCTTCGCGCATGTAGGTGGTCATCTCCTTGAGAAAGGCCGTGTTGAGATCCAGGATGTCCCCGGATTCGGCGCAAATCCGACGGGCCAAGTCCAGACTTTTGTCCGTGAAACAGGCGGCGGTCAGGACGAGGAATTCGCGGGTGGTGTCGGCCATCTCCCACAGGGTGGGGGAGATGGGCTCGGGCGGGCGTTCGAGCAGGATGCGTCCGCGTTCGGCGATGCTCACGGCCTGGTCGCCGATGCGTTCGATGTCGCCCACGGCCCGCATGCAGCCGAGGATGTAGCGCAGGTCCCCGGCCACGGGTTGGTGCAGGGCGAGCAGCCGCAGAACTTCGGCATCCAGGGCGCATTCCATGGCGTCGATGGTCTCCTCGTCGGCCAGGGTCGCCTTGATGGCCGCGGCATCGCGGCTGAAAACCACGGATACGGCCTTGTCCACGGCGGCTTGGGCCGTGCGCAGGGCGGTAAGCATATCGATCTTGAGCTTTTCCAAATCGGATTCGATGAGTCGTTCCATACGGCACCTCCCCCCTGAGCGCGCATGAGGAGTCAAGTCATAAACGCTATACGTTACGCCACGTCCTGGCAAGGGGGAGGGCGCGCCGGCGGGGACGGCGCGGTTTTTCTGGAATCCGCAGCAAGAGACGTGTAGCGTGCATCCGGACAGTTCCAAACGGCGCGGAACAGGAGATGTGCCCGTGAACTTTGCCCCGAGCCTGGCGATCCTCGTGGTGGATGACCAGCAGCCCATGCGTAAGACAATCGCCTACATCCTGCGGCAGGAAGGCCTCAAAAACCTCAATTTTGCCGAGGACGGGGAGACCGCCTGGTCCATCATCAACCACGACCCCGTGGATATGGTGCTGCTCGATTGGAATATGCCCCGGATGTCGGGGCTCGAACTGCTTTCGCGCATCCGGCGCAGCGAACAGTACGGCCGGCTCCCCGTGGTCATGATCACGGCCGAGGCCAATGAGGAGCATGTCCTGGCGGCCATCGACGCCGGCGTGACCTCCTATATCGTCAAGCCCTTCGCCCCAGCCACGTTGATCAAGAAGATGCACGAGGCCTTTGAGTTGGCCCAGCGGCTCAAGCGGCGGGGACGCTGACCGTGACCTCGGTGCCCCAGGTGTCGTCCGTGCGCATGGTGATGTCGCCGCCATGGGCCCGGGCGATGAGCCGGGCCGAATAGGTGCCGAGTCCGGTTCCCTTGGGTTTGCCGGCGGTGGCGTATTTTTCGAAGAAACAGTCCCGTACGCTCTCCGGCACCGCGCCCCGGTTGCGGATGACCACCCGGGCCAGATTGTCCTGGCGGCGGCAGGCGACGGACACGGTCGCGCCGTCTGGCGAGGCTTCCACGGCATTGGCCACCAGGTTGGCCAGCATGGAATAGCACAGCAGTTCCTCGCCCCGGATCAGGAAGTGATCTTCCGGGCCGGCCGGCCGGCCTTCGAGGGTGAGTTCCAGGGCAAAACGGTGGTGGGCGGCCGCATCGGCGTGCACGCTCAGGATCTTGCGCACCAGCGGCAAGAGGTCCATGCCCTCCGGGCACAGGACATATTGGCCGCGCTCCATCTTGAACAGGGCCGTGGACAGGTTGACCATGGACAGCATGGTGTAGCCGGCGTCCTCGATGCAGTCGAGCATTTCGCGTTGCTCGTCGGTGAGGTTGTCGGCCAGGCGCAGCAGCTGGGGCAGGCTGATGATGGTGGTCAGCGGCGATTTGAGGTCGTGGCGCATGATGCGCTCCACGTCCTCCTTGAGCCGGGCGTTTTCCAGGGTCACGCGCAAGAGCTGCTTTTCGGCGGCCACCAGGCGGTACTGGTCGAGTCCGGCGTCCAGGGCCTGGGACAGGCAGGGGATGGGGCAGGGCTTGGTCAGGAAGCGGAAGATATGCCCCTCGTTGACGGCGTCCATGGCGGCGGTCAGATCGCCGTGGCCGGTGAGCATGATGCCCACGGTCAGGGGGGAAATCTCGTGGACTTTTTTGAGGAACTGCACCCCGTCCATGCCGGGCATGCGCAGATCCGAGACCACCACGGCGAACGGCCCGGCATTGCGCACCGCGCAAAGCCCTTCCTCGGGTCCCCGGGCCGTGGTCACATCGTAGGCGCGGCACAGCCCGCGGCGCAGGGAATCGAGCACGGCCTGCTCATCGTCCACGAAAAGCACCTTGACGCACTGGGGCATAGCGCATCCTTCCGGGTTTTTCTCGCCATACCCCAAATGCGTTCCAACAACCAGCGGCTGTTGGTCAGCGAAAGGCGAAATATCCGGCGCAAAGCCATAAAATCACGGCCTGGGTCCGGAAAATCCGCTGCACGGTCCGGGGCCTGGCGAGCAAACGGCCAAGCAGGGCGCCGCAACACGCATAGGCCATCATGCCGCCAAAGGCGAGCAGGCAGATCGGCGCGGCGAGCAACGCCACGGTGCTTGTGGCCGGCATGCCGTCCGTGGCGAAAGGCGGCAGCAGGGCGGTCAGAAAGCCCCAGGCCTTGGGATTGAGCGAAGCCACCAGGGCGCCCTGGCCGAACAGCGAAGCCAAGGCGCGCGCGTTGACGGCCGTATCCGCCGGGCTTGCGCCTGAAACGGTTCCTGGCCGCCGCCACAAGGTCAGCCCGAGCCAGGCGATGTAGGCCGCGCCGGCCAGGCCGGCCAGCCGCAGCAGCTCGGGATTTTCCGCCAACCGGGACAGGCCGAACAGGGCGGCCGTCACCTGCACGATGGTGATGCAGACATTGCCCAGGGCCGTGGCCGCGACCGGTTTTGGACCGTGGCGCATGCCCAGGGACAGGGCCTGGAGCATGGCCGGGCCGGGCGTGAGCATGCTGACGGACACGACCGTCAGATAAGGGCCGTAAAGCGCGATGTTCATGGCGACGCCTCGCGGTGGTGGATGGGTGTGGGCAAAGACGCCTCCGGCGGCCGGGGAATCATTTCCCCCGGACCCCCTGGAAGGGCGAAACCATCAATCACGATACTGAAGTTCGGGAATCCGCGCGTCCGTTATCCCTGTCGGGATGGGTCCGGGAAGGGGG
>JAWRKJ010000145.1:0-5476 GCA_040307025.1 Desulfovibrionaceae bacterium | reverse complement strand
ACAGATCCACCCGGACCGGCGGCTTCTCCGCCCACAGGTGTTTCTTTTGGGCGCGGATGGCGGCCTTGCCTGTGAGCGTGCCTTGTTTGGCCGTGGCGGCATAACAGGCAACATACGCGTCGAGTTGGCCCTGCTCCCAGGCGGCGCGCCAGGTTTCCAGCACGGTCCTTACCTTGGCCGTGGGATCGGGCTTCGCCATCTTCTGGGTTTGGACCGCAGCGGGTGCCGTCTGCGGTGCGGACGGCACCGGTGTTGCGGCTGGTGCCTGGGCAACGGTCACGACGGCCGGCTGAGGCGCCGGTTGGGCCGAGACAGGGGCCGGTTGGGCCGAGACAGGGGCCGGGGCCTTTGGCGATTGATCGTGCGTCGCTACGGCCAGGGGGGCCGGTGCCGGCGGCGCCTTGGGCAGGGCGTCGGTCGCGACCGTGGCCTTGGTGCCGGAATCCATGGCCACTTCCAGAATCGCCTGATCCTCGGGTGTGGTCGGACGGGTCAGCTTCAAGGCGTGGAAGGCTTTTTGGGCCATACGTTCCAGGATCGGCTGCTGGGCGTCCACAAGATGGCGGACCTGTGTTTCCTCTTCGCTCACCGTATCCGGCCTCGGCGTACTCTGTTCGACCTCGGCCTGGTTCACGGGGCCGGCCTTGATGCCGCTCTTGTCGGCCAGGGTGACGGGCATTTCGTCGTATTCCATGCCCACGATACGGAACCGGCCGTCGGTGTCGGGCTGCCAGTAGAGGCGCTTGACGCCCTGGGAAATAAGGGTGGGGGAGCGGTAGACCTGGATGAAATAGGTGACCCAGTAGTCGGGCCCGGGCACGGCGCGCACGTCGAACAGGGTCACCTGTATCCAAGGCAGGGCCCGAAACAGCCGTTCCTTGTGGCTGCGGAAAGCGGCAAAGGGCTGGCCTTCGGTGATGGCGAATTTTTCCGGGTCGTGGAAGGCAAAAAAGGCATCGGATTTGTCCTGCCAGGCCTTGGCCCAGGCCTTGGTGGCTTCCACCACGGCCTGACCTTCCTCCTGGAGCCTGGCCGCATCCGGGCCGCCGACATGAATCGAGTTGGCGATGATGACGGGCATGCGCTCGGCCAGCTCCGGGTCCACTTTATGGATGTCCGGTGTGCCAAGCGCCACGCAGCCCTGGGTCTCGAAGGGCGTGATGGAATGTCCCCGGCCGTGAATCCAGATGCCGTGGCCGGATTTGCGCCGCAGTATGTCCATGGGATTGGGAAAATCGAGGACAAAGGCCAGATCGCCGTACAGTTCGTAATTGAGGCCGGCATTGCGCCGCCGGGTGATGAAATAGACGCCCTCGGGGGTCTTGAGGTCGCCTTCCTTGAATTTGTCCCCCAGTTCCTGCCCTGTGGCGCAAGGCAGGGATTCGACCTGGCGCAAGGGGCTTTGCCGGGAGAACAGGGCAAAATTCTGGGCCTGCTTGTCTACGGCCACGAACTGGGGCGGCGACCACGGCGTGTCCACGAGTTCCGCCGCCCATTCGCCAGCCGCTCGACGGCCGGGGAACAACAGCAGCAGGAGCAGCAGGGTTATGACGGGGACGCTTCGTTTCATGCCGTGTTATGCTAAGGCGTCGTTTTCGCGGTTCCGGCCGCGAGCAGGGCGTCGCGGGTAAAGATCGAAAGCAGGGGAAAACCCCGTTCGGCCAGGCGTTCACTGCCGCCTTCCCGGCGGTCGAGCACCGTGACCACGGCGCCGACGGTCAGGCCGGCAGCCTGGACCCGGTCGATGACCGTCACCAGGGTGCCGCCGGTGGTCACGACATCCTCGAGCAGGGCCACCCGGTCGCCGGGCTGGAAATTGGACAGGCCTTCCAGGAACTGGTTGGTGCCGTGGCCCTTGGCCGCCTTGCGGACGATAAAGGCCGGCATGGGGCGGCCGCGCAGGTGCGAGACGAGGCTTACGGCCGTGACCAGGGGGTCGGCGCCCAGGGTCATGCCGCCGACGCCGACAATGCCCTCGGGCAGGAGGTCGAAGAGCAGGTTGCCGATCAGCCAGGCGCCTTCGGGAAAAAGTGCCGTCTGTTTGCAGTCGAAATAGTAATCGGATTTGCGGCCCGAAGTGAGGGTGATCTCCCCGGCCCGGTAGGATTTTTCCAACAACAAAGCGGCCAGACGGCCGCGCATGGCCGTGGCGTCCTCTTGGTTGCACGCAAACGACATGGCAATCCCCGTTTATGCCCGGTGCTTTTTTCATGACAGATACAAAAGCCGGGCGGCTTTGAAAAGAGGTTTACCGCCCCTCTCGGCCAGGAAGGCGCGCCAAGGGAAGAGGCGTCCGATTTTCCGGGTGCGGCCTAGCCGAACACCCGGGAATAGATCAAATCCTCGTGGGCCAGATAGTAGGTCGGATCGAACAGGGCATCCAGCGTGGCCGGGTCGAGCTTGGCGGTGATGGGCGGATCGACCCGCACGGCGTCGGGAAAGGATTTTTTCCCTTCCCAGCAGGCCATGGCCACCTTCTGCACGGCCTCGTAGGCCTTTTGCCGGTCCATGCCGGTGTCGATGAGGGCCAACAGCACCCGCTGGGAATAGAACAAGCCGAACGAGGCCATCATGTTGCGGGCCATGTTGTCCGGATTGACCTTGAGATTTTTGAGGATGCCGGCCAGGCGCGACAGGGTGTAGTCGGCGAGGATCGTGGAGTCGGGCATGATCACGCGCTCGACCGAGGAGTGGGAGATGTCGCGCTCGTGCCACAGGGCCATGTTTTCCATGGAAGCCAGGGCGTTGGTGCGGATCAGGCGCGACAGGCCGCAGAGGTTTTCGGCCGAAATCGGATTTTTCTTGTGGGGCATGGCCGAGGAGCCTTTCTGGCCCTTGGCAAAGCCTTCCTCGGCTTCCAGGACTTCGGTGCGCTGGAGGTGGCGCAGTTCCGTGGCCATGCGCTCGACCCCGCCGGCAAGCAGGGCCAGGGCGGTGAAATAGGCGGCATGGCGGTCGCGCTGGACGATCTGGGTCGAGACCGGGTCCACGGCCAGGCCGAGCCGGGCCAGGGCAATGGCCTCCACCTTGGGGTCGAGGTGGGCATAGCCGCCCACGGCCCCGGAAATTTTGCCCACGCGCACGCCGGTCAGGGCGGCGGTGAAACGCTCGCGGTGCCGGGTGAACTCGGCGTAAAACGAGGCCATCTTCATGCCGAAGCTCAAGGGTTCTGCATGGATGCCGTGGGTGCGCCCGATCATGAGCTGGCCTTTGTGGCGCATGGCCAGATCGCGGATGACGGAAAGCAGATTGTCCAGGGAGGCCAGGATGATGTCGCCGGCCCGGCCAAGCAGCAAGCCGTTGGCCGTGTCCACGATGTCCGACGAGGTGCAGCCGAGGTGGATGAACCGGGCCGCCGGGCCCACGCGTTCCTCCACGGCGGTGAGAAAAGCAATGACGTCGTGTCGGGTGACTTCCTCGATTTCAAGGATGCGGGCCACGTCGAAGCCGGCTTTTTCGCGGATGACGGCCATGTCCGCGGCGGGGATGCGGCCCAGTTCGGTCCAGGCCTCGCATACGGCCAGCTCGACTTCGAGCCAGGCCGCGAAACGGTGTTCCAGGGACCACAGGTCACCCATGGCCTTGCGGGTATAGCGCTCGATCATGCGCCCTCCTTGGCGTCGTCGGAAGCCTGGTCGTCGGGATCGGCAGCGTCCGGCAGGGGTTTGGACGGGTCGCGGGCCAGCTCGGGCACCGGGACAACCGTGCCCTTGATGGTGCCCTTGCCGTCCTTCTGGAACGAGCCCGGGCGGCGATTGCCGTAATCGTTGGCGTAAAAGCCGGTGCCCTTGAGGGCGAAGGCGGACAGGGACACGACCCGGGGCGAGGCGTGCCCGCAATCGGGACAGGGAGCGTCTCCATCGTCACCGGCCCGGCGCAGTTCCTCGAACACGCGATCGCAGGCGGGGCAACGGAATTCATACAAAGGCATGGCGGCCACCCCCGTGGCACTCACGCGACAACCCGGGCAAGGAGAAACCCCTCGCCCGGTTCGTCGGGAAATCCTCGGGACAGGATGAAGCGGAGACGTATCCGACGCCGCGATCCCGGCCCCTATCTGGAAAAAGTTCGGGACGGCGGATGTCCGCCTAGTCCTTCTTGGCGGCGATGGCCTGGCGGACGCGCTCCTTCAGGCGCTCCTTGCGGCGCTTGCGGCGGCGATCCAGTTCCTTATGGCGCTCGATCTTCTTGTGCTTGGACATGTCCGGTCCTCCTTGCGAGTGGAAAGAATCCGACTCGGTACACGAAATAGAAGACCTTGTCCAGGGGGGAAGAGCTACGAGCGTCCGGGCAGACGTCCGTCGGCCAGGAATCCGTCCACCAGGGCGTTGACCGCGTCGTTACCGCAAAACGAGCCCCTGGCAATGCGAGCCCGGCGCGCGTCGAGGTCTTTTTCAAAGGTCGGCAACAGCTCCGGTGTCAGCTTGGACATGTCGGCCATGGTGCCATAGCCGAGGCCTTCCAAGTACAGGGCGTTGAGCGTCTGCTCGAAGGCCCCGGCCACCGGAAACGACAACACCGGCTTGCCGTAATACAGAGCCTCGGACATGAGGTTGTGGCTGCCGCCGCAGATGACGTAGGCGCACGAGGCCAGGTCGTCCAGGAAACCCGTTTCGGAATAGCTGCGGAAGGTCAGGTTGCCGTCCACTTTATCCATCTTGTAGCCGTAGACCCGAAATTCCCGGTCGATGCGGCGCAGGAAGGGTGCGAACGCGTCGCAGGTGCCGCAGCTCTGGTAGACCACGATGTGATCGCCCCGGCTTGGCGCGCGTTCGATGACGCTGTGGCGCAAGATGGGCGGGGCCACCCGGGCCCGGGCCCCGGCCTTGGCCGGGGGCTGGAAAAACGAAATGGCCAGATAGTCCGAACAGGCCGAGAACAAAAAGCGGATCGAGGCCCGGATGCCCAGATAATCCGGCCAGTAGCGCAGTGGCACCGGGTGATCGCAACAGGAGATCACATGCTGGTGGTCGATGGACAGACAAGGGATACCGGCCCGTTTGGCCGCGATGGGCACGAAATATTCGTAGTCGGAAATGGCCCGGTCGGGCCCAAACTCCCGGATAAGCCGCTCCAGGCGCCGCAGTTCGCTGCCGCGCTTGAGCAAGGTGCGGGCCGCCAGCTTCAAGGTCGCCGGCGTGTCCAGACGCTGGTTCTTGTAGCGCGTGCCCGGGTTCTCGAAACGTTCGACCCGGAATTCCCGGCCGACCAGGCCGGCGCCTTCCTCGCTCGACACAAACAGGAATTCGTGGCCCAAAGCGGCCAGCCGCCTGGCCAGAATCAAGGCACGAATCGCGTGGCCGTGCTGGCTTCCGTGCACCCCATACAATATGCGGGCCATGGTGTTCCTTTGGAGGGGGCTAGGGGTTTAAAAAGAGCCTCCGGCGGGGGGGGGGGGGGGGGGGGGGGGGGGGGGGGGGGGGGGGGGGGGGGGGGGGGGGGGGGGGGGGGGGGGGGGGGGGGGGGGGGGGGGGGG
>JAWRKJ010000144.1:0-33481 GCA_040307025.1 Desulfovibrionaceae bacterium | reverse complement strand
CCCCCCCCCCCCCCCCCCCCCCCCGCCTCCGGCGGCCAAAGGGCTCTGCCCTTTGGAAACCCGAAGCAAGGATGCGCAAATTGCATCGTTGCGCCTGTCTGCGCGCTGTCTGACGGTTTGCTTGAACCGCGATGCGAGCCCCTTGCCGGGCGACCAGCCGATATTTTGCCGGCCTGGCGTTGCATTCCCCCAGACCTGGCGGCATAGTGCTGCCAAACCTGCAACGCCCGCCTGCCGCTTGGCGGGCCCTGCCCAGGAGGCGTTATGGATCAGTATCATGAGCCGGTCAGCGAACTGCCGGACAAGGACCGGGATTTCGTCCGGGCCTTGAACAGCGTCAAAGAAGAACTCGAAGCCGTCAACTGGTATCACCAACGCGTCGTTACCGCGAGCGATCCCCAGATCAAGGCCATCATGGCCCACAACCGCGACGAGGAAATCGAGCATGCGGTCATGGGTCTGGAATGGTTGCGGCGCAACATGCCCGTTTGGGACAAACAAATGCGCACCTACCTGTTCACCACCGGCGACATCACCGAACTGGAAGACGCCGCCACCGAATCCGAAGCCTCCAAGGCCTGATTCCTGCCCGCACCCCGGGTGCATCCCTCCAAGCCCTCAGGCGGCCGGGCGACGGGATACCCCGGGGTGAATGTCCGTCAACCAACCATTCCCCGCATGGACCCGGGGCCCGCGTAGCCCGCCATCCCGGCTCGAATCGTCCATCTTCGTTCCCGTGCCCCCTAAATCTCGCTATTTCGGCTATTCAATCATAATATTTTGATAATACTTGTTCTTTATGCTGTGACGGAATTTCATGTACAGTCACGATTTTTATTATTTGGTGATCATCAATCGCTAACATATTGAATTAGCAATTGTTAAAAATAACATTAGTCACACGAAAAATATAATTTGCGTGTGACTAAAAAGTTCGCTAAAAGGTTTTCAACGCGAGCGGAAAATTTGCATCGCGGACGGCAAAGGCCCCGGTACACCAGCCAAAACCCCAAGGAGATGCATCATGAAAGTCAGCGCCCGCAATCTGATCCCCGGCACCGTGAAGAAGGTCACCATCGGCATGGTCAACGCCGAAGTCGTCGTCGAAGCCGCCCCCGGCGTCGAAATCGTCTCCGTCATCACCAAGGAGTCCGCCGAGGCCATGGGCCTCAAGGCCGGCGCCAAGGTCAAGGCCATGGTCAAGGCCACCAGCGTCATGCTCGTCACCGACTAGTTCCCATGTTCCCGCCGGAAGTCCGGCTGCGTCCCCGGACGCTGTCGGACTTCCGTTTTTCCTGTCACGCCCCGCCTCCCCTGGCCTCTTCTGGACAATTGCCAAGGCCGCGACTATAGTTGCACGGCAATGCGACACACCCTGACGCGCGGCATTCGGTCGCGCCACCATGCCCCCAGCGCACGCGGCTTTAGGACGGTCCTTTATCTCGGACTGTGGCTGTGCCTCGTCTGCGCCCCCGTTCCGGCCAAGGCGACCACCGACTCGGCCAAGGCTGCGGCCGCGACCTCCGATACGA
This sequence comes from Desulfovibrionaceae bacterium, assembly GCA_040307025.1. GTDB lineage: Bacteria > Desulfobacterota > Desulfovibrionia > Desulfovibrionales > Desulfovibrionaceae > Solidesulfovibrio. The sequence goes on along the minus strand of JAWRKJ010000144.1, from coordinate 31,949 downwards.
CCCGTAGCCCTCAGGCCACGACGTCCGTCCCGGCGCTCAAACCGCAAAAAATCATGATCGTCGGTGATTCCTTTGCCGTGGGTCTGGGGATAACCATGGGCCAATCCCTGCGCGCCCAAAAAGGCGTTTCCCTGTCCAGTCGAGGCAAGGTGTCGAGCGGACTGAACTCACCCCGCTTCTACGACTGGGAAAAGGCCCTCAATGATTTTCTCGCCGCCGAACGCCCCCAGAATCTGGTGGTGATGCTTGGCGGCAACGACGCCAAAAACGGCCCCGGAACGCCCGAATGGGGCCAGGACTACGCGGCCAAGGCCAAGCGCCTGCTCGACATCGCCGCCGCTTACGGCGCCAAGGTCTTCTGGGTGGGGCTGCCGCCCATGCGGGAAAAGGCCTTCAGCCAAAGGGCCTGGGTGGCCAACCAGGCCGTGCGCAGCGCCTGTCTCGCCTCCAAGGATTGTCGCTTCATCGACTCCTGGGATCTGTTCGCGGATGCGGCCGGAAATTTCTGCGCCAAAAAGCCGGTCGGAGGAAAGAACAAAGCCCTGCGCGGCAAGGACGGCGTCCATTTCACGCCCACCGGCTGCAAGCTCCTGACCGACCGCATCGCCTCGGGCCTGAGCGCCCCCTCCCCCTAGCCCCCCGGCAGGCCGGCGGCACATCCACCCAACCAACGAAAGAGCCCACATATACCCCATGAGTTGGAAAAAAGCCTGCCTCATCTATTGGATCGCCCTGGTGGTCACGGCCATGGCCAACATCGAGAAGATCTCGGTCTGGACCGACGAGCACCTGTCCGATACCCCCCTGGCCGCCCTGAGCGGTCAGGTCAGACACCTGCGCAACCTCTGGCGCGAATCCACGGTCGGGGCCTTGTCCCGACAGCTGGACTGCGCCGTGGCGCCTTTTTTCGACGGCACCTACAAAAATTCCCTCGCCTGCCGGGAATCCCCGGCCCAGCAGGCCGCCGACCAGGCCACACGCCGCCGGCTCGACCCCAATGTGCCCGTGCTCAAGCCCGACGAGCCGGTGGACACCGCCGGGCTGCTGGCCAGCCTGGCCCCGCCCCAGGCCTCCCACTCCGAGGCCTGTCCGGCGCTCCAGCCGACCGTGGCCCAGCCCCTGAACAAGGAGGCCTCCCCGGCCCAGCCTAGTTTGGTCCCGGGCAAGGCCCGGACACCGCGCAAACTGCTCGTGGTCGGCGATTCGCTGGCCATCGGCCTTTCCTTGTCCCTGCGCCGGTGCGTGGCCGAACTCGACGGCATGGAACTCATCGAGGAAGGCAAGGTCTCAAGCGGCCTGGCCAATCCCCGCTACTACGACTGGGGCAAGGCTCTGCGCGTCTTCCTGGACAAGTATGCGCCCGATGTCGTGATCATCATGATGGGCGCCAACGACGCCAAGTACATCAACGTGAACGAGAAACCGCGTCCGGCCGGCAGTCCCAACAAGAGCTGGCCCGAGGTGTTTTCCATGCGCGTGGAGGACTTCCTGGCCGCCTTGACCGAAAAAAACATTCCCAGCTACTGGATCGGTCTGCCCATCATGGGCGACCCGGCCTATGCCAAGCAGGCCGAGGTCATGAACGACATCGTCAAGGCCGAGTGCGCCAAGGCCAAAAACAGCCGTTTTCTGCCGACCTGGACGCTTTTGACCGACGATCAGGGCAACTATTCCACCTTCCTGCCCAACGACAAGGGGGTCAAAATCAAGGTTCGCGCCAATGACAAGGTCCATTTCACGGTAGCCGGCGGCGACATCCTGGCCCAGGCCTTCCTGCGCGTCCTGGTCACGGATTACGACGTGCGCCCCAAGCATCCCCGCGACCCCGAACCGGCCGGACGTGCCAATGCCGCTGTTTCCAGCACGCCCTAGGCCGACCACGCCTCCAGCTTCCGCCGCAGCCAGGCCGGAGAGCCGGTCGTTTCGTTTCCTGTGGCCGTTCCTGTTGGCCGTGCTCTTGCTTGTCGGCGCTATTCTCTCGCTGCCGGCCTGCGAACGTGAACCGGACAAAACGCCGGGCACCGCCAAGGTGGAGCCGGGCGACATCTTTCGGCAACGCGCCCCCCAGCCCCAGGCCCGCTCCGCCTCGCGACGACTGCTCGTCATCGGCGATTCGCTGTCCATCAGCCTCGGCGAACAGCTGGAACGCGCCCTGGCCGGGGTCCCGGGCCTGGATTTCACCCGGGACGGCACGCGCTCGACCGGCCTGACCCGGCCCGATCTCCTCAATTGGCCCGAACATCTGCGCGAGCTGGTCGACAAGGCCGCGCCGGACATCGTGGTCATCATGATCGGGGCCAACGACGTCATGCCCGTGCAGACCCCGGACGGCGGCCATGTCTATTTCGAGGACCCGGCCTGGCCCGAGGCCTACGCGGCCAAGGCAAGGGAGCTGGTCGCGATTTGCCGCCAGGCCAATCCCCGGGTGGCCATCTACTGGGTGGGCGTCCCGACCATGGGCGAGGCCAGCCTGGCCAGCGGCGTCCAGAAGGTCAACGCGGCCCTGCGCGCCATGTGTCCGGCTGCCGGTTGCCGCTACATCGACACCCAGGCACCCTTTTCCGACCCGAGCGACCAGTTCGCCCGCCATGCCAAGGATGCGGCCACCGGCGACATCGTCAGCCTGCGCACGTCCGATGCCGTGCATCTGACCGAAAACGGCGCCCGGCTTCTGGCCGGCACGGTGCTCAAAACCTTGGTCGCCCAGGAACACCTGCCCCCGGCCGCCGGGATAAACGAATTGCTGGCCCGGGCGCAGGACCTCCAGGCCGTGGCCGACTCGGACCCGCCAGAGCCCAAGCCCGCACCGCAGCCCATGCCACGCGGCCCGGTCCACACGGTCCGCCAAGGTGACACCCTGGCCCTTATTGCCAAGCGCCACCGCACCACCGAAGAAAAGCTGCAAGCCCTCAATCCCGGAGTGGACTCACGCCGGCTCTCCATCGGCCAGAAGGTACGCCTGCCGCGCCGGTAAGAAGGGAGAGAAAAAGACAGGGGGGAAACGCCTCCGGCGGCCGGGAGGAACGCGTCCCTCCCGGACCCTCCCGAAAGGGGCTAGTCTTCGCCGTATTTCTTGAGTTTCTTGTGCAAGGTGGCCCGGGTGATGCCGAGGACCCGGGCGGCTTCGCTCTTGTTGCCGCCCACATCGCGCAGGGTGGCCAAAATGACCTCGCGCTCCACGTCATCGAGCGGCATGCCGGCCAGGGACGACACGCCCTCGCCCGAGTGGGGCTGGGATTCCTCCCGGACCTCGGACAAGGGCAGCTCGCGCTCGGTCACGTATTCCCCGACAGACAGGATGACCGCCCTTTCCACGGCGTTTTCGAGTTCGCGCACATTGCCCGGCCATGTGCCGCGCAGGAGATGGTCCATGGCCGCCGGCGTGAACCCCTTGATGCGCTTGCGGTTTTTTTCAGCGAACCGGGACAGGAAATGCTGGGCCAGAAGCGGGATGTCCTCGGGCCGGTCGCGCAGGGGCGGCACGGTCAGGGTCACGACGTTGAGACGGTAGTACAGATCCTCGCGAAACCGGCCGGCCTCGACCTCTTTTTTCAGGTCGCGGTTGGTGGCGGCCAGGATGCGCACGTCCACACCCACCGGCCGGTCGCCGCCCACCCGCTGGATCTCGCGCTCCTGGATGACGCGCAACAGCTTGGCCTGGATGATCGGCGCGATCTCACCGATCTCGTCCAGGAAGATAGAACCTTTGTCCGCGGCCATGAACCGGCCCTCCCGCCGACGCTCGGCCCCGGTGAAGGCGCCTTTTTCATGGCCGAAGAGTTCGGATTCGAGGAGCGTCTCGGACAGTGCGGCGCAGTTGACCGCGACGAGCGGCCCGGACGCCCGGGGGCTGCCCTCGTGCAGGGCCCGGGCCACGAGCTCCTTGCCCGTGCCGGATTCGCCGGTGATGAGCACCGTGGCCTCGGTCGGGGCCACCATGGCGATCATGGAAAAAAGCTCGCGCATGGCCTTGCTCTTGCCGATGATTTCCGTGGCGCCGCCGGCCTTGCCGAGTTTGAGGCGCAGGGCCTCGTTTTCCGTGGCCAGGCGCATGTGGTCGAGGACCCGTTCCAAGGTCAGGCGCAGCACGTCGAGATCCAGGGGCTTGGTCAGGTAGTCGTAGGCCCCGGACTTGAGCGCCGAGACAGCGGTCTCGACCGAGGAATAGGCGGTCATGATGACCACGGGCACGGCCGGATTGTGGTCCTTGATGCGGGAAAGCGCCTCCATGCCGCCCATGCCGGCCATGCGGATGTCGAGCAGCACGGCATCGAAGGCCTTTTCCCGAACCTTGGCCACGGCTTCGGCGCCGTCGGTGGCGCCTTCGGGCGCATAGCCCCAGCCCGAAAGCACCGTACGCAACATGGCCAGATGGCCGGGATCGTCGTCAACTACGAGTATTTTCGCCCGCATCGTCCGCTCCATCGTTTGCTCCGGGTGCCGCAACCGGCACGAACACCGTGGCCACGGTCCCGCCCTCGGGGCGGGCGGTAATCCGCAGTTCGCCGCCGTGGGCGGCCACGATCTTGTGGGCCAGGGGCAACCCAAGTCCGGTGCCCCGGGGTTTGGTGGTGAAATACGGGTCGAAAATCCGGTCGCGGTGCTCCGGCGGAATGCCCGGACCGATATCGGCCACGGCAAGGAACGCCCGGCCATCCGACGCCAAGCCCGTGGTCAGGGTCATGACCCCGCCGGCGTCCATGGCCTGGATGGCGTTGAGGCACAAATTGAGCAAGGCCTGGGACAGCCGGTCCGGATCGGCCTGGACTTCCAGGCTGTCGGCGGCATTGGCCAGCTCCACGCGCACGCCCCGGGCCACGGCATCGGGCCGGGTGAGGCGCTCGGCATGGGCGGCCAAGTCGGCCAGGCGCACGGGTCGGCGCTTGAGGTCCGAGGGCCGTGAGAATTCGATCAGTTCGGAAATGACGCGGTTTAAGCGGTCCACCTCGCGCACCATGACCTCGGCCGCTTCGCGGTCCTCGCTACCCGGGGCGAACTTGCCCCCGAAATAGGCGGCATAGCCCCGGATGGAGCTCAAGGGGTTGCGTATCTCATGGGCCACGCCGGCGGCCAGATTGCCCACGGCAGCGAGCTTTTCGCGCCGGCGCACCTCGGCTTCCAGCCGGCGTACCTCGCGCAGGTCGCGCAGGAGCACAAGGGACCCCACCGCCACCCCTTCCTCGGTGCGCACCGCCGACACGGCCACGCCCAAGGCCAAAGGCGGCCGCCCACCCAAGGACAGGTCCATCTCACGCTCCCCCTTGCCCACGGCATCCAGCACGCCTTCAGGGAAAATGTCCCGGGCCGTTTTCCCCGTCAGTCCGCCTTCCGCTACTCCGGCCAGGCTCTCGGCCGCAGCATTGGCCATGGCCACCCGGCCGTCGGGGCCGATGAGCACCAGCCCGGCCGGCATGGCCGCCACCACTTCCGAGGCCAAAGCCGTGGTCTGGCGCAACACCCGGCGCTGGGCCCGGTAGCTTTGGGCCCAAGAGAGCGAAACCACGCCGCCCAGGCCCAAGACAAGCAACACGGCCGCCGTGACCACGGTATTTTGGAGGTCGGCCCGGCGGGCGGCCTCAATAGGCGCCACGTCGAGTCCGACGAAGATGTCGAGCGAGGTCCGCAGCAGGTCCCGCGGCGCGCCCGTGGCGTCGCAATCATCGGTGCACAGGAAATCCCGCGCCTGCTCATTGCCCCGATCCCGGCCCGGTCCGGGGCCGTGGCCGAAGCCGTGCCCCATGCCGGGATGGGAAAAACGTCCACCCCGAGACGCCACGAAGTGGCGGTAGACCATAAAGGAACGCCGGCTGTCACCTTCTTCCCGGGCGAGCCGCCACTTCTCCTGGGCATCGGGGTCCAACGTGGCCAGGGTCTCGGCCGAAAAAAGCTGCTGGCCGATACGCGAGGCGTCGCTGTGGGCCACGATGCGCCCCGAGGCGTCGGTGACGGCGATATAAAAGATGCCCGGTTCGCTGGCTGTTTCCTCCAGCAGGTGCTGGAGCCGAATATTGGCCCCGAAGCCGCCGCGCATGCCAGTACGCGCTCCGGCCTCGAAGGCCTTGATGAGCGCGGCGCCTTTTTCCAACAGCAGTTGGGTCATGTAGCTTTTTTCCCGACCCAGATCGATGGCGGCCATGACAATGACCACCAGGGCCAGGATGCCGGCCGCGCCGATGACTACAACAGGCGAAGCCGCCTGGCGAAAGGGATTGGTCTTGAAAATGGCCATGGCTGGTTTCCGCAGCGTCCTGACCGGGTCGGCCGACGCCAGACGCGAAGGAACTGTCTTATTTTTTTACACTCGTCCTAACGACATGTCTACATAATATCCAAAAAAGCCAGGCCACAGCCTGTTACCCGGCTTCATAGCAGATACCATTCCAGCCACTCCGGCGATTGAGCGAAAGAAACGCTTTCAGGTCACACGGTTGCCTGCCCGCCGCAAGACAACCATTGGAGGCCACACATGCCCCGTCCCAGCCAACGTCCGCTGTGCGCGATCCTCGGCTTTGCCCTGCTTTCCGTCTTTGTCGTGGTGGCACGGTTACGGCTCAAGCCTGAGCCTTGTCCACGGGCCCGACCAGAGAAATAATGCGGTCATGATCCGCGACGTTTTCATGCGTTTTCGGATGCGCTACCGTCTCCCGATGCGCAAACACAAAACCGGAAACAAAGTCTCGGCAAGCGGTTGCGTGCTTCAAGACGCTTCCCGTCTGCCCCGGGCCGTGCTACCGTGCAAGGGCCGCCCGGGCTCCGGCGGCCGTCCGTAACCTGTAACCCAGAAGGAGCGAACCATGGCCCAGATCAAGACCATCCTGTGCGCCTTGGACTTTTCCGAAGTGAGCCCCAAGGTGGCCGCCTATTCCAAGTTTCTGGCCGAAGCCTGCGGGGCCAAGGTCGTGGCCCTGTACGTGGCCCCATCCTTGACCCAGTATGTGGAGTTCCACGTCCAGGCCAGCTATATTGACGATTTTGTCAGTGGCATCGTCAACGGCGCCTCCGAGACCATGGACAGCTTCCTCAAGGAATACTTCGGGGGGGTGCCTGTGGAAGGCAGGGTTGTCACGGGCTACGCGGCCGAGGAAATCGTGCACGCGGCGGCCGAAGTCAAAGCCGACATCATCGTGCTCGGCACCCACGGCCGCAAGGGTATCGACAAGATCCTGTTCGGGTCCGTGGCCGAAAAAGTCATCAAAACCGCCGAAGTGCCCGTGCTATCCATGCGGCCTGAAGACAAGTCCGCCTAGTTCCCACGCCAACGGAGCAAATCGGGGCGGCCTTGGGGCCGTCCTTTTTTTGGCTTTTCCCGGCCGAGCATGCCCGCCAAAATTGTCATTGCAATTTGCCTTGAAAGCGGTAAAGGCTACCTCAGTTCAATTTTGTCTTTTTTGTAAATCCATGCCGCCCTGGCGGCTCCCGGAACGCCGCGCCCCCGCTCCCCTGGCCCCGCGACTTCCGGTCACAGGAGCGGGACCCAGGCCTTGAACACATACCGAACCGCAACCACAGGCACCTTTTCCGAACCGACCGGCGCGTCATGGCCTCCAGACCACAGTGGCTGCGCTTTCCACCGATACGGGGCTCCCATGTAAACCATTGCGCCGCGTCCCAGCATTTGGTTCGCGCCGGACCCCCCCCTCTCCCGGCCGCGGACCATTACGCCGCCCCACCTCTCCACGGGGCGGCGTTCTTTTTCCAGGATGGCCGGATCGTATTTTGACAAATTTGCACACATACCGCCACACCTGCCGGCGCGCACCCGGATATTCCCGACGGCCGGATTGTGCAATCGGGCCAAAATAGGATAGGGGCACAGCCACCCGTCCTGGTCCGATCCGGCGCGCGCCCGATCGGGAGAAAACCGCGGCGGAGCGTTCCCAATCCCTTGACTTTGCGAACACCCTTTGCAAAGGGTGGTGACTTTTGACGGGAGGCGAGGCATGCAGCTTTACAATACCATATCCCGGGCCAAGGAGCCCTTCGTTTCGCGACAGCCTGGCAAGGTGGCCATGTACGTCTGCGGCATCACCGCCTATGACCTGTGCCACATCGGGCATGCCCGTTCGTCCGTGGTTTTCGACGTCCTGGTCCGCCACCTCAAGCATCTGGGCTACGACGTCACTTTCGTGCGCAACTTCACCGACGTCGACGACAAGATCATCCGCCGGGCCAATGCCGAAAACGTCACCTCGGACGTGATCGCCGAACGCTACATCGCGGCCTTTTACGAGGACATGGACAAGCTCGGCATCCTACGCCCCCAGGCCGAGCCCCGGGCCACCGACTACGTGACCGAAATGGCCGACCTGGCCACGCGCCTCGTCGAGACCGGCCACGCCTACCGCACGCCGTCCGGGGACGTGTACTTCCGGGTGCGCTCCTTTCCCGGCTACGGCAAGCTCTCGGGCCGGGACCTGGAGGACATGCGGGCCGGAGCCCGGGTGGCACCGGGCGAGGAAAAGGAAGATCCCCTCGATTTCGCCCTGTGGAAGGCGTCCAAGCCGGGCGAGCCGGTCTGGGACAGCCCGTTCGGTCCGGGACGGCCCGGCTGGCACCTGGAATGCTCGGTCATGAGCGAAAAACTCCTGGGCCTGCCCATCGATATCCACGGCGGCGGCCAGGACCTCATCTTCCCCCACCACGAAAACGAGATGGCCCAGTCCGAGGCCGCCTCGGGCAAGACTTTCTGCCGGTTCTGGGTCCACAACGGCTTCGTGCGCATCAACACCGAGAAGATGTCCAAGTCGCTTGGCAACTTTGTGACCATCCGCGACATCTACCAGCGCTACCTGCCCGAGGTGCTGCGCTTTTTCCTGGTTTCGTCCCACTACCGCAGCCCGCTCGACTACTCGGACCACGCCCTGGACGAGGCCGAAAAGGGCCTGCGCCGCATCTACGCGGCCAAGGCCCAGCTGGAAGCGGCCCTCACCCGCTCCAAATGGTCCGGGACCGCGCTCCCTGCGGACATTCCCCAGGAGCTCACGCGGCTGGAGGAGGCCTTTGGCGCGGCCATGGATGACGATCTGAACACGGCCCAGGCTTTGGGCCATGTGTTCGGCGCCGTGCGTCTGGCCGGCCGGGTGCTGGAGGACAAGACCCTGGCCAAAAGCCGGGAGACCGCCGACCTGGCCCGCCGTCTGCTGGCCGATCTGGCCGCCTGGGGCGAGGAACTGGGCGTGTTCGCCCAGGACAGCCAGGCTTTTCTGGCCGCACTCAAGGCCTGCCGCGCCGCCCGTCTCGGCATCGACCCCGCCCGGGTGGGTGCCCTGGTGGCCGAACGCCAGGATGCGCGCAAAGCCAAGGATTTCGCCCGCTCCGATGCCATCCGCGACGAGCTGGCCGCCCTCGGCGTCACGGTCATGGACACCCCTACCGGCCCCCAGTGGGACGTGGCCTGAGCCAACGCACCGGCCGTCCGCACACTCCAGAAAGGGAGGGGGATGCGCGGGCCGCCGCGACCCGGCTGGGTCCTTGGCACCTTTACCCCCTCCCGGCCTTGACGCTTCCACCAGCCGCAAGCGCACCGCCCCTTCTTTCCATCTCCCGGGCAACGCCCCACGCATTTTCCACCGTCCCAGACGCCACGACCAAGGTTCCCCTTGGTGTCGCGCTGCCTTTGTGGTAGCGTGATCGGAAAGACCCGAAAGACCTGACCGGAGACCTGTCGGCCGGACATTTCCGGGGCGCTCCCGCGGCCGGGTCGCCCGCCGGAAGCAGTTCTTCGTTTGTTTCGCAAAGGAAGGTTTCCACAGCGCGCAGCCGACAACCGTACAACGCGGGACACTGCCATGCCCACCGAGACGTGCCACGCCACCTGCCCCGAGGGTGTGCGGCAAACGGAAATTCAAGCCATCACCGCCCTGTACCAGTCCGGACGTCTGGGGGACATCAAGGATCGGGCCCGGTCCCTCACCGAACGCTATCCCGCGGATGTCCTCGGTTACGCCATCCTAGGCTCCGTCTTCCTGCAATGTGGCCAATGCGGCCAGGCCCTGGCCCAACTCGATCAGGCCGCTTCCCTGGCGCCCCAGAATCCGGACATCCACAACAACCGCGGCATAGCCCTCCTTGATCTCGGCCGCCCGGTCGAGGCCCTGGACTGTTTTCGTACCGCCTTGCGCCTGCGTCCGGATTTCGCCACCGCCTATTGCAACCAGGGCGGCACCCTGGAAGCCCTGGGCCGGCTGGACGCGGCCATGGAGTGCTATGAAAAGGCCCTGGCCATCCGGCCGGATTATGCCAAGGCCCTCTACAACCTCGGCAACGCCTACAAGGATCTGGGCCGGCTGGCCGAGGCCGTGGACTGCTACGAAAAGGCCCTGGCCATTGAGCCCGATTACGCCAATGCCCGCATCAACTACGGCATCGCCCTGTTCGACCTCGGCCACCTCGAAGCGGCCGAACGCCAAGCCCGGGCGGCCCTTGCGGCCGAACCCGACCGGGTCGAGGCCCGCAACCTGCTTGCCTCGGTCCTGCTCCTGACCCAGGACGATCCTACCGACGCCCTGGACGTCATTGTGCGCGCCCTGTGGGTGGAGGAACGCCCTGAAACCAAACGCCTGTTCGTGGTCTGCGCCCGGCGCCTGGAACAGGCCCATGTGGACCCGACCGTGGCCCGCCTCATCATCCGGGCCATGACCGAGCCTTGGGCCAGGCCGGTGCTGCTGACCGCCCTGGCGACCCAGACCGTGCTGACGGACCCGGACATGGCCGCCTGCGTGTCCCGGGCCGTACTGGCCTGGCCGCGCCGCCTGGCCGAGGTCGCGCTTTACGAGGGCGGCGAGCTGGAAGCGGTCGCGGGCAACGCCATGCTGCGCTGCCTGCTGGGAACCGCCCCGGTGTGCAGTCTGGAGCTGGAACGGTTCTGCACCCTGGCCCGGTCAGTACTGCTCGAAGCCGCGTCCAAGGCCGCGCCCGAAACCCCGTCCGCCCCGGTGCTGGAATTTTACGCCGCCCTGGCCCGGCAGTGCCACATCAACGAATACATGTTCGACGTGAGTGACGCCGAGGCCGGCCAAGCCCGGGACCTGGGCGAGGTGCTGGACGCCGCCCTGGCCGCCGGCCGGCCGGTGCCAGCACTGTGGCCCCTGGCCGTTGGCTGCTATGTGCCGCTTGGCGGCCTGCGCCAGACGGATCGGTTGCTGGCCGGGGACTGGCCCGAGGCCGTACGCGCCACCTTCGTGCAACAGATCGCCGAACCGGCCTGGGAACGCGCGGCCCGGGCCGACATCCCCCGGCTCACCCCCATCGAGGACGTCGTGTCCTGCCGGGTGCGCCAGCAATACGAAGAAAATCCCTATCCGCGCTGGATCAAGGCCGCGCCCATGGGCGAGCCCGAACCCGTGGACACGGTGCTGCGCCGGTCCCATCCCCTGGCCCGGTTCCGGCCCCTGGGCGACCGCGATCCCCTGGATATCCTCATCGCCGGCTGCGGCACAGGCCAGCATACCCTGGAAACCGCCAGACGCTACCGCCGGGCCAAGGTCCTGGCCGTGGACCTCAGTCTGTCGAGCCTGACCTATGCCCTGCGCAAGACCCGGGAGCTGGGACTCACCAACATCACCTACGCCCAGGCCGACATCCTGCGCCTGGGCGAAATCGAGAACCGCTTCGACCTGATCGAGTCCTCGGGCGTGCTCCACCACCTGGCTGATCCCCTGGCCGGCTGGCGGGTTCTTCTGTCGCTGTTGCGCCCGGGGGGGCTCATGCGGGTGGGGCTCTACAGCCGCACGGCCCGGCGCGACATCAGCCGCGCCCGGGCCCATATCGCCACCATGGGCTATGCGCCGACCATCGAGACCATCCGCCGCTGCCGCCAGGAACTCATGGACCAACAGCGGACCGGCGAGGCCTGGAATTCTATTTTCCTCAGCGATTTCTATAGCATCAGCGGCTGTCGTGATCTGCTCTTTCATGTCCAGGAAAGCTGCCTGTCCCTGCCGGAAATCGCGGTCTTCTGCCGGGAGGCCGGACTCGAATTTCTCGGCTTCGAACTCGACGATCCGCTCCTGGCCGACTACCGGCGGTGCCATCCCGAGGACCGGGCCGCCACCAACCTGGCCACTTGGGCCGCCTACGAAGCCGGGCATCCGGACACGTTCATGGAGATGTACCAGTTCTGGGTCCAGAAACCGGCCTGACGCCGACGATGAACCCCGACCAAGAAAAATGACAATCTTGATGGAAAGCCCTCCCCGGCTTGCTCCGGACGAGAGTGACGACTATGGTCGTTCACAATGCAAACCAAAGAGAGGAGGCGGCCTGTGGGATTGTTCGAACCGCAGCATCTGCTGATCGTCCTGGCCATTGCCCTGATCATTTTCGGACCCGGCAAGATCGGTGATCTGGGCGGCAGCCTTGGACGCGGCATCCGGGATTTTAAAAAGGCCATGGCCGAGCCAACCAGCCAGCCGCCCCAGGCTTCCGCCCAGGAAGCGCAGCCCACGTCCCTGCAGCAAACCGCCCCGGAACACGCCGTCAACGTGACCGCGACCGCCCACAAGGAAACGGCTTAGTCCGCAAATGGCGTTCCCCGCAGCCCGGCCGAAGGTCAACACCGCAAGCGCACCGGCACGTCCCTGCGCGGCTACCGCGAGCCACACAACGACTTGAGATTTGGCGATAAATCCTGAAGAACCCGCTGCCCGGCGCAATCGACTTCGCACCGCCTCCGACCGGAGCGGGCAGCCTCCCCGGCACGAAAGGCTCCCACGATAAGGGGATTCCAAAGGGCCAAGCCCTTTGGCCGCCGGAGGCGTCCCTCCCCCCCGCGCTCCCGCGCTAGGTTTCCGGTTCGTCGCGCTGGTAGAGTTCGAGCAGGCCGGGCGGCGGGTCGATGACCACGTAGCCGGCGTCGAGATCGATTTCGGGCACGAGCTCGTCCACGGCCGGGAAAAGGATTTCGCGGCCCGCAGCATCGCGGATACGCCAGAGTTCGGCGCCGCCGGCGTCCAGCACGTCCTCGATGACCCCGAGATCCGGATCCGTGGCGGCAGCGCCGGCCAGACGTACCCGCAATCCCGGCAATTCGTGGAGAAAGACCTCGTCCTCTTCCGGTTCGGGCAAGTCTTCCGCCCGCGCCCATACCGCGAGCCCCCGCAAGGTCTCGGCGGCCGTTCGATCCGGCACGCCCTCCAGGGTGACAAGCAGCCGGCCCTTGTGTTCCCGCACGGCGCGGACGGCGTAGTCGCATCCGCGTTCCGGTCGGTCGGGAGGGGCCAGGCGCAGCCGGCTTCCGGGCGCAAAAGCGGAAGGGGAGTCGGCATAGCAATCGATGCCAAGCTCCCCTCGGATGCCGTGGGGGCGCACCACGTCCCCCACATGAATGTATTGCGTCGCGGCCATAGATACGTTTTCGGGTTACGGCGCTGGCCGGTCGCGCCGGTCCGCTATTCGAGGATCTCCAGAACGGAACGTTTGCGGGCCTTGGTCGAGGCCGCGCCGAGAATGGTGCGCATGGCCCGGGCGGTCCGGCCTTGCTTGCCGATGACCTTGCCCAGATCCTCCTTGGCCACCTTGAGTTCGATGACCGAGGTCTGCTCGCCCTCTATCTCGGACACCTGTACCTGATCCGGGTTGTCCACCAATGATTTTGCCACATACTCGATCAAGTCCTTCAACATAGGAACCTCCAGGTCACCGTAAGAGCAAGCGAAGGACTTCAGCCTCCGTTTCCGCCAGTCCCGGGTCAGACCCGGGAACGAACGCGGCGGCCTCGTGGCTATCCGGCTCGGACTCTCCCCCCGAACGCATTTCGCGCCGGATGCGCCTAGATGCCAGCCTTCTGCAGCAGGGCGCGCACGGTATCCGAGGGCTTGGCGCCGCGCGCGATCCACGACCGCACTTTTTCACTATCCACTTTTATTTCCGCCGGGTCAACCATCGGATTGTAATAGCCCAGGTATTCCAAAGCGCGACCGTCGCGGCGGGTGGCGGAGTCCAGAGCAACGATGCGGTAAAACGGGCGCTTCTTGCAGCCCATACGGGTCAGACGCAGTTTCATGGCCATTGTTGTATTCCCCTTTGTGCAGGACATGTGCGTTATGGAAGATCGGCCGCCGGTCGGCTAACGTTTCTTCCGTTTTTTCCGTTTTTCCTTTTTCTTTTTCGCAGCGGCCTTGGCGGCGGCTTTGGAACCGGCTTCGGCCCCGGGCATGGACGGCATGCCGGCCATCCCCGGCGGCATGCCCGGCATGGAGGGCATTCCCCGCATGCCACCGGGCATCTTGGGCGTGGCGGGCAAGCCCTTGCCGCCCATCATGCGCTGCATCATCTTTTGCATCTGGGCAAAATTTTTGAGCAGCTGGCTCACTTCCAGGACCGTGGAGCCCGACCCCCGGGCGATGCGTTCCCGACGGCTCGTGTTGATGAGCTTGGGCGTGGCCCGCTCGGCCTTGGTCATGGAGTTGATGATGGCCTCGACCCGGGCCATCTCCTTCTCCGGCATCTGGATTTCGCCGAGCTGCTTGCGCACCTGGGACATGCCGGGGATGAGCTTGAGGATTCCCTCCAGGGAACCGAGCTTTTTCACCCGCCGCATCTGGGTGCGGAAGTCCTCCAGGGTGAACTGGGCCTTGCGCAGCTTGCGCTCCATCTCGGCCGCTTCGGTGGCGTCCACATCGGTCTGGGCCTTCTCGATGAGCGTCAGGATGTCGCCCATGCCGAGAATACGGGACGCGGCCCGGTCGGGATGGAAGACCTCCAGGTCCGAGACCTTTTCGCCCGTGCCCACGAGCTTGATGGCCTTGCCCGTGACCTGGCGCACGGACAGGGCAGCGCCGCCCCGGGCATCGCCGTCCATCTTGGTCAGCACGATGCCGGACAGGTCGAGCCGCTCGTTGAAGGCCGCGGCCACGGTGACCGCGTCCTGACCGGTCATGGCGTCGGCCACGAACAGGATTTCCGCAGGCGACGTGGCGGCCTTGATGGCCACCAACTCGTCCATGAGGGTCTCGTCGATGTGCAGCCGGCCGGCGGTATCGAGCAGGAGCACATCGTGGCCGGTACGCTTGGCCTCTTCCAGGGCGGCCTTGCAGATGTCCACCGGATTTTGGTCCGGGGTGGACGGATAGGCCGCGATGTCGAGCTGGGAGGCCAGCTTATGGAGCTGGTCAATGGCGGCCGGACGGTAGACGTCGGCCGGGACCAGATACGGTTTGCGCTTGAAGTCCCGGCGCAGCTTGAGCGCCAGTTTGGCACAGGTGGTGGTCTTGCCCGAACCTTGCAGGCCCACGACCATGATGACCGCCGGCGAAGCGGACAAATCCAGGGTCTGGGCCTGGCCACCGAGCAGCCCGATGAGCTCCTCGTGGACAATCTTGACCACCTGCTGGCCCGGGGTCAGGCTTTTGAGGACATCCTGGCCCGTGGCCCGCTCGCGTACCCGTTCGACGAAATCCTTGACAACCTTGAAGTTGACGTCGGCCTCGAGCAGGGCCAGACGCACCTCGCGCAAGGCGGCCTGGATGTTTTCCTCGGTCAACCGGGCATGGCCGCGAATTTTGCGGAAGACGTCGTCGAGTCTGTCAGTAAGGCTGTCGAACATGATCCTGGCGCACCTCGGTAAAAGGCAAAGTTTGACTTTCTAACCGCCGCGCGTCCAGACGTCAAGCGCCACGTGCGGCGCTCTCCCGGCCGCCCCCGCGCACCCACGAAAAAAGGCCCCGCCCGGGGGGACGGGGCCTTGGCGTCAAGTACGGGCGCCGGCGTCGGTCGGCCTACCAGCCGCCACGGCGCGGGGCGCGGTCGCCGCCGAAGGACGGACGGCGCTGGCGCTCCTGGGCTTCGTTGATGCGCAGGTCACGGCCGCCGAACGCCTTGCCGTTCAAGGCTTCCATGGCAGCGTCGGCACCTTCCTCGTTCATCTCCACGAAGCCGAAGCCGCGCAGGCGGCCGGTCTCACGGTCCACGATCAGGTTCACGGACTGCACTTCACCGTAAGGGGTGAACAGATCGCGGATTTCGTCTTCGTTGGTGGAAAAAGGCAGATTGCCGACATAGAGTTTCTTGGACATGGGGCTAAGCTCCAAACTGGTTTGGCTTTTTCTTCGATCGTCGGGAGCTAAGCAGCAAGCCAAGATCCAGGGACGGGGGAAAAGAAATAGCCGGTGAGTGAATTGCGTAAAGATATGCCCCGGGCGGCCCCGTGTCAATGGTTTCCCCGGCGAAATTTCAAATCAGGCACCGGGCCAGCCACGACCAATCCCGGCCCTGGAGCAGGGCGGTGTCCCGCAAGACCAGCCGGTCGCGCAGGGCCGCCTCGCACATCTCCGGGGCTGCCAGCCCGTAATACGGCAGCATATGCCGGAAGGCCGCACGCTGGGACTCGATCGGCAAGGGGAGCATATCCCCGGGCCGGATGCGATGCGGTTCCTCGCCCAGGCGGCAGGTTCGACCGAACACGACAAACTCCCGGCAGGCCATGGGACGCAGGGCATAGCCGGCGCAGTGCCCCTCGACCAGAAACGGACAGGCCGGACCGCTCCCCCCGTCGCGCAACTGCCTGCGCAGCAACCGGCGGGTCAGCCCCCGACACTGCGCGATGACATACCAGGTGAGGCCGAGCACTTCCAGGGAAGAGGCCGGGATGGGCTGGTGGCAGCAGGCCTGGCAGCCCGCCCGGCAGGCCGGACGCCGGCCCGATGCGGCCACGGCCCGCTCCAGTCCGGCATCCAGCACGGCATAGGCGTCGAGCAGCAGCGGCAACCAGGGTTCCTGTTCCTCGGCCTCGGGAAACCGGACCCGGAACGCGTTCTCCTCCGTGCCGCTACCGCCCTGCCCCATGCCCACGTCCTTGCCGCTCGGGATATCTCTCGGGATTCCAAAGGAGAGCGCCCTTTGGTCGCCGGAGGCCTCTCTCCCCGGCCGCTACCCTTTGCGTGCCTTGGTGAAACCGGCCTCGGAACGCAGGATGACCGCTTCGTCCACGCAAAACGCCAGCCGGAAATACCCCGCCATGCCAAAGCCCCGCCCGGGCACGCCCAGGACGAATTCCTTGGCCAGCCGGTCGAGAAAGACCAGCTCGTCGGGATCGGGCGATTTGGGGAAGAAATAAAACGCCCCGCGCGGCATGAAGAATTCGTACCCGGCCCGGGTCAACACCCCGGCCATGGCTTCCCGGCGCCGCTCGTAGATCGTGCGGTCCACCTCCTGGCCCAGGGCGCGCAGCAGCAGGGACTGGCCCAGGGCCGGCGCGTTGACGAAACCCAGGATGCGGTTGGCGAACACCATGCCGGCCACGAGCGTTTCACGGCCCGGCATCTCCGGCGACACCACCACGAAGCCCACCCGTTCGCCCGGCATGGACATGTTCTTGGAAAAGGAACCGATGACCAGGCTATAGGGATAGAGGGGCAGGACCGAGGGCACGGTCACGCCGTCGTAGGCCAGGAAGCGGTAGGGCTCGTCGGCGAGCAGGAAAATCGGGCGCTCCCGGCCCTTATTGTGGCGGGTGAGCATGGCCGCCAGTTCCCGCAGGGCGTCCTCGCCATAGACCTGGCCGGTGGGATTGTTCGGCGAATTGATCATGAGCACCCGGGTGCGGGGGGTGATGGCCGCCTCCATGGCCGGGATGTCCAGCTCGAAGGTGTCGGGCTTGGTCGGGATGGCCTTGAGGATGCCACCGTGGTTGCCGACGTAGAAGTCGTATTCCACGAAATAGGGCGCCGGGCAGAGGACCTCGTCGCCGGGGGTGAGCACGGACCGGAAAAAGACATTGATGCCGCCGGCCGCGCCGCAGGTCAAAAGCAGATCGGAAGAGGCGATGGGCAGGCCCTGCTCTTTGGAGAGCTGGGCGGCCAGGGCGACGCGTACCTCGGGATAGCCGGGGTTGGGCATGTAGCCCAGGGAAAACGGCTTATCCATGCGGCAGGCCAGATCGGCCAGACACTCGCCCACCACCGGCGGCGGCGGCAGATCGGGGTTGCCCAAGGAGAAGTCGCAGACCGCGTCCTCGCCGTATTTTTTCTTGAGTTCCAGCCCCTGTTCGAAAATCTTGCGGATCCAGGCTCCACCAGACAGAAACCCTTCGATTTGATCGGTGACCAGCTTCACGTCCGACTCCTTTTTTGTGTCCGTTCCGTTTCGCACCAATGTCGCCAGGATGCAACAGGGAGGCCCGATCTGAACCGCCCGCCCACCCATCATTTCTTCCCTTTCGGAGAGGTCCGGCCTCTCCTGGCCACGGGGGGCGTCTCCCCAGTCCCCTCCCGTACCCCCTAAAAAAAGATTCCCTCCTGGCTAAATCTTCCGTATCGTACCCCCCTTCACGGCGTTCCCGGCCGTCAATTCCTGCAAAAGAGTATCCCTATGACCGAGGCGAAAAAGCCTGAGATTTTAGCCCCAGCGGGCGATCCTTCATCGTTTTTGGCCGCCGTGGCCGCCGGCGCCGACGCCGTGTATGCCGGCCTCAAGCATTTTTCCGCGCGCATGCTCGCCCGCAACTTTTCCATTTCCGAACTGGCCGCCCTGGCCGAACTGGCCCGCAGTAAAAACGTCCGCACCTACGTGGCCGTCAATACCCTGCTCAAACCCGACGAGGCCGACAAGGCCGGCCGGCTCGTCATGCGCCTGGCCCAGGACGTGGGCCCGGACGCGCTCATCGTCCAGGATCTCGGCGTGGCCGTCGTGGCCCGGCAAGCCGGTTTCAAGGGCGAACTGCACCTGTCCACCCTGGCCAATGTTTCCCATCCCCTGGCCCTGGCCACCCTGCCCGCTTACGGCTTTTCCCGGGTGGTGCTGCCCCGGGAACTGTCCGTGGACGAGATGCGCGACATGGCCGAGGCCGCGCCGGAAGGCCTCACCCTGGAGGCCTTTGTCCACGGCGCCCTGTGCTACAACGTCTCGGGCCGCTGCTACTGGAGCAGCTTTCTCGGCGGCAAGTCGGGCCTGCGCGGCCGATGCGTCCAGCCCTGCCGCCGGGTCTACGAACACAGGGGGGTCAAGGGCCGCTATTTCTCCTGCCAGGACTTGAGCCTCGACGTGCTGACCAAGGCCCTGCTCACCATCCCGCAGATCACGGGCTGGAAGATCGAGGGCCGCAAAAAGGGTCCGCACTACGTGTTCCATACCGTGGCCGCCTACAAGCTGCTGCGCGACGCCGCGGACGACGCTTCGGCCAAAAAAATGGCCCAAAGCTACCTGGAACAAGCCCTGGGCCGTCCCGGCACCAACTACAATTTCCTGTCCCAGCGCCCGAAAAACCCCGTGGACACCAAGGAACGCACCGGTTCCGGCCTGCCCGCCGGCAAGCTCACCCGGGGAGCGCGCGGCGGCCAATGGAACCTGTCGGCCCGGGTGTCGCTGATGGCTGGCGATCTGCTGCGGGTCGGCACCGAGGACGAGTCTAGCCACCGCCTCATCAAGGTCAGCCGGACCGTGCCCAAGGGCGGCCGGCTGACCCTGACCTTCGAGGCCGACTCTCGGCCCGAATCCGGCACGCCGGTGTTTCTCATCGACCGCCGCGAACCGGGCCTGATCAATAAGCTGCGCCCCCTGGAGGAAGAGCTGGCCAAGATCCCGGAGCGCGAACCCAAACCCGTGACCTTCACGGCCAGCCTGCCCAAGCCCCGCCGGGCCTCCCGGACCGAGCCGGTCCTTGTCGGCGTGTGGCGCCATCCGGACATGCGCAAGGAAAAAAGTGCGTTCGGCGTCTGGGTTTCCACCAAGCGGGCCCACAACCTGCCCCTGGGCCGGGCGGCCAGTGTCTGGTGGTG
Source organism: Desulfovibrionaceae bacterium (assembly GCA_040307025.1). Classification (GTDB taxonomy): domain Bacteria; phylum Desulfobacterota; class Desulfovibrionia; order Desulfovibrionales; family Desulfovibrionaceae; genus Solidesulfovibrio. The sequence continues at coordinate 12,237 of JAWRKJ010000144.1, read as the reverse complement.
GCTGCCGCCGGTGGTCTGGCCGGACGAGGAAAGCGAGTTCGTGAGCCTGATTGCCGCCATCGTCAGCCGGGGCGGCAAGAAATTCGTGGTCAACGCGCCCTGGCAGACCGGACTCTTTCCGACCGGGGCCAAAGGGCTGGAATTCTGGGCCGGACCGTTTTGCAACATCGCCAACCCGGTGGCCCTGGGTGAACTGGCCAGCCGGGGATTCAGCGGCGCCATCGTCTCCCCCGAGCTTTCGGGCGAGGATCTGACCACGCTCCCCGGACTGTCTCCCCTGCCGCTTGGCGCGGTGGTCCAGGGCTCGTGGCCCCTTGGGCTTTCCCGGGTGCTTTCCGGCGAGGTCAAAACCTGCCAGCCCGTGATCAGCCCCAAGGAGGAAGGCCTATGGGCGGTCAAGTACGACCGCACCTACTGGCTCTATCCCAACTGGGAGGTCGATCTGTTCAAGCACAGGGAGGCCCTGGTCAAGGCCGGCTACACCCTGTTCGTGGACCTTCACGAACCCATGCCCAGGGAAGTCACGCGTCGCGAACGCACGAGCCACTTCAACTGGGACGTCGGACTGCTCTGATGGCCCGTTCGCCCAAGCTCTACATCGCCATGGTGGGCCTGCCGGCTATGGGCAAGTCCACTGTGGCGGCCAAAATCAAGGAGAATCTGGAAAAAGACGACATCCGGGTGGGAATTTTCAACAACGGCGACGTGCGACGCCGGCTCATCCCGGAAAACACGTCCCAGGCCAGTTTCTACGACCCGGACAATGCCCAGGCCGTGGCCCTGCGCGAGCACATCGCCGCCGTCAATTTCGCCGAGGCCAAGGCCTTTCTCTCGGCCGACGGCGAGATCGCCATCCTCGACGCCACCAACGTCTCGGCCAATCGCCGAGAAACCCTGCGCCGCAGCCTGACCAACCATCCGATCCTGTTCGTCGAGTGCATCAACGACGATCCGGAATTGCTCGCCCTGTCCGTGGCCCGCAAGACCAAACTCCCGGAATTCGCCCACCTGAGCGAGGCCGAGGCGCGGCAAAGCTTTGTCAGGCGCATCGGCTACTACCGCCACATCTACGAATCGCCCGACGAGGTGCGCAACCTCGTGCGCCTCGACACCTTGAACAACCGGATCATCACCGAGCACACCGCCGCGGATCTGCCCTACTACGGCCGTGTCCGCGACCTGCTCATGTCCGACTGGATCAAAAACCTCTTTCTCGTGCGCCACGCCGAAAGCGAATATAACGTGGCTGGCCGCATAGGCGGCGATTCCGGCCTGACCGACAAAGGACGCAAGCAGGCTTGGGCCCTGTCACGCCACTTCATCGGCACGCCTTTGCCCTATATCTTCACGAGCACCCGGCGGCGCACCCTGGAGATGGCCGAACCCTTGCTTGAAACCCGCAAGGGTATGACCACCCATCACGCCTTCAAGGAATTCGACGAAATCGATGTGGGCGACTGCGAAGGCATGACCTACAGCGAAATGGAGCGCACCCGTCCGGAACTCTTCGCCGCCCGGTCACGCAACAAATACAATTTCGTGTACCCCGGCGGCGAAGGCTACGCCACCATGGCCGGCCGGGTCTATCGGGGCGTGAAAAAAGCCATCTACTTGAGCGGCAATTCGGAATACATCATGATCATCGGCCATCAGGCCGTCAATCGCATGATCCTCTCCGACTTCCTCTTCCGCCGGGCCGAGGACGTGCCCTATATCTTCATTCCCCAGGACAAATACTTCCATATCGTCTCCACCCAGACCAAAAAACTCTTCGAGCTGCGCAAGTTCTAGGCTGCGCCGGTGGGTTTGCTCGGTCCAGGGCTTCGGGCATCGCACCTGCCCGTGGGGTGCCCCGGCCCCGTCACCGCCGCCCCATGGAAATGATGCCCGAGAAACGAAATGTCAACGGCCTGGGGGGCGACTAAGAACATATGAAATTCTCGTGTGTTGTCCACACATCACCGGCTTGACGCAAAACACGGTTTTGGCTAAATTGCAAAATTTAGAAGTGTAGATTTCGCATAACCGGACCGCGCCAGGCGCTTGCCCGCGCGGACATGCTCCATGACGTTACTGACGGTTTCGCAGACATATCGCGCTTATTTCGTTTTTTCGCCGCGGCGCGGACGCTCTTCCCGGCTGGGCACTGTATGCCCCGGCCCATTGGTACCCCTGGCCGGCCTTCCGGTCGGGAAGGGCATTCCCCATGCCGCATGACCTCACCGATCCCGCGACTTCCCTATTTTTTTTCCCGCTTTCGCTGCTCGTTCTCTACGCTCCGGCCCTGCTTGTGGCCGGGCTGGCCGTCTGGTTCTGGCGGCGTCGGGTTTCGCGGCTCGATCGCCAACGTTTCCGGCAATGCCATCTCCGGGAAAAAATTCTGGCTGCGGGTCTGGCCCGACGCCAACGCATGGTCCTTGCCGCCCAGCGTCGCAACATCGGCGAGCTGGCCGGCCTTGTCCGCAAGCAACTCGAGGATCGTAAACTCGGGATGTCACCATATATGCGGCAACGGGTGGCGGTTTTTATCGAACAGGCCGTCACCAGCGTGGATTTCGACCGGCTCTATGCCCTCTATGCCGTCTTTGCCAACAGCACGGAACAGGAGTGCGTGACCCCGGCCATGGAACTTTTTTTTGAACCCAAGAGGTAACCATGTCGATCCCCGAGAACATCGGCAAATTCATATCCAAGCTGTTTTATACGGTCAAAAGCGAGGCCGCCCTGTGGCAGAAGACACATCAGCCGGAGCTTGAAAAACTCAAGGAAGACAAACTGGTGGCTGAAAAAGAGCTCAAGCAGCAACTTGAGCTTATGGAAATCCGCTTCAAGGAGGAATGCAAGCGGGTACGCATGGAAGAGGAACGCCAGACCGAGCAATTCGGAGAATTTTTGGCCAGCATCGACGAGATGAAGACCAACATGCTCGAATACTACGGCACAATGCCCAAGCCCATAGCCCTGATGATCCATCACCATGCTGCGGAACTTCTTAAGGAGGCCTGGCACAGCCCCGATGCCCGGGAACGACTGCAAAAGCAAACCCGTTTCACGGACCTGATGCTTACCATCACCGAGGACTTGACGGACCTGTCCACGGGTGCCACCCACAAGGCCTTACCCGAAAAGACCATCGCCTTCATCCAAAACAAGATCGAATAGCCCGTAAACGGAGACGGCCCACGCGTGATTTGCGCCCTGCCCGGACAGTTGATCCGGGCAGGGCATTTTTTTGCCTCTTTGAATCGCGCGAAATCGCGCCAGGGAAAGTGCTATTTTTATCGCCATGATCCATATGTTTTATCCGATACCGTCACGCCGGGATCGTTGTCCGGCGTGAACACAGATTGCCCATTTCATGAACATGTTCAGCTAGCATGTTCACTTTTTGAACACTCACGATCATGACCGCTTCGCACGCCCCCATGCAACTGCCACAAACCGTTCACCATTCCGAATTGCACATTTGCCTCCAGGCTGGCCGGGTTATTGCTTACAATCATTCCTAAGGAAACGTTCCCGTCTCTAATGTGCTGCAGCAGCCACCAGCGTCACAGGGGTCCGTCACGACAACTGTGCCTTAACGGGCACATGGCGCAAGAGGTTGGATATGCCGAATTGGGAAAAAAAGATTGATATAAATAAAGTTTTCGTGCTGCAACCAACCAGACCTGTCACGTATTTCGGCGTGGGAGCTATCCATAAAATCGATTCTATTTTGGCTGACTTGGCGGCCAAGGGCTGCGGCAAAGTCCTGGTGGTCACCGATTCCATCGCCTACAAGGCCAGCGGCGCCTGGACAACCGTCGAACCCGCCCTCAACAAACATGTGGCCTGGAAGCACTACGACAAGGTGCGCCCCAACCCCACCTATACCAACTGCGAAGAAGCTGCGGCCATCGGCCTTGATTTCGGCGCCGAAGCCATCCTGGCCATCGGCGGCGGCAGTTCCATGGACACCGCCAAGACGGCGGCCGTGCTTATGAAGCATCCCGGCAAGAAGGCCGTGGATTTCTACGAGAAGGGAGAACCCATCACTGGCGCCACGCCGCTGATTCTCATCAACACCTCCCATGGCACCGGTTCCGAGTGCGATGCCTTCGCCGTGGCCCAGTCCGATGGCGAGGACAAGCCCTGCATCAACTCACCGCATATCTATTCCACTTTCACCATTGAAGATCCGGGCTTGACGGCAACCATGCCCACCAAGCAGACCATCTCGACCTCCATCGATGCCGTCAACCACGCCCTGGAAGCCGCCACCACCATCACCACCACGCCGTATTCCATCGGCCTGGCCCGGGACGCCATCCGGTTGGTGGCCACCTATCTGCCCACGGCCATCGTGGAGCCGGGAAATCTTACGGCCCGGTACTGGCTCCTGTATGCCTCGGCCATCGCGGGCATCAGCTTCGACCTGGGCCTGCTCCACATCACCCATTCCATGGAACACGCCATGAGCACCCTCAATGTCCAGGTGACTCATGGTGACGGTCTCGGCATCCTCATGCCGGCCATGGTTCAGGAAATATACCCCGCTGTGCCCGAAGTGGTGGCCGACCTGTTCGAGCCCATTATCCCCGGTCTCAAGGGCGTCCCCAGCGAGACCGACTTCGTGGTGGAAAAACTGCGGGCGTGGTGCCACAGCGTGGGACAATCCACGAGCATGGCCGCTTACTATAGCGAGGCCGACGTTGCCGCCTTGGTGAAGACCACCATGGCTTCTTCGCTGTCCAAGATACTTCTCCCCCTGGCCCCCATTAAAGCCGATGAGGCCGTGGTGGAACGTATCTTCCGAAACTCACTCTAAAGCAGGCAAGGCCGGGGGCTGACCCTTCTCCTCTCGCCACCCCCGGCCAAACAGTCAGGCAACAGGACGCCCTGTGGGAAAACAGCGAAGAACCAAAGGCGCAACATTCACCCAGATCCCGGCCGAAGTTCCCCTTCGCGCCGCATACTCGTTCTTCTTAGCCAGGAGTTCGAGCAATATATATCTCGTTTTTCCAGCAAAGCAGGCACCTGTTTTCCTGGAAGATCACACAGAGGTACGACGGAGGCCGCTCGCCATGATTGTGCGGCGACCGTCGCCGGGATCAACGTCTTACCTTTTTGGGGGGAGAGCGTCATGACTCGTTCTTTGCGTATGTGGATTTTGGCCGCGTGCTTGTTGTTTCCATCACTCGCCATGGCGACAGGTGGCAACAGCCCACGAGATTACGCGTGCCCGCTCGATCCAGGAACTTTCTTCTTCGCCACCTACTACACCCATCAGTGGGGGACGGATTATTTCCACAAAGGGAAATACATCAATGGCTCGACGCGCTTGTATGACAACATCGGCATAGCCCGTCCCGTCTACTTCACGAACTTCGGCCCCTTCACGGCTGACCCGCAGATGCTCCTGCCTTTCGGCCAGATCGCCCTTAACAGCCAGGAAACCAGCGGTATCGGCGATCCCATCCTGGCGGCCACGGTCTGGTTCATCAATGACCGGGAAGCCGGTTGGGTCTTCGGTTGGACGCCGTTCGTGTATGTTCCCATCGGCTCCTACGACCGCAAGCGCCCGAGCCTCGGCTCCAACCGTTGGGCCACCAAGCAGGAACTGTGCGTCGCCAAGCGGTTCGGCGACCGGGTCTGGTGGGAAGTCGCTGGAAACATCACTCTGTTCGGCGATAATCCGGATGCCAACGACGCCAACAACCATTCGACAAGCTCTTCCAAGAATGCCGTCTTCGGGGCCGAGTCCCACTTGAGCGTCGATGTCACCTCGAAGTTGATGGTGTCCGCCGACTACTACTATCAGTACGGTGGAGAGACGTCTCTGCACGGTGTCTGGCAGAAGGACTGGGTCGACACCCACACCCTCGGCTTCACCGCCGCCTACATGCTGGCCTCCAACGTCCAGCTGATGGCCCATTTCAACACCGATGTCTCCGTCTACAACGGCGTGCGCCAAAATGAGATCGGCACGCGTCTGGCCTTCTGGTTCTAGGCCAGCACCGACCACGTTTCTAACGGGGAACCGGGGGGCAGACCTGCCCCCCGGTAACCTTTCGAGTCCAAAAGCGCTTTACTGCCCCGATCCGTCCATCGCTTCAGAACCGGCCGCCCGTTGCCGGCGCTTTTCCTCCCGCACCGCCGTCAGACAGTAAATCCCTTCACCCCGGCGCGCCGGTACGAAACAGGCGTTGTCACTCACGCAGGTCGAAGGCGCCCGGTCGCCCGATTGCCACCGGGCCACGAGCCCGGGTTCCCGCACAAGGGGCCGCGACAGGGACACCATGTCGGCCGTGCCCGAGTCCACGAGTTCCTCGGCCGTGTCCAGGCTGCGGATGCCACCCGCCAGGATGACCGGAATGGTCAGCATCGCCTTCATGGCCACCGCCACCTCGCGATACCAAGCCTCGCCCTTGGGCAGGGAAAAGAGCCCGGGCCGCACCGGTGACAGCGGCCCCGAGTCAAAGGTGCCACCCGAAAGTTCCAAGGCGTCGAGTCCCGCCCCCTCCAGCCAACGCGCCACTTGCACGCTCTCGGCCCGGGTCAGGCCACCGTCCAGGAAATCCTCGCTGTTGAGCTTGGCCAGGACCGGATAGTCCTGGCCCACCCGGCCCCGGATGGACGTGACCACTTCAAGCAACAACCGCGCCCGGTTCTCCAGGGAACCGCCGTAAGCCCCGGAACGGTGGTTGGTACGCGGGGACAGGAATTGGCTGAGGCCATAGCCGTGGGCGGCATGGATCTGCACGCCGTCCGCCCCGGCTTCCCGGCACAAGGCCGCCGCCGCGCCAAAGGCCGCCTCGACCCGAGCCAAATCCTCGGGTGTCATTTCCTGGCAGGGCAGTGCCTTGGGATCATCCGGCACCGACGGCCCGACAGCCGGCTCGCCGGAGAGCTGAGGATTGGCCCGGCAGCCCCCATGGGCGAGCTGCACCACGAACCGTCCGCCTTTGGCATGCACGGCCCGGGTCAACCGGGCGATACCCGCGCCCATGGCCGCTTCATGCACCCCGAGCTGCCAGGGACCGGCTTGACCCCGTTTTTCCACATAGGCATGGCTGGAGATGACCAGCCCCACCCCACCGGCGGCCAAGGCCCCGAGCGTCGCTTCCAGTTGCGGTGTGGCCTGCCCGTCCTCCGTGGCCATGCCTTCCCAGGTGGCCGAACGGACGAACCGGTTGCGCACGGTCATCCCGTTTATGGTGATGGGATCGAACACGCCCATGGCGTCTCCTCCTCAGGTTGAAACCCGATCAGGCAAAACTGGCGCCCTGCTGGCCATCCGAGGCCCCATCGCATCCGGATGCCCCCGCAGGGCGCCAATCCCTGACCCCTCACAAAACGCCCAGGCCGTCGAACCGACCCGGACGCACCGCGCCTACTGCGCCTCGAATCGGTCCAAAAACCGCTCCAGGTCGTTGGGCTGGCCGTCCTGGTAATCATCGGGATACAGCAGCGCGCCCATAAAGAATATGCTCTCAAGCGACAGCGCCATGCCGGCCCGCTTGGCGAAATCCTCCAGGCCGGCGGCAAAGGCCGCCGTGTCCGAGGTGGCCGGATCCGGCAGATGGGCCTTGGCCTCCTCGGGCAGCGCCTCCAACACCAGGCATTTCTCGGTCATGCCGACCCGGTGGGCGGCCAGATCGTTTTTTTCGTGCAACGCCGCCAATGCTTCGGCCTCCAGGGCACGTATCCGTTGCGCCGCTTCCCGGGCCACGGCCAGGGCCGCCTCGGGTACCTTGTATGCTGCCATTGCGCCTCCCGTCGCCCGGCTCAACCTGCGGCCTGCTGGCCGCGCCGGGCGAGATCGACAATACCAAAACCCGTGACGGCAGGCCACGGCAACCTCTCAAAGCCATTGGCCTCGGGGGAAAATCACGGTATCTCTTGATGGCACAGGAAGCATTCCGCCCACCATTGTGAAATATCGGACATGGTTATGACGCAGGAAACACCCGTCGCCTCCCAACTTCCCGCGCCGCCACGGCCCGAGCCCGTCGATCCCCTGGCCGGCGTGCGCCGGGGACCTTTGGCACGTTTGTGCTTCGACCGGGGTGACTACGCCCTGCTCGGCATTGTCAACGATGTGCTTTCCCGCCGGGCCTCGACCAGCCTGCGCCGCCTCCTGGCGCCGTATCTCCATCCACACGGCATCAAGGAAATGGCCGCACCCAAGGGGCTGCGCATCGCTTATGCCACCATCCACCTGCTCGGCTCCCTCGAAGTCGGCCTGGCCGGCGACCGGCTCACGGCCTTGCGCAGCCTGCGCGACGAGGTGATGGTGGCGGCGGAATCGGGAATGGAAAAAAACACCGCCCGGGTCCTGCTCCAGATCATGAAGGAGCTCGTGCGCTCCCGAGGCAATCCCCGCCGCCAGCTGGAGCTGGCCCATGATTTTCGGGCCGCCGTGCCCGGCAAGCCCCGGGTGGTGCGCCGTCTGCTGGCCGAGCACCATCTCCTGGAAATGCCCGAGACCTGGAACCAGCTCGCCTTCGACGACCATGTCCACGACGCCAACACCAAGGGCCGCAAGTCGCCCACCCATCTCATCATGGATGCCTGGATCAAGGGCATCCGGCGCCTGACCGTCATCCACTACCATTTCGTGCGCCAGGAAACGGCTTCGGAACTGCTGGAAGCGGCCGCCATCATGGACATGGACGTGCACATCGGCATCGAGTGCCTGGCCCGCCACGAGAATCGGCCGCTCAAGATCATCTGGACCCCGCGGGGGCTCGCCCGCCCCCACGAATTCGCCGATTTCTTGGCCGCGCCCGGTGTGGCGGCCTTCATGGATGAGGGCCGGGAACTGTCCCTGCGCCGTCAGCGGTATGTTCTTGCCCTGCTCGATGCCTTCAACGCCCGCCACCGCCTGGATATCAACGCCCGGTACGGCCTGGATTTGCCGCCCCTGGACCCCAAGGCTTTCCTGGCCTTCGTGGGTGCGGGCCAAGCCAGCGTGCACCACTTGTCCCGCTACGTGCACGAGGCTTTGGCTCCGCTGCTCGACCGCCAATCCGACGCCCAGGTGGATGCCGTGCACGGACGCGGGGATGCCTGTCCCTTGCTGGCCGAACGCGACGCACTGGATACCGAATCCCTGCGGGACACCTATCTTTCCCCGGCGGCCAACCCGGACATCCCGTCCCCCGAAGAACCGACGCCCAGCGAAATCCCACCCGAACGCCTGACCATTTCCCCTCTGGAACTGGTCACCCGCATCCAAGCCCTGCACCGCCAGAACCGGATCACCCTGGTAACCGCGGAACTTCCCGTCGAGGATGTGCTGTCCATCCTGGCCCTGTGCCGGGGGGCCATCACGACCCTGGAAGTCTTCAACCTGCGCGTGCACGAAGAAACCGGCCGGGATTCGAGCGAGATTCTCGAACTGCTGGCTGTGCTCAACACCGGCAACGTGGTGGCGCTCAAGCGCCTCATCCACCGGCTGGCCGACCGGCTGGAAGACAGCGGCGCGGACCCGGCCAAGGTAGCCCGCATGCGCGACCTGGCCGCAGACATCGCCGCCCTGGCCGCCGCCTACCGCAAAAAACCCCTGGCCGCCCGTATCGGCACCGATTCCTCGGGCCAGTCCACCCGCCATCACGGCATGGGGCTTGTAGTGCGCGACACCCTGCCCGGCCGGTCCGGCCGCGTTCTGGACAAGGCCGCCCGCCACGCCGTCCAAGGCCAACCCCGTCAGCGCCAAGCCATCCCCGTGGGCGTGGCGGTCACGCCCCAAATCAATGCCCTGCCCGAGGACTTCGCCTCCCCGGTCACGACCCGATTCTTCCGCTTCCTGCGCAACCTGCCCGGTCTGCGCCTGGCCGGCTACCACACGACCCTCAAATGGGTGGGACGCCGCTACTACAAAGCCAACGCGACAACCGCCAACATCTTCACCCTGGGCGGCATCCAGCCCAAGGCCAGTGCCCGATTCCTGGCCGAGGCCACCGCCGCCCGGCAGCCGTTGCGGTTGCGTTGGCGCTACCTCAACGCTCCGATCAAGAACACCCTCAAAATCCTCGTCGGTTTTGCCGTGGCCGCCGCCTCGTTCGCCTCGGTCAATTCCTGGTGGGTGCTGGCCTGGCTGGGGCCGGTAATCTGGTTTGGCATCACGGGGCTGCGCAACGTCATCCAGTCCGTGCTTGGACGCGGCGGCTTGCGGCGCAGTCCGCTGCTGTCCTGGAAGGACTTCGTGCGCCTGGATCAGATTGCCGATTCCCTGCTTTTCACGGGATTTTCCGTGCCCCTGCTCGATATCCTGGTCAAGACCGTGATCCTCGGCCACGGGTGCGGCATCACCACCACGACCAACCCCGTGGCCCTTTTTACGGTCATGGCCCTGGCCAACGGCTTGTATCTGGCTTCCCATAACCTTATTCGGGGCCTGCCCCAGGCCGCGGCCGTGGGCAATCTGTTCCGCACCGTCCTGTCCATTCCCCTGGCCCTGGGCATAAACGCCCTGCTGGCTAAATTGCTCACCGCATACGGCATCGCGGCGCCCGAAGCCGCCCTGCAACCGTATGCCGCCATCATCTCCAAATTCGCTTCGGATTGCGTGGCCGCGTTCATCGAAGGCCTGGCCGACCGGGCCCGGTTCGTGCACATGCGGCTGCGGGATTACACGGACAAGTTCAAGCAGCTGTTCGACACCTATTCCCTGCTGGAACTGCTCTACCCCCAGGAGGACGCGACCCGGCTGCTCGAAACACCCAAGACCCTGATCGCCAACCTGGGCGGCGAAAAGCGGAACCTGGACAAGATCCTGATCGTCAACGCCTTGGATTTTCTCTATTTCTGGATGTATCAGCCCCGGGCGCGCACCGTGCTGGAGCGGGCTCTGCGGGCCATGTCCCTGGAGGAGCGGCGCGTGTTTTTGCTCTCACAGTATGTGTTGCTGCGGGAAAAGGAGATCAGCCGCCTGTTCATCGACGGCCTGGTGGGAAAGAAATTCGCCCGGGCCTTGTCATTTTATTTGAGCCACGCCCACCGCTATCTGGACGATATCCAGCGGTTGGCCCGCAAATACCCGGCCGCCGAAGCGCTCAGCTTCGAAAACGCCCTGCTGGCCGGGGACAGTGCCAAGCCCGGCGCCTGAGGATCAACCCAACCGTGAACGTCCCCGTCGCCGGTCGCCCGGCAAAGGTCCGGCGACGGGGAATGGCGCTCACGGCGGCTTACGCCGAAGCTGTTTCCACGCTGGAGAGTGCTTCGGAAATGATGCTGCCGGCCGCCTCCATAGGATTGGTTCCCGTGGAGGAGCCGGTCTGGTTGTATTTCAGCGCGGCCTGGCTCTGGGCACCGGCACCGGCGGCTGCCTCGGGCGGAGCCAGGGAGGACATGTCACCGGTGGAGGCGGCTGTGGCGAACTTGTCGGCCATATCCGACAGCATGCTCGCCTGCTCGCTGTCCGAACTGTTGCCGGCCGCTTCGGAGAGTTTGTCGGAAATCTGCTGAGCCACTTCCTTGAACTTGTCCGGATCCGAGCTTTGCAGGTCGGACAGTTTGCTCATCATGGCCGCGCCCTGGGAAAAATTCGAGTCATCACTGCCGTTGGTCGCCAAAGTGCCCATGGTCAGCGAACTTGCCGCCGAGCTGGTGCCGGAGGTGGAAGACGTGCTGGTGCCGTTTAAAATGCCCACATTCCCCGTATCGTAGGAAAGACTGAGAAGATCCATGGTCTGACTCCTTTGTTCACTTGCAGCCTGGATACCGTGGCACTTATCGGACAGCTACACGCCAGGTTTATGGAGTAAAAATAAATAAATATTCTGTAACTTTTTTAAAATTATCGCGTCGCTCGAAAAATTTGCCTTTTCCCATCGGTGAACGTCTCGAAGAGTAGCCCCAAAAAATACCGTGCACCTTTGTATTGTACAAACAGGACTGGGGGATTTTTTACCATGCTGTCCATGGAATATTGCAATATTTATACAAGACGTACTGCACTCCTCAAAAATGTGGTAATATTGTAACAAAAAAATTCGTATCCCAAACCCGGACAGGCCTCCCCTGCATTGATCTTCCTGCCGGCAAACAAAAAAACCGGGCCAGGACCAAGATCCCGACCCGGCTGGGCGCTCAACGCACTGAAAAAAATTTAGAACATCTGCTTGAGCAAATCCTCGCCCTTGCCGAGAGGCGCGTTGGGATCGCTGAAAAAGGCCTTCTCCTGCTCCTCGTCCATGATCGCCATGGAACCCTTTTCCGTGCCTTCCTTGAAAGCCATGGGCACCCCGT
>JAWRKJ010000143.1:0-29642 GCA_040307025.1 Desulfovibrionaceae bacterium | reverse complement strand
GCTTTTCGGCTTGGTGCTCCACGCTGTAAAGCTTGCCGATCAGGTCCAGGACGGCATGGGCCGTGCCGCCTTTGGCCTTCTTGCCGGCAGACTTCTCAACTTCGACGAACTTGCGCCGGACATGGGCCAGGCAGCCGAGATCCCAAAAATCCCTATGCCGATTCAGCGCGATGTCTTGCCATCAACCGTCCCTTGAGAGGTGCCATGCGGTAAATTCCTAAATCACAAGGCACCTTCCCACCTGGACGGCGGGACGGCGAATGCCGTATGTCCGGGAAGCCAAGAGCTTTGTCAGGAGCTACGGCCGAACAGCGGCCCCGGCTTGTCCGAGGCCCCGGGCGGTCAGAAGGCTGGATGCACATCCGGTCGGGTTCACGGGAGCTACGGCACCGTGTCCCAGAACGCAAATCTGCCGACACGCCTGTACGGCAACGAAACTGAAGGAGGGAGCCATGGACCGCATCAAGGACCCGAGCGCCCTTTCCATCGACGGGTGCAGCATCTGCCAATTACACTGCGCGGATTGCAAGGTACAAAACAATCTGAATGCTGGAAGCTACTGCTTTTCAAAAGGCTATCTGACCGTAGACAATTTCAAACGGCTGCTTTCCGAAAATCCTTCGATACGGGAAATCCACTTCGACAACATCGGGGAACTGTTCCTCAACCCGGATCTCGAACAAATTTTTCAGGCGGCCGGGGAACGCGATGTTGCCCTTTTCATCCCCTCAGGCGTCAATTTCAATTTTGTCCGGCCGGGAGTCCTCGAAGCCATGGTTGCCTGCCGCACCCGACTTCTGGTCTGCGCGCTGGACGGCGCCACCCCGGAGACCTACGCCATCTATCGTCGCGGAGGCAACCTGACCCATGTCCTGGCCAACATCGACCGGCTCAACCGCGTCAAGAAAGCCAGCGGCAGCGACTTCCCCCACCTCAAATGGCAATTCATCGTCTTTGGCCACAACGAACACGAATTGCCCCTGGCCCGCGCCATGGCCGAAGAACGCGGCATGGAGTTCTCCCCCAAAATGGCCTGGGACTCCACGTATTCCCCAATCCGGGACAAGGATTTCGTCATGCGGGAGACCGGGTGGCTGGCCGCGACCCGGGAGGAACTCATGGAAAAAACCCAGAAATCCTATTCCCGGGCCATGTGCTATTTCCTCTGGCGCAAACCCCGGATCAGCTGGGATGGCAAAGTGCTTGGCTGTTGCGGCAGTTCGAAATTCTACTTCGGTGGCAATGTGTTTGAGGACGGTCTGGACGCCGCGCTGAATCATCCCAAAATCGTCGAAGCGCGGCGCGCCCTTCTGGGCAAAGGCCCCATACGCGACGACGTCCCCTGCTGCTCCTGCGGCCAATTCAGAAGCCTGCGCGATTCGGGACAATGGCTGACCCCGGAAGAAGTACTCCCCCCGCCCCCTGCCATGGAGACCACGAAAAAAGCCGCCGCACGTCGGTTCCTCATACGACTGGAACACTTTGCGGCCGCCTTGGAAAAAAACCAGGAACAGCGCGTCCGCGCCCTGCAACAATTGCTTTTCCCGACCTGCGTCACGCGCCAGGACGCGGTGCAAAAAGCCATAGCCATCGCCCTGACGCTGCAAGACCGGTTGTTGGCCGAGCGTCTGGCCGCGTACCGCACCCCGGACGACATCCCGCCGGGCTGAACGGCTACCCCAGCGGCAGACGCTCGAAGCCCCGCTTCCAGACCGTACGGTTGCAGTATTCCGTATAGCTGAGGATGATTCCCAGCACCTTCCGGGACACATCCAGGGGCGCATAATCCTCGGGCAGGCCGACGCGCCGCCCGTCCGGGCCGGCAGTGGCGGCCGTGGCCGCGGCAATGGCCCGCAACAGCCCTTCCGGATCGAGATCGGCCATGATCGCCACCCCCATGTCCATGCCTTCCGGACGCTCGTGGGCCTGACGCAGCATCACGGCCGGAAAATCGCAGATGGCCGCCTCCTCGGTCAGGGTGCCGCTGTCGGACAGCACGCAAAAGGCATGTTTTTGCAGCTTGACATACTCGAACAAACCGAAGGGCTGGCTTTGGAGCACCCGGGCGGGCAGGGAAAAGCCGTTCAGGGCCTTGAGACGGGCCAAGGTGCGCGGGTGGACGGAGAAGACGACCGGCAAGCCGTAACGGGCGTCGAGCGCTTCCAGACAGCGGCGCAGCCGTTCGAGCCGGTCCGGCGCATCCACGTTTTCCTCGCGGTGGCAGCTCAAGACAAAATACTGCCCCCGGCGCAATCCCAGATCCTCCAGAACCGTGGCGGCATCAATGGCTGCCCCATGACGGGTCAGGACCTCGCGCATGGGGGAACCGGTCTTGATCACCGTATCCGAAGGGATGCCCTCGGCCAGCAGCAAACGCCGGGCATGCTCGGTATAGGGCATGTTGACGTCGCTTAAATGGTCGATGATCCGGCGGTTGATCTCCTCGGGCACGCGCTGGTCGAAGCAGCGATTGCCCGCCTCCATATGGAAGATGGGGATCTTGAGACGCTTGGCCGCATAGGCGCCCAGACAACTGTTGGTGTCGCCGAGGACCAGCACGGCATCGGGACGTTCCCGGCGCAGCACGGCGTCGGTGTTTTCAATGACCCGGGCCACGGTCGCGGCCGGAGTGTCGCAGGCCGCGTTGAGGTAATGGTCGGGCTCGGGCAGGCCGAGCTGAGCGAAAAACACGCCGTTGAGGCCGTAATCGTAGTTCTGGCCGGTATGAACCAACACATGGTCCACCTGGCGGGCCAGGGTGTCGATGACAGCCGAGAGCTTGATGCATTCGGGGCGCGTGCCGAGCAGCGTCAGGACTTTGAAGGCCATGGCAGGTGTCCGCGACGCCCGATCAGTCGATCAGGCCGTGTTTGCGCAGCAGCGCCGCCACTTCGGCCAGGGGCACCACCGCTTTTTCCGAACTGAACTCGCCGTGAAACGCCGGCGGCGACGGCTCCTCGCCCTGGCGCAGTTCGGGCAGCATGGGCCGGATGGCGTAGTACTGGCCGCGCCGGGCGCTGTTGTAGGCTTCCTCCACGGAAATCA
Source organism: Desulfovibrionaceae bacterium (assembly GCA_040307025.1). Lineage (GTDB taxonomy): Bacteria > Desulfobacterota > Desulfovibrionia > Desulfovibrionales > Desulfovibrionaceae > Solidesulfovibrio. The sequence goes on along the minus strand of JAWRKJ010000143.1, from coordinate 26,597 downwards.
GCACTTCGTGGATTTTCTCCCCCGGCCGGATACCCACGACCCGGATCGGGATGTCGCGCTCCCCGACCATGGCCTTGGCCAGATCCATGATCGTGCCGGACGGGGCGATGGGGATGTAGATTTCGCCGGGCTTGGCACCGTCGGCAGCGGCAAAGACCGTGTCCACGGCCTCGTCGATGCTCATCAAAAAGCGGGTCATCTCCGGCAGGGTCACGGTCACCGGCCCGCCCCGGGAGATCTGTTCCCGGAAAAGCGGAATGACCGATCCACGCGAGGCCATCACGTTGCCGTAGCGCACGCCGATAAAACGCGTGGACGGATTGAGGATGTTGGCCGCGATGATGATGCGTTCCTGGATGGCCTTGGTCATGCCCATGACGTTGATGGGCTTGCAGGCCTTGTCGGTGCTGATGGCAATGACCGTTTCCACGGGGAAGCGGTTCTCGTTGATGGCGCGCACGATGTTGGTCACGCCCAGGCAATTGGTGCGCACCGCCTGTTCGGGGAAATACTCGCAGGTCGGGACCTGCTTGAGGGCGGCGGCGTTGATGACCACGTCCGCGTCGCGCACGGCGCTGCACACATCGGGATAGCGCCTGACATCGCCGATGCGGAATTCCAGACGCTGCTGGAAGTTGCTGTAAATGTGCTCGTCGGTGACGGTCTTTTGCTTGGACAGCGACACGCGCATGTCGTGTTGTTTGCTCTCATCGCGGGAAAACACGATGATTTTTTTCGGCGCACCGCGCTCACCCGTCAGCAGCCGCCGCACCAGCCGGCCGCCCATGGAACCCGTGCCGCCCGTGACCAGCACTGTCTTGCCCTCGAAATACATCCTACCCTCCTTGGTTGCGGTCCCGCGCCTGCGGGAGACGACCGCGAAGACGTTTTCTTGACGCCTGTTCCGACATCCGGCCGGAACGCAGACCCGAATCCGGCCGTTCGCAGGAAGATCCTGGCGGGTTTCCCCCATGCCACAACGCGGCGGGCCGGAGGGGATGCGTCTTTGCGGGGGGAATTATGCAAAAAAAGCGCCAGGTTCAGCAGCGCCCGTCCGCCCGCAAGGCATCGGCCAATTCGCGCACCATCGCCGGCCAGGTCGGTGGCGTGTAATCAAAGGCCGCCCGAAAACGGTTCGAATCCAGGCTGCGGTCGCAGCCAAGCGCGCCATCGGGACGGATGGCGACAGGCAAGTTCAAAGCGTCCCGCAACAGGACCAGCAGGTCGTGCTTGGCGATGGGCGCGGCCGAGACATTGTAGACCCCCGAAGCGTGCGGGTGGTGTGTGAGCAACCGCGCCACCAGACGGCTCATGGCCAATGTGGTCAGCCCGGAAAATACGACCCTGGTGTAGCCGGGCACGGTTCCCGCGCTTGCGAGAAACCATTCGAGCAGTCCCTGGTGCCGGCCCGGGAGTTCCGGGCCGATGATGGAGGTGCGCAGGGTCAGGCAACCCGGCCCGCCGACCTCACCCAGGGACTTGCTGCGGCCGTAGAGGTCGACGGCGTCATGGAGCGCGTCGTCCGGGTAGTTGCCGGCGCGGCCCGAAAAGACGCAGTCCGTGCTGAAGTGCAGCAACCGGCACCCGGCCCGGCGGCACAAGGCGGCCAGGCGATGGGGAAACAGCGCGTTGAGCTCGATGGCCGCCGCGGGATCGGCCGCTTCCCGGCGCTGCTTGACCAGGCCGGCGCAGTTGATGACGGCCTGGGGGCGGCAGGTGTCGAGCACCCCGGACAGCCGCTCCGGCCGGGTCACGTCCACGCCAAAGACCGTGGCCTCCGGTAAAAGGAACTGTTCAAGGCCGACGTAGGCCTCCCGGGGGCCGCGCACCGTGGCCAGGACCGTGAAGCCGTCCTGGCGCAGTTGCCGCACCAGTTGATGGCCGAGCATGCCGGCCCCTCCCACGACAAGGACAACCATGGCTTCCTCCCCGGCGGGCGTCAGGCCCCGGCCCCGAGCACGGACCGCACGAGCTCCTTCACCCGCGCGCACTGGGTCACGGAGTCCACGCGGTCGCGCACGATGTTGCGGTTGATGGCGGCAAAAGTTCGCGCTTTTTCCGGGTTGCGCAGCAAGGTCAACATGGCCGCGCCCAGGGCCCGGGCATCCCGGGGCGGGACGAGCAGGCCGTTGCGGCCGTGGCTCACCCATTCGCGGATGGCCGGGATATCGCCCAGAATCACGGGCGTGCCACAGGCCATGGCCTCCAGCATGCAATTGGGCTGGGAATCGTTGGAAGACGGCGAGACCATGCTCTCGGCCGCCCGGTAATAGGCGGGCATGCGCTCCCAGGGAATCTGGCCGTCGTGGCGGAAATGGCCCGCAAGCCCCAGGGAACGGGGCAGGGCCAGCAGTTCCTCCCACAGGTCCCGGCCGACGCCCGAGACGAACAGGAACGTGACGTCCGGCACCACGGAACACACGGCCGTGGCCGCTTCCATGAGGATATCGGAATTGAGGTAGCCGCCGAGCCCCCGGGGGCACAGCACCACCGGCCCGCTGCCAAGGCCCAGTTCGGCCCGGGCGGCCTGTCGGTCGCCGGGCGTGAAATGGGCCAGGTCCACGCCGGGATAGCGGATGACATGAAGTCTGGCCGGATCAAGGCCGTATTCCAGGGCCGCGGCCCGGGCCGTGTTGGAATTGACGGTCACCGCGGCCGCGCCGCGGATGCCGGTAGCCACGATCTGGCGTTTGAAGGTCTTGAGGATCTCGTTTTGCTGGGCCCACCAGACCAGATCGCCGTTCCAGAACGTGATCAGGCGCGGCAGGGATTCGGGCAGCAGGCAGGCCAAGTACGAGGGATAGAGCAGGGTTTGCAGGAAGACGGCATCGGGCTTGAAGCGCCGGACCGCATGCAGCAGCTGACGGTAGGCGAAAAGCTGGACAACGAGCTCCTGCACCAGACTCCCGGACGCCTGGCGCACCCCGGTTCGGGCGAGAAAGGCCGCCACGGCCTGGACGAAACGCGGCAGCCGCTGCCGGGCCCGGGCCAGCCCCTGGCGCCCGTTTAAAAGCGTCAGCCCGGCGCCCGGGATGGCGTAGGCGTGATCGGAGGCCACATGCACCGTGAAGCCGGGGTCCGCCGCGAACAGGCCGATACGCCGGTAGGCATGAATGGAATAGCCGAAGGCCAAAAACAGGACCCGCAACGGGCGGGGGCTGTCCGAGGCCGTCATAGGCCGCCCTGCCGGGCCCGGGCCAGGGCCGCCCGGGCGACGTCATGCAAGCCCTTTGCCTCCAAAATGGCGACGATGTCGGCGGCCAGGGGAGGAAAGCGGGAGCCGAGGCTCCGGATGGCCTTGAGGTAAAACAGCTCTTTTTCCTGGAAATGGATATCCCGCAGCAGGTTGCTGGTCTGGCCGGGATGCTGGCGCGAGGCGACCAGCGGTTGGGGAAGGTAGGCAAAGGACACGCCGGCCAGGGCCATGCGCAACCATAAATCGTTGTCCTGGACCGTCTTGAGCCGTTCGTCGAAGCGTCCGGCCTTGGCAAAGGCGCTTTGGGGAACCAGGGTGGCGCAGCCGTTGACCGAGGTGGACAGGATGGTCAGCACCACGTCGCGCAGCAAGCGCGGGGGCACGATGTGGTCGCGCAGGCGTTCGCCCTGGGGACCGACCAGCCGGACGGCCGTAAACGTCAGCAGGTCCGGGTCCTCGGCCAGACGGAGGTAGTCGATCTGGGTGGCGATCTTGTCCGGATCGTAGAAGTCGTCGTGGCTGAGCCAGGAAATATAGTCGCCCCGGGCTTGTTCGAGACCGTGGTTGAGGGCCGAGGCCACGCCGCCGTTTTCCTTTTCGCAATACCGGATGCGGTCGCCAAAGGACCGGGCCACCCGGGAGGTGGCACCGTCGTCGGTGGAGCCGTCGTTGACCACCACCACCTCGATGTGGCCATACCGCTGGACCAAGGCGCTTTCGACGGCCACGCCCAGATAGTCCGCCCCGTTGTAGACCGGGATGAGCACCGTCACCAGCGGGTTGAAATCCTTAAGCACCGTGCGCCTCCGTGCGCTTGAAAATGTAGAAATCGCTAAACGAGGTCGTATCGGGTTGCCCGGGGTCAAAGGGGTAGGCGTTGGGGATATGGCCTTCCAGGACAAAATCCCGGCGGTTGCGGCGCACCCAACGTGTGAATTTGCGGTGGCGCACGTGGGCCACGCCGGAATCGGCATCGGTGTTGGACGAATAGATGATGACGTAGCGCGAGGCGCTGTCGAAGAGGTGGCCCATGTAAAGCTCGTACAGCCGGTCCTCGACGATATGGAAAATCACGTCCAGGGACAGCGCCAGCTCGCCCCGCAGCCAGGGATTGTCCGCCGGGAAGGCTTCGGGCTCGTAGCGGAAAAACCGCTTGGTCAGGTCCCGACCGTGCCGCTCGCGGCACAGGGCCACGGCCCCGGCCGTGATGTCCAGACCGACGTAGGCCGGATACGCGGCCAGGGCGAGCTGATTGCCGTCGCCGCAGCCGAATTCCACCACCGAGCCCACGGCCTGCTCGGCCACGAAGGCGTTGAGCACCCGGGCCTTGAAGGCGGCCAGCCGGCCGGACGAACCCGCACCCGAGGTGCCGCCGTCGGCATAGCGGTTTTCCCAGTAGCCGGCCACGCCCGGAAATCCGTCCGCCGCGTCTGCGACCGCGACAGTCTCCTCGGCCGGCGGCGGCGCGGCCAACAGCTCGCCCAGGGTGACCGCCCAGGTGGCCAGCTGCTTGGCCAGGCCGTAGCGCTCGGTGACAAAGGCGCGCAGGGCCTTGGGATCGTAGGCCCCGGCCACCAGCATGTCCGCGCACTGGGCCACGGTGGAAAACAGGCATTCCCGCGGCCAGACGGCCTGGGCGCCGGGGAAGGCGTGGATGACCGGCTGAAGCCCGGTGGCCATGGCTTCGGCAATGGCATAGCCGAAACTTTCGCGGATGCTCGTGGAAACCAGGGCGTCCTTGTCGCGGTACCAGCCGGGCATGTCTTCCACATTGCCGCAAAAGGTTATCTGATCCCGGAGCCCGAGCTGTTCGATCATGTGCAGGTTGTAGACCATGTTCTCCATGGACTCGACCCCGTTCCAGGCCGGGTAATCGCCGGCCACGTGCAAGGTCCAGCCCGGATCGCGATCACAGACGGCCCGCAGGCATTGCAGCATGAGCGGAAAATTCTTGGTGTGGCGCAACGTGCCCACCCAGGCGATCTTTTTCCCCCGGGGCGCGGGCGGCTTGGCCGGAAAACGGGACACGTCCAGCCCGTTGGGGATGATCCTGGTCCGGACCCGCTGCTTGAGGTCGGGAATCCGCGACTCGAGCAGGGCCAGGACGTGACCGGCCACGGACACAAGCAGGTCCACGTTTTCCCAGCGGATGGCGTTCGCTTGGACGGTATAGGCCTCGTAACTGTGCAGGCGCACCAGGACCTTGCAGGGCCGGCGGCGGCGGCTGACCGCCACGGCGTGTTCGGCCATCCATTCCACGAACGCCAGATCGGCCCAGCGGCACAGCGGCGCGATACTGCTTTCGTCAAGGGCATCGCTGATGCGGACTTCATGTTCCCGGCGCAAAAACGCGATGATACCGCTGCTGAAGTCGCGTAATACAACACCACTGCTGTCTTTAATGAAAAATACGATCTTCATGCGGTCCTCATTGTCCGGCAGCGATTTTCATCCCGGCCGCCTGGCCCGAAAAGCCCGTCGACGCCACACGCAACGGCTTCTCCCAGGCCATCTTTTCCTACCGGAAGGCGAGACCGGCGCGGGATCTGGTCCGACAGGCAAGATCAGCCCGTTCATGTCCTCTTTCTGCCAACAAAAAATCATTTATTGCAAGCGCCGCGCCAAACAACGGCCGTTTGCCGGTTGTCCGCCGGTCATCCCCGTGGCCCTGGGCAGGCCGGCGTTGCAGGGGCCGGCCCTGTTGCGCGCCCCTCGCAAGACTGTCGCCGCAGGGACCGGGGAATATGTAACGGCATGATTTATGCTTATTTTTTGCATCTCGCAGCGCAGTCGCCATGCAGGGAAAAGGACATATCATGGGCACACCACGCATTGCCGTCGTCGGTTCCGGCTATTGGGGAAAAAATCTCATCCGCAATTTCCATCAGCTGGACGCGTTGGCGTGCATTGTGGACACCGACCGGGAGACCCTCGCCGCCTTCGGCAGGCAATATCCCGACGTGGCCACGAGTCTGCATCTGGAAGACGCCCTGGCAGACGACGCGATCGAGGGCATCGTCGTGGCCACTCCGGCGGAAACCCATTATGCCATCGCCCACGCCGCCCTGCTTGCCGGCAAGCATGTCTTTGTCGAAAAACCCCTCGTCCTCGACGAAGACCACGGCGAGGATCTTATCGCCCTGGCAGACAGGCGGGAACGCATCCTCATGGTGGGGCACCTGCTGCATTACCATCCGGCGTTTATCAAATTAAAACAGATGGTCCAATCCGGTGAATTCGGCCGCATCAATTACATCTATTCCAACCGGCTCAATCTGGGGAAATTCAGACGCGAGGAAAGCGCGCTCTGGTCGTTTGCCCCCCACGATTTTTCCATGATCCTTGGCTTGGCCGGCGAATTTCCCACCCGGGTCCAGGCCACCGGCGGCAATTACCTGCTGCGTCAAAACGCCGACGTGACCATGACCAACCTGGAATTTCCCTCCGGCCTCAAGGCCCATGTCTTTGTCTCCTGGCTGCACCCCTTCAAAGAGCAAAAACTCGTTGTGGTCGGCGACCGTAAAATGGCCGTTTTCGACGACACCCTGCCCTGGGAGCACAAATTAACGGCCTATTGTCATGAAATCTGCTGGCAAAACGGCCAGCCCATCCCGAAAAAGGACGCGGGCGAGGCCGTGGCCCTGACGCAGCGCGAGCCGTTGCGGGAGGAATGCCTGCTGTTTCTGGACTGCATCCAACACGGCTGCGCGTCCCCTACCGACGGTCGCGAGGGCCTGCGCGTGCTGCGCGTGCTCGTCGGCGCCCAGCAATCCCTGGAGCATGGCGGCGAAAGCGTGCGCCTGCGGGATGGCGGCAGCGATCCCGAGGCCCCGTTCGTGCACGAAACCGCCATCATCGATCCGGGCGCGGTCATTGGCCGGGGCGCCCGGATCTGGCATTTCACCCATGTCCTCAAAAACACCGTCATCGGTGAAAAGACCAATGTCGGCCAAAATGTCATGATCGGTCCCGATGTCCGGGTGGGCCGGGGCTGCAAGATCCAAAACAACGTTTCGGTCTACAAGGGCGTCACCTTGGAGGACAACGTGTTTTGCGGCCCCTCCATGGTGTTCACCAACGTGGCCACTCCCCGCGCCCACGTGAACCGCATGGACCAGATCCGTCCGACCCTGGTCCGCACCGGGGCCACCCTCGGCGCCAACAGTACCATTGTCTGCGGCCATACCATCGGGGCCTACGCCTTTGTCGGCGCCGGGGCCGTGGTGACGCGCGACGTGCCGGACCACGCCCTCATGGTCGGCAATCCGGCCCGCCGCATCGGCTGGATGTGCGCCTGCGGCGAACGGCTGGGACCGGACCTGACCTGTCCGGCCTGCGGCAACGCCTACGCCGCAACCGGGGAAAGCCTCGCCCCGCTCCCCGGCGAAAAGCACTAGCGTCCGGCCCCCGGGACGCGACACAGGAGACGCAACCGTCATGATGCCTTTTATCGATCTCAAGGCCCAGTACGCCCGCATCAAGGACGCTGTGGAAGGCCGCATCCAAACCGTACTCGCCCACGGCAAATTCATCATGGGCCCGGAAGTGGCCGAGCTGGAAGCCCTGCTGGCCGGCCACAGCGGCGTGGGCCAGGCCGTGAGCTGCGCCAGCGGCACCGACGCCCTGCTGCTCACCCTGCTCGCCCACGGCGTGGGGCGCGGCGACCTGATCTTCACCACGCCGTTCACGTTCATCGCCACGGCCGAGGTCATTGCGTTGGTGGGCGCCACGCCGGTCTTCGTGGACATCGATCCGGCCACCTTCAACATGGACCCGGACAAACTGCGCGCCGCCATCGGCCAAAGCCGCCAGGCTCCCCGTTTCGCCGGTCTGAAGCCGCGCGGCGTCATCCCGGTGGACCTGTTCGGCCAGCCGGCGGACTACGCGGCCATCAACGCCATTGCCGCGTCCGAAGGCCTGTTCGTAGTGGCCGACGCGGCCCAATCCTTCGGTGGCTCCGCCCAGGGCAAGGCCGTGGGCTCCCTGGCCACGGCCACGGCCACGAGTTTTTTCCCGGCCAAGCCCCTGGGCTGTTTCGGCGACGGCGGCGCGGTGTTGACCGACGACCCGGACTTTGCCGACACGCTGCGCTCCCTGCGCGTCCACGGCAAGGGGCGGGACAAATACGACAACGTCCGGCTGGGGCTCAACTCCCGCCTCGACACCCTCCAGGCCGCCGTACTGCTGGCCAAAATGGCCGTGTTTCCGGATGAAATCGAGGCCCGGCAGCAGGTTGCCGCGCGCTACGCCAATCTTTTGACGGACATTCCCGGCCTCACCGTGCCCCCGGTCCGGGACGGGGCCGTCAGCGCCTGGGCCCAGTACACCCTGCGCGTGGCCGACCGGGACCGGCTCCAGGCGGCCCTCAAGGCGGCCGGCATTCCGACCGGCGTGTACTATCCCCTGCCCCTGCATCTTCAGGGCGCTTTTGCCGGACTGGGCCATGGCCCGGGCGATTTTCCGGTCAGCGAACAAGCGGCCAGGGAGGTGCTCAGCCTGCCCATGCACCCGTATCTCTCCGGCAAGGATCAGGAAACCATCGCCGCCGCACTGCGACAGGCCGCGACCGCCTAAGCGTCGTTCACGCAACCCGAGGCAACGTAAAAAGCTTTTTCCCGGTCCGTTTTTTGCTTATATCGTAATTACCGTGTCCCGTGATGGCGATGGACCGGCCGCCGTGCGCAACAGGCGACCAAGAGGAACAACATGAGGATGGAATGCGCGGCGGATGCGCCGCCTTTTCCGCAACGCATCACCTTGGAGCTGACCAACCGGTGTAACCTGCAATGCGGGTTCTGCCCGCGCAAATACATGGAGCCCGAGCGCGGCGACATGGACGTCGGCCTGGCCAAACGCCTGATCGACGAAATGGCCCTGCACGCGCCGGTGCAACTCGTGCCCTTTTTCCGGGGCGAAACCCTGCTGCATCCGCACTGGCACGAAATTCTGGCCCATGCCAAGGCCTGCGGCTGCGGCCCGATCCAGCTGGCTTCCAACGCCACCCGCCTGACGCCCGAAACCGGCGCGGCCCTGCTCGCTACCGGCCTGGACTTTGTTTCCTTTTCCCTCAACCCGCCTGATCCCCGGGCCCGGGCCGCACCGGAACAGACCGCCGATTACGCGACCTGCCGCGACAATGTTCTGGCCTTCCTGGACCGGAAGGCGAAATGCGGCGCCAAGACCGTGGTGCAGGTCTCGACCGTGGAAACCCAAAGCCGTAGTCCGCAAATCCAGGATTTCGTGGCCTTTTGGCGTGAAAAGGCCGACCGGGTGCGCATCTACGTCGAGCATTCCGGCGACGGCCATCCCGGCAGCATCGCCGAGCCGCTCCCGACGTTCGACCGCCGCCAGCCCTGCAAAAAACTCTTTTCCGACATGGTGGTCTACTGGAACGGCGCCATTGCGGTCTGCAACCACGACTGGACCCGGCAGGTCAACGGCCGCCCTCTCGCCAACGTCCGCCACGCCTCCCTGGCCGAGGCCTGGAACGCCCCGGCCTACAACGCCCTGCGCCAGAGCCATCGCCAGGGAGACTACGCAGGGACCGACGTCTGCCGGCACTGCGACCATTGGAAGATGTATTACCTGAAAGACGGCTTTCTCGGCCGGCTCTACCTGAAAGGGGAACAGGCATGAACCGCATCCCCCTGATTCGCCCCGTCATCACCCAGGCCACCCGGGACCGGGTCCTTGCGGTCCTTGATTCCGGGTATCTCACCGAAGGGCCGGTGACCCGGACACTGGAAGACCAGGTCGCCCGGTTCACGGGTGCCCGCCATGCCATCGCCTTCCCGTCGTGCACGGTCGGCCTGGAAATCGCCCTGCGCGCCTGCGGCATCGGTCCCGGCGACGAGGTCATCGTGCCGGACTATACCTATCCGGCCACGGGCGCGGTCGTGGCCATCGTCGGGGCGCTGCCCGTGGTGGTGGATATCGACCCGAGCACCCTGTGCCTGGACTACGACGCCGTGGAAGCCGCCATGACCCCGAAAACCAGGGCCATCATGCCGGTGTCGCTTTTCGGCAACCCGCTGGACTACGCCCGGCTGGAGGCCATCCGCGCCCGGTTCCCCGGGCTGCGGATCATCGAGGACGCGGCCTGCTCCCTGGGTGCGTCCCAGGGCGGTCGCATGGTCGGTACCTTTGGCGATGCGGCGGTCTTTAGCCTCCATCCGCGCAAATGCATCACCTCCGGCGAAGGCGGTCTGCTGACCACCGACAACGACGACCTGGCCGCCTGGAGCAACGCCTACAAGCATTTCGGCCTGACAACTCCCCAGGGCAGCCGCGAAGGCGCGTCCTTCACCATGATGGGCACCAATGCCAAACTCTCGGACATCCTGGCCGCCGTGGGCGTCAGCCAGATGGAGATCGTGGAGGATTTGCTGCGTCGACGCCGGGAACTGGCCGCCCGCTATCGGGAACTCCTGACCCACACGCCGGGCGTGCGCTTCCCCTCGGAGCCGGCGGGCAGCCTGCATTCCTACCAAACGTTTTGCGTGTTCGTCGATCGGCGCGATCAGGTCATGGCCACCCTGCGCGACCAGGGCATCGAGGCCCAGATCGGCACCTACGCCCTGCATCGCCAACCGGCCTTCCAGGACCCCGCGCGGTGCCGGCTGGTCGGGGACTTGGCCGCAAGCGCCTCTGCCGCGGACCACTGCCTGGCCCTGCCCCTGTTCCACGACATGACCGACAACCAGCAGCACACCGTGGTCAAAGCCCTGGGGGCAGCCCTGCGCCTGCCCGGTCAGGCGTAACACCGGGTCGGTCCCATGTGTGGCATCGCCGGCATACTCGATTGCAGCGGGAAACCCGTCACCCGGGATGAAATCCGGCCCATGACCGATGCCCTGGCCCATCGGGGACCGGATGGCGAAGGCCAGTACGTGGACAGGGGAATCGGCCTGGGGCATCGCCGCCTGGCCATCCTTGATCCCTCGCCCGCCGGAGCCCAGCCCATGCTGTCACCGGACGGACGCACCGTCATCGTCTTCAACGGCGAGATCTACAATTTCCGGGAGCTGCGCCGCGAATTGGAGGCCCTGGGCCGGCCGTTTCGCTCCACCTGCGACACCGAAGTACTCCTGAACGCCTACGCCGTCTGGGGCGCAAGCTGTATCGACCGGTTCAACGGCATGTTCGCCTTCGCCATCTGGGATACGGTCGACCGGACCCTGTTTTTGGCCCGGGACCGCTACGGCATCAAACCGCTCTACTACACCTGGCATGGCAGCCGGCTCTATTTCGCCTCGGAACAGAAGGCCTTGCTGGCCTGTCCGGAGATTCCCCGGCGCCTGGATTACGAGGCCCTGCTCGAATACTTCACCTTCCAGAACCTGTTTACGGACCGCACGCTTCTTGACGGCATCCGGCTGTTCCCGCCGGGACACCTGGCCCTTGTCGCGGCCGACGCGGCACCGGGACGGTTGCCGCTACGGGAATACTGGGATTTCAATTTCCGCGAACCCGACCAGGCCGTCGAGGAAGCCGAATACGTCGAGGAACTGCACCGTCTGTTCACCCAGGCCGTACACCGGCAGCTCGTCAGCGACGTGGAACTCGGCAGTTATCTTTCCGGAGGCATCGATTCCGGCGCCATCACGGCCGTGGCCGCCGGAGCCCTGCCCTACATCAAGACGTTTACCTGCGGTTTCGACCTGCACTCGGCCTCGGGGCTCGAACTGGCCTTCGACGAGCGGTCCAAGGCCGAGCTCATGTCCTACCGGTTCAAGACCGAGCACTACGAAATGGTGCTCAAGGCCGGCGACATGGAGCGGATTCTACCCCGGCTGGCCTGGCATCTGGAGGAACCGCGCGTCGGCCAGAGCTACCCCAATTTCTACGCCCATCAGCTGGCCTCGCGCTTCGTCAAGGTGGTGCTGAGCGGCACCGGGGGCGACGAACTGTTCGGCGGCTATCCCTGGCGTTACTACCGGGCCGTGGTCAACGACGATTTCGAAGACTACATCGACAAGTACTATCTGTTCTGGCAGCGCCTGGTCTCCAACTCCCAACTCAAGCAACTCTTCGCGCCCATCCGGGAGAAAGTCGACCATGTCTGGACGCGCGACATCTTCCGCGACGTCTTCCACCACCGGAAAAAGACCCTGTGCGGTCCGAAAGACTACGTCAACCACTCCCTGTACTTCGAGGCCAAGACCTTCCTGCACAGCCTGTTGATCGTGGAGGACAAGCTGTCCATGGCCCATGGGCTGGAGTGTCGGGTGCCCTTTCTGGACAACGACCTGGTGGATTTCGCCATGCGGGTTCCGGTGCGCTGCAAACTGCGCAACCTGGCCAACGTGGCGCGCATCAACGAAAACGAGCCCAACAAGGCCTTCAAGTTTTTCCAGGACCACAAGGACGGCAAGGCGCTGTTGCGAAAGGTGCTGGGGCCCCATGTGCCGGCTGAAATCGCCGGGGGGCGCAAGCAGGGCTTTTCCGCGCCCGACGCCTCCTGGTTCAAGGGCGAATCCATCCAGTTCGTGCGCAAAAGCCTTTTCAACGCCAAGGCCCGCCTTTATTCCCTGCTCGATCGGGACGCCACCTTGCGCATCGTTCTCGAACATCTGGAAGGCAAGACCAACTACCGGCTCTTCATCTGGAGCCTGCTCAACATCGAAACCTGGCTCAATCTCTACGACCCGCAATTGTGACCACTCTTGCAGATTTTCTGCCAACAGCAAACCTTATGACAACGCATCACATCCAACAGCTCTCGGGGTCTGAACTCGATTCCTACGAATCGCTGGTGCTTTCCCGGCCACGTCTCCTGATCTACCACGCCCGGCGTTTTTTGGAAGTGCTCGCCAGCGTGACCCAGGCCGAGCTCCATGTGTTCGGGGCCATTGCCGGGGGGAGTCTTGAGGCGGCCTTGCCCTGCCTCGTCAAATCGGTCCCTGGTCTGGGCACGGTGTGCAATTCCCTGCCCTTTTATGGCAGCAATGGCGGCTTGATATTTCGCGACGGCCTGGACAGCGTCACCCGTGAAGTGATCGCCGGAGACCTGCTCTCGGCCATGGACGCCTTTGTCCGCACCCGGGAACGACCCTTGACGACCACCATCATCGGCGCGCCCGGGATGCCGGTTCCAACCGCCCTGGAAGCGTTTGCCCCAACCCGGGACAGGCGCATCGGGCAGGTGCTGCGCTTGCCGGTCTGGGCCAGCGCGTCCGACAACCGGGAACAACTCCTGGCGCGTTTCCATCAAAAAACCCGCAACGCTTTGCGCAAGCCCTACAAATCCGGGATATCCTGCACCCGACGCGACGATCCCGAAGCGTATGCCGCCTTGCGGGACTTCCACGCCCAAACCATGGCCGGGCTCGGGGGCACCCCAAAGCCGGCACCCTTTTTCGAGGCGCTCCTGACCCGGTTTGCCGAACCCGAGCGCCCCCTCTACGTGGCGACGCTGGATGGACGCAGCATCGCCGCGCTGCTTGTCTTGCGGTACAACCGGACCTGTGAATACTACATACCGGCCACGGCGGCGGCGTTTCGGACTTGGCAACCCATGTCCATGTTGGTGTTCGAGTCCATGCTGGACGCCATGCGTGACGGCTATGCCTGGTACAACTTCGGAGGGACCTGGCTGAACCAAGACGGCGTTCACCGGTTCAAAGCCCGCTGGGGCGCCGAGGACATTCCTTACGACTATTACATCCGCGCCTACGCGACATTGGACCACCTGCGGACGCTTGGCGCAACCGGAGCCTTTTCTCGCTTTCCCTATTTTTACATCTTTCCCTACCACCAGCTTGAGGACAATCATGTCTGACGACGCAGCGCTCCCGGCTTGGTACACGGATCATGCGGCCCTTGACGCCCGGTGTCGTCAAAGCGCCCTCTATGCCTGGTCCCAAGGCCAGCCATCCTGTCCGGAATTCGGACAGGTCATCTACCTTTGTCCGACCAACCTCTGCAACCACCGTTGCATCACCTGTGGCTATCCGAAAATGCGCAAGGGCAAAAATGCCGCCGGCGAACACCAACGCGGGATCATGGCCTGGGATATCTTCGCGCAACTTACCGAGCAGTTTCCCCGTGAAGGACGTCGGGTATACTTCCAAAAGACCGGCGAACCCCTCATGCACCCGCGCATCCTGGATATGCTGACGCACTTCCGGTCCAGACAGGCGCAACATGAACTGGCCCTGCACACCAATATCGCCCGGATGACCGATGCCCACATGGGGGGACTGCTCGAACTGCTGGACTTCCTCTCCCTGTCCATTTTCGGATTCGACCGTGCATCCTACCGGCGCGCCCATGGCAAGGATGATTTCGATCGCGTCGTGGCGCGTCTCGACGCCCTCCACAGCCTGTACCTGCGATCCAGGCGCGTTCCGAAAGTCTACTTTGACGTGGTTCGGTGCGCGGCGAACGCCCACCTTTCCAATGAAGCCATTTTCCAGTTTCTGGCCGCGCGCTACCCGGCTTTCAACATCGGCATCCATTTCCCCTATAATTTCCAGGATACGGTTCCCGGCATCGAATTCGATATCAGCGCCCATCTGGCCGAAACGGACTTCCCCTCCTGCGTCCATCCTTACGTCATGTGCAACATCCTGTGGGACGGCAAGGTCGGCTATTGCGTGGGCGACCCCTACGAGGAAGCCATCCTTGGCGACATCCGTCAAAAACCGCTCCAGACCATCTGGAACGACACCCCGTTTCTGGCTTTCAGGGCGGCCATGCACGGCAAGCGCTGGAAAGAGTTGCTCGACTCGGGCATCCGCTGTTTCCGGTGCAATTGGCTGTTTGCCCTCAAGTCCCAAAGCATGGAAAACCTGTGCCTGGTCAACCGCCGACACCTGCCCGCCGCAGACGCGGGTCTGCCCAACGGTATCGCGGCTACCTCGCGCGACCACCTCACCCTTGGCCTCCGTCAGTATCTGCGCGGGGAAATCACAGCGGCCCTCACCTCCCTGACTTTCGCCGAAATCGCCGCCGAAGACGGCGACGTGCGGGAACGCGCCACCATCTGGTTGGGCAAGGTACGCGACGTGCTCCGCATGCGGGCGCGTCTCGACCGCTGGGAAAGAGCCCTGCAGGCCATGGGGCAGAGCCTCGCGAAGACCCATGTTTCCTGCTATCATCTTGCCGATGCCCAACGCGACGTCGTCCAGGGGTTGCACAACACCACCTCGACCAACGCGGTTCTCAAAAAAACGGAGATTTAGCGCTATGGATGTCACCGGCATCACTCGACCGCAGTCCCAAGCCAGGGTGCTCAGTCTCGATTTGGACTGGGCGCCGCCCGAGGTGCTGGCCGATTGTCTGGGCCTGCTCGACCAGGCGGGCATCCGCGCGACGATCTTTTTGACCGATGCCCCGGAGCATCCGGCTGTGGACGGCCACGACATCGGACTGCACCCCAATGCAAAACCGCAATCGAGCCTGCTGCAAACTTTTGACCTTCTGGCGGCCCGCTACCCCGGCGCACGCGGCGTCCGCTCACACGGCCTGGAAACCAGCGGCCTCTTCCAGGCGCACTGTGCGGACAAGGGAATTCACTATACCAGCAATTACCTGCACTTCCTGCAACCGGACATCCGCCCGTTGATCATGCCCTTCGGCCTGTGGGAACTGCCCATTTTCTTTTCCGATGCCACGGCCTTGCGTTTTCAGGAAACCCATGGCCTCTGGCCCACTGCCGCCGCCCTGCTGCAAGGCGACGGCCTGAAGGTTTTCTGCTTTCATCCCGTCCATGTCTTCATCAATTCGTTTGGATTCGCCCACTACGCCCAGGCCAAGGCCGACTACCACGATCCGGCGCGGCTCCGGCGGCATCGACGTTCGGGGCCAGGCGTCCGCCAGCTCTTCCAGGAGCTGGTGACCGTGCTCGGCCCTGGCGATCACAGCTTTGCGCCGGTCATGCAAGCCCTCAGGGAGGACACCGTATGCTAGCCCACGCCGTGGAGACCGCCCTCGGCGACCTGGCCGATCTGTTCGACAGCAACGATCAGGCCTTTGCCCGTCGGGTGTTCGCGACCCCGCTCGCTATCTACTTGGACCGCCTCAAGGCTATCGGCTTCACAGGGCTTGAGGCGGTACTGGATTCCGGGTGTGGCTTTGGCCAATGGTCCCTGGCCCTGGCCCGGCTGAACCGTCAGATCCTGGCGCAAGACATGGCCCCGGGCAGAGTGCGCTTTCTCCAACGCCTCGCCGCTGCACTCGGCCAGGAAAACCTTCGCGTCGCCCAGGCCACCCTGCCCCGGACCGAGCTCCCGGACGCCGCGTACGATGCCATCGTGTGCTACCAAACGATCTTTTGCACGCCATTCGAGGCTTCCCTGCGCGAATATCACCGGATATTGCGCCCCGGAGGACGGCTCTATCTGAATGGCAACGGTCTCGGTTATTACATCTATCGATGGAAAAGCAATGCAAACGCTACGGAAACCTTCTCGCCCCAGCGTTCTGCCGCCCTGTCGTTTCTCAACACCCTGGTCTATCGCGAGACCAAGCAGGCTCCCCGGGAAGGGCAACTCATCATCGATCTGGAGGAAATGGTCGAGGCGCTCAGGGCCGCAGGATTTGCCATCGTGGCCCAGGGCGGCGACGGTACCATCCGGATTGACACGGCCGCGCCAGCCCCCAAACCGTTTTTTCGTTCGGAATATTACGGTCTGCCGGGCTGTTATGAGATACTGGCGACGCGGGTTCCGTTGTGATGGACGCTGGAGCCGAAAAACGAGCCAAGTCTCTATTTGAGGAACTATCATGTCCTATGTTTTCGATACTATTTCATTGCGTCCCTTGCGGCTGTCAGACAAAGAGAAAACTATAATATGGAGAAATGATCCATTAATTCGCAATTTGACACTTGGACATAGATTCCCAGTTACCGACAGAATGAATGAAACCTGGTTCGAGTCGGCGATGACAGATCAATCAAAAACAAGAATTGTGTTTTCGATTGACGAAAACAATAGTGGTGAATTCATCGGCATTGTCCAGCTTTATGGCATTGATTGGATATCTAAGAGGGCAATGCTTGGCATCACCATTGGTGACCGCAAGCACCAACGCAAGGGCTATGGGAAAGCTGCTGTGAAAGCTATCCTTGATATCGGAAAAAACTATTTTAATTTAAGAAAAGTGTCGCTAGAAGTGGTTGACATTGAAGAAGGGGCTTTCACATTTTACCAAAAAATCGGATTTATTCATGAAGGAACCATGAGGGAACATGTCTATTTGTATTCTAAATATGTTGATGTTTTTTTAATGAGTTATTTTCTATAAAACTTCCTGGGACGACTGCACAATTGACTGTCGATAGGTCGAGATCTCATAATTGAACTTGCAACTCACTATATTCATGATGGAATTCCAAAGGGCGGAGCTTTATCTTGCGCCACCAGAGGCATCTTTTCCTGATCCCTTGCCCAGTTGTCTCTACCATTTTCCGGATACCGGATGGTGCGCCACGGAATTCCAGAACTCCTGCGTGATGGCATTCTCGACGTAACGGCTGACAGTCTGACCAACTCCTGAAACAAGGAAACACCATCGTGCGCGTCAATTTCATCGGCAATACCTGCAACAACCACTACGGGCTCTGCAAGTTCCTGCGCAAGGCAGGCGTCGATGCCCAGCTGTTTTACGACCGCCGGGGCGACATCCAGACCTTTCCCGAGGCCGAAGACGCCTTTTTGGCCGACCAGCCGGCCGATTGGGTCCACCCCTACGAGGGCACGGACGTCGGCCCCCATCCCTGGCACCATATCCCGCCGGCCTTTATGGCGCGCCTGGCCGACTGCGATCTGCTCCAGGCCGAATCCGAAGGGCTGCTCTGGGCCTGGCAGAGCGGCAAGCCCTACATCTGGTCGTATATCGGGGCGGATCTCAACTTTTTTTCCTACCATACCTACTGGTCACGGCGCTGGAACGAGGCCCATCCCGAACACCTGCTGACCCCCCTGGCCTATCGCCGGGCCATTGTCGGCGCCTCGGCCTTTCGGCGGGAATGCTGGTACCAGCCCCTGCGCCACGGATATGGTCTCCTGTCCAGGCTGCTGCCACCCGAACGGTTCGCCAATATCCCCGGCAAGCTCATCGACACCGAGCTGTTCACGCCGGGCACGCCCCGGCCTTTGGCCGCCATGTTGGCTGATTTCGGCCTGTCGCACCAACCCGAGGGACTGATCCTGTTCCACCCCAGCCGGATCATGTTCACGCCCAAAAGCTACGTCAACAAGGCCAACGACCGCCTTTACCGGGCCCTCGCCCGGCTGCGGCAGACCGGCCGCTCCTTCACCCTGATCCTGATCAGCCTTGGCCCGGGCAATCTTGACGAACCAGAAGCCAGGCGCTTGCACGACGAACTGGGCATCGCCGACCGGGTGGTCTGGCTACCGCGCAAGCTCAAACGACATGAACTCCGTGAATGGTACCAGGCCGCCGACCTCACGGCGGACGAGTTCATCGGCGGCTCCATCGGTTCCATTTCCGTGGAAACCATGGCCTGCGGCACGCCGTTGCTGTCCCGCCTGGCCACGGAAGACCCCGATCCGACGCACTGGTCGCCGGCCCTGGTGTACGAGGAACTGCCGCCGGTCATCAACGTGAGTAGCGAACAGGAGATCCTGGACGCCCTGATCCGCTTTTCCGACGACCGACCGGCCCTGGCCGCCCTGGGAACGGCCGGCCGCCGCTGGACCGAAGAAAACTATTCCGGACAGGCCGTGGCCAGACGCTATCAAGCCCTGTTCGAGCGCGTTCTCGCCTCGCCTGAAAAACCGCATCTGTCCGCCGCCGCCCAGGGGCGCGAACCCCTGCCGGCCATCGATCCCCAGTGGCTCCCCACCTTGCCTCCCCAGCGAGGCCAGCCACCTGAAGATCCATCTTCCCCGGCCGTGGCCCGGCGCAGGTTGCTGGACTGCGCCCCGGATGATCCAATGCGCCTGTGCGCCGTACTCGAGGCAACGGCGCGGGAAGGCCGTCTGGATCTGGCCATCCACAGCGCGGCCCTGGCTGGACAAATGCTTCCCCAAGCGACCCCGCTCGCAGAAAAGCTCGCGGAATTCCAGCTTTTGCGCGGTATGATCTTATTGAACCAAGGGCATGAAGAGCAGGGGGAAAACGATGTGCAACAGGCTTGCAGCAGCAAACGGCATCGCCCCCTGGCCCTGGCCGTTCTGGGGCGCCAGGCAAGCCGCCGGCAGCGTTACGAAAAAGCCAGGGAATTGTTGGAACGCAGCCTGGCCCTTGACGGGCGCAACCATGAAGGCCTGATCGGCCTGGCCGAAGTGCTGCTGGCCCAAAACGACAAGGCACAGGCCCTGCGTATCGTCTCCAAGGGCCTTCGCGCCTATCCAGGCGACCGTCAGCTTCTGGCCTTGCTGGCACAGATCGAGACCTGAAACACGGCCATGGCCCGGGGGCAGCCATGAACCAGGCTGCCAAACGACATCATGCCATGGGCAGTTTCACCGTCTTCCCCCCGGCCATGGCCCGGGCGAGACTGGCGGCAAGGGCATGCACATGGCTTGTGTACTTCTGAAAATACCCGGCCATCACCGTTGCTCGTATGCCGGCACGCTGCGCAAGCACCTGCAGAAGCGCGGCCGCTTTAAGGGTCTGCCCGGAGATTGCATCCGCCTGTAAATCGCGGTCATTGGCCGCGATATGAATGGATTTGACCCCGCCGTCCATACAATTGCGGAGAAAGGCGGTCACTTCGCCTTCCGTGTTGTTCCCATCCATCAGAATGTATTTCACGATCAAGTCCGTACCGCCCGCGGCGTACTGCCGGACATGCCGCCAGACCTTGGCATGCAGGTTACGCCCTTTGATCCGGGCATAGGTCTCCGGCGTGCCGGAATCGATACTGACCTGGCAGGTGACGAGTCCGCGACGCAGGGCTTCTTCCAGGGCCGGGGAATAGACTGTCGCGTTGGTGTTGATGAGTTGTCGCAGGCGGAGATCCATCAATATCGTAACGATCTCCTTGAAGTCCTTTGTAATTGTCGGCTCCCCGCCCCCCCAATGGAAAACAGCCTGTGGGTCAAGAAGATCCTGGCGACGTATTTCCTCAAGGACAGGCAGAAAACGATATTTATCCGTTCTTTGGCGCCATTTTTTTTGGTTTTCCGTGCTTCCGATGCCACAATAGCAGCAATCCAAGGTACATTCCCTGAAATGATTGAGCACGAGCGTCTTGAGCCTGCCATCACGTTCCGGCCAATCCCTGGACTGAAGTTCCGGGCAACCATGGCACAATGGGCACGTATTATCCGCCAGTTGCTGGATCAACTCCCGTCGTTTCTCTTCAATGCGCTCGGCTGGATAGTCTTCGCCGTGATATGCAAACAGTACAGGTCGACCCTTGTTTCCCGAACAGCAGAACGTGAGGGACTTATCGCCGAAATTCATAGAGTTCTCTATGTGGGTACAGCTTTTATATCGCATACTCCCATCCTTTACAGTCGGCTATGTTCCGCAGGCCCCAGGGAGTCGCCGCCGAAGTCCTAAACCTCGCCAGACGTCCCATACACAAAAAGTCAGATAGGGATGCTCCCGTCGGCCAACGGGCTTTGCCCAAGGCAATTCCGCCTCGAGGCGAAATTGCCGTCCCCGAACGGCCTGTTGCAGCTCTCGGGCTTCAGACAGGAGGAGCACACCAAAAGGGGGGCCATCCAACGCGAAAGAGGATGCACGACGCTACTCAAAGGTATATCCAAAGCAAGCAATATCCCGTGCCCGCATTTCAGCCACTTGATCAACCTTATGTGGTGTATATTGCGTTCGAAACTCACCGTCAGTTGATTTGTTGAGATGAGGGAGCGAAGAAGAAATACCCAACTGGATTCGATCCAAATCGCACCGAAATCCTTACGGAGATTTTCAAAGTGGCCAGCAAAGGTCACAAGCTGTGTTCCGCCAACATCGCAAAAAAAATGACATCTGCCCATCAAGGTCAAGAGGACTTGGTCTTTCTTTTTTTCTAACTATTTACAATACTCAAATTTTATAAATTGCCCAAATGTTTTCAACTTATGCATTTCAGCATATCTCTCATGGCGAGGATTCCGAAAAATATACTTAAACATGGAATATTGGAGATCCCACGGATTTCTTACGAAAGCAAAGCTAAACATCAACGAAAACGTAGCCTGCCCAATCATATCTCGCAGTGCATGAGCCCTGGCATGGTCAGTGCAGAGGAATATCACCAGGCATGTCAACTTGTCCGACCTGAAGATTCATAATTTTTTTCGTATCGAAGCCCCACCTGTTTTAGAGGTGTGAATAAAAATAAATTTATTTTTCACTGAAGTAATCATATCTCCCACCTCCTACAAACTTCCCATACATCAAATTCATAAATATTTTCTTATGGTTCCGTTATATTGTCTTATAACACACGCGCCAGCAAGAAGGCAAGGGCTGGCTCCAAACATGGTGCACCCCACCACCGCAAGCAAAAAAGTCTCGGGGGCAAAACAACTCCGGATTGCACCGCAGAGCAGGGAACGCTCCCAAAAACCTTGACCAACGCTGCCCCTCGCAAAAGCAAAGCCCTTTGCGGCAAAAACTTGACAGTTGCGCATTCCGCATACGGCAGCCATCCCTTAGCGTACCTGCGACACCACCAAACGCCAATAGGCGAACGAAGTCCACCGCGCTTTTGCCTTACGGCAGGCCAAGGCCTCAAAGGAATAATGGTGTCTTCCCGGATCACGACGGAAGTCCATGTGGTGAAACCCTGCTTGCGCCGCTGGCGGCGCGGATTGCAACGCATCGTGCGACCGGGCTCCTTGGATGCACATCCTGCCGGACCAGACGGCATGCCCCAGGACTAGCCGGATGTGCCGCAAACCAAGCACGACTTTTGCATTGGAAGCGACGAACCGTGTGGAAACGCCCCTTTTGCGGACGATATGAGGAACTTTTGGCCGTGGCCAGACGTGTTTCGATACCCAGGGAAGGGAGGCGCTATGGACAGCAGGATCGACGCGCAACGACAGGGACTGGAAGCCGCGGTGGCCAAGGTGGCCGCCTCCGGCGCGTGGCCCCGGCGACTTTTCGAGGCGTCGGTCGAATTTCTCAAGCATAGCGGGGAGTCGTCCATCCTGGCCACCTGGATCAAGGACGTCCAATTGGCCGAGGGTCAGCCCTCCCCGCCCCACGACGGACCGCCCGAGGTCTCGGTCATCATCCCCTGTCACAATTACGGCGCCTATCTCCGGGAATGCGTCCAAAGCGTGCTGTGCCAGAGCTTTCGCGCCTGGGAAGCGATCCTCATCAACGACGGCAGCACGGACGATACCCACGAGGTGGCCCAGGACATCCTGGCCAGCTACCCGCGTCACGCCATCCGCTACTATCGCCAGGAATGCAAAGGCATTGTCCAGCCCCGCAACCGCGGGGTGACCTTGGCGCGCGGGGAGTTCATCCTGCCCCTCGATGCCGACGACCTGATCGCGCCGCGCTTCCTGGAACGCACCGTGGCCGTCCTTCGGGAGCGGCCCGATCTCGGCTACGTCAGCACCAAGGCGCTTTTTTTCGGCAGCGCCAACAAGATTTGGCCGAGCGATCCGTTTTTCCCCCTGGCGCTGCTCGTGACCAACCAACAAACCAACACCACGCTTTATCGCAAACGCATGTGGCAGGACGTGGGCGGTTACGACGGGCGCATGATCCACGGGTACATGGATTGGGAGTTCTGGATTCGCTGCACCAAACTGGGTTGGATCGGCGAGCAGATCGACGAGCCCCTGTTCTTTTATCGCCGCAAAACGGATTCCGTGGTGATGCGGGCCAAGAAGCGCGATGCCGCGATCAAGGAACAGATCCTCCGGCTGCACCCGGACCTCTACGATCTCGCCGCCCTGCCGCACCGGCCCGAGGCCTTGAACTCCCCCAACTGGATCGCACCGGAGCTTCTGCGCAATCCCTTGCCCATTCGCCAGCGCCCACACGCGCGTGCCACGGCGGGACTTTCCCACTGGCTGGCCAGAGCCCACCGCCCCAGCCCCAACCAGGCAGGACCGTCGCTGCGCTGCCAGGTCCTGGAAGTCCTGGGACAACTTTTGCCCGACGTTGCCCCGCTGCTGCAAAAGGCCGCCGCCAGCGACCCGGAACCGGGAAATGCCTTTGCCCCCATGGCTGCCCATTTCGCGGGCAAGGTGCGGCAGTTGCTCGCCCACGACAGCAAGGACAAGGCCCTGGAAATGGCCGCCATGTTGGTTGCCGCCTCTCCGTTGGAACCCGGTGCGGCCATGCTGCTGCTCCAGGCCCTCGCCGCCTGCGGCAAGCTGGCCCAGGCCCTGGAAACGGCCAAATTCTACGGTTCCCTCCTGGGCTGGCCCCGGGACATCGCCCGGTTCCTGGCCGTGTGCCTGCACACCTGGGCCCGGCACGAGGCAGACCCGTACGCCGCCCTGGGCCTGCTGACAGGTGCCGCCCTGCTCGCCCCAAAGGACGCGGACATCACCTCGGCCCTGGCGGCCCAACACGAGCGGTTGCGCTTGCCCGCTCCCGCGACGCCCGAGGCACAGGAGGCGCAGCCGGCCCCGATCTGGTATGTCACCGACTGCTTCGGCTACGGCGCCGGCGGGGTCAACGGCGTCAGCCAAGCCAAATTCATGACGCTATCGTCCTTGCTCCACGGCGCGGACGGGCGGGACGTCTGTGTCGTGCTGCCCCTGCGGCCGGATTTGCCGGAAGCGCTCGCGGAATTCGCCCGGTATATGGGCCGCATCCGCAGCGAAGACGGGTTGCGTTGGCCGCGCTGGCTTCCCACCGTTGGCAGCGAGACGGCGATCCAGGTACCCCAGACCGGAGAGACCCGCTTCACCGGAGCCGAACGTCCCCTGGTGCCGACGGGTCCGGCACCGGCCTGTCTGGTCGTGGAAGGGGTCCGCCTCGACGCCCATGCCTCCCTGGAGCGGCTCGGCCTCCCCCACGACTGTCCCCGGGTCTTCGTCCAGCACGCCTCTCCGGACCAATACAACTTCACCGACGCGGGCACGGACAAGCTGTCCCGCGCCGTGCAGGTCCTGGCCGGCTACGAGCATTGCGTCTGCGTGTCGGCCTCGGTCATGGAACAATGGCGGCGACTCGAAGGCCCCAGCGACAAGGTCTGGACGCATATCCCCAACTGCGCCCGGGAAGAAGACATTGCCGACCTGCGCGAGACGGACCCCTTGGCCTTGCGCCGGGCGCTCGGCCTTCCCGAAACGGGATTTGTCGCGCTGTGCCTGGCCAGCGTACAGTTGCGCAAGGGCCAGGATATCCTGCTCACCCAACTGGATACGGTCTTCCAGCAGTTGCCGGACGCCTGTTTCGTGTTCGTGGGGCCGATTTTGCCCCAATGGGGGGGCGAGGCGATCGTCGAAACGGCACGAAAGCACTTCAGCCCCACGCAGGTCCGGTTTTGCGGCGTGCGCAAAAACGCCCTGGACTATGTCCAGGCCGCGGATTGCCTGGTGCTGCCTTCCAGGGAAGAGGCCCTGCCCCTCACCATTCTGGAAGCCATGGCCGTCGGCCGGCCGTGCGTGGCCTCGGACGTGAACGGCATCCCGGAACTCGTGGACCATGGCGTCACCGGGCTGCTTTTTTCGCATGACACACCTGAGGATCTGGCCCGGCACCTGATCCGGCTGGGGCAGGACGCGGACCTGCGCCGCACCATGGGTGATCAGGCCCGGCAGCGCTACCATGACCAGTTCGCCAGGGCCCAGCATGTGCGCCGCTGGCGGACCCTGCTGGCGGACATGGCAGGCCCGGCCCGGCCAGAGCGCACGGCCGAGGCGCCCGCCGTAAAACTTTCCTTGTAATGCAACGTGTTGTACAAGGTGTTATCATGCCCGACGATGTGCAATCCCTGCTGACCCAAATGGCCGCCCTCGGCCGCACCATGCCCAAGCGGCCGAACCGCGTCATCTTTCCCGGGCGGGTCAGTGGCCGGCTCATGGACAATGTCAAATACGCCTTTCTGCACTTCGCCAGAAACGAGCCGGACTTCGACTGCCACTTCCTGACCGCGCACCGGGACGAGCATCTGCTGCTCAAACAGCACGGACTGCCCTCCCTGCTTTTCGGGGAGCCCGAGAGTTTTGCCATCCTGGCCAGTGCCGGACTCGTGATCTGCGACGATTTCTGCTGGAAAAACGAGAGTCCGGCCTATCCCTTGCTGGCCAAGGCCCACACGGTCCAGTTGTGGCACGGGGTCCCCCTCAAGGCCATCGGCTTCCCGGAAATCGCCACCACGCCCAACCTCACGCCCGAGCGGGCGGAATTCCTGCGCAGGGGCTATTCGGGGTATGACGCCGTGGTCTCCACCTCGCCCTTTTGCACGCGCTACGCCTTTGCCAAGGCCTTTGCCGCCGGGGAGTTCCCCGAACTGGGCTATCCCCGCAACGACGCCCTGTTGCGCCCCCCTTCCCCCGACTTCATGCTTAATGCCGACGCGGCCCTGTACGACGAACTGCGGCAGTTTCGCGCCTCCGGCGGCAAGACGCTTTTCTATCTGCCCACTTTCCGGGACGAAGGGTACGACCCGTTCTCGTGCGGGGCCGTGGACCTGGGCGCGCTTTCCAGGCTGGCCGAACGCCACAACGCCCTGATCGTATTGAAGCTCCACCCGTATCTCGATTTATCAGCTGAGATCCTGCCGGGACACGTCCGCATGGCCCACTGCAAAAGCGACATCTACCCCTTGCTGCCCCAATGCGACATCCTGCTCACAGACTACTCGTCCATCTATTTCGATTTCCTGCTGCTGGACCGGCCCCAACTGTTCTACCCATTCGATCTGCAGCACTATAAAACCCATAACCGGGCCCTGCTCTTCGACTACGACGCCATGACTCCCGGACCCAAGGCCGCACGGCCGCAAGGATTTGAGCGCATGCTCGCCGCGGCCCTAGAGGGCGAAGACAACCACGCCCAGGCCCGCAAGGCCCTGCGGCAGACCATCTTCACCCACCACGACGACGGCAGCGCCACCCGTCTGGCCGCCTATGTCCGCCAACGCTTCCTCGCATAAGGAGACATGCCATGATCGCCGTCATCCTTGCCGCCGGTGTGGGCAGCCGTCTGGGCCGCCCGTTCCCGAAATCCCTGTCCATGCTGCCCACCGGGGAACGCATCCTGGGCCGCCAGATCCGCCTGCTGCGCGAGGCCGGCCTGCGCCACATCATCGTGGTGTGCGGGTTCAAGATGCATCTGATCATGGAAGAATTCCCAGAGGTCTATTATCGCTATAACCCGCTGTACTACATCACCAACACCTCCAAAAGCCTGCTGCAGGGCCTGACCGACCTGGACGATGCCGTGATCTGGCTCAACGGCGATGTCGTCTTCGATGCCGCCGTGGTCCAGGCCGTGGTGGACGCCCCCGGCAACCTGATCTGCGTGGACAAGAAGCGTGTGGGCGAAGAGGAAG
>JAWRKJ010000142.1:0-6375 GCA_040307025.1 Desulfovibrionaceae bacterium | reverse complement strand
TGTCCGTGCTCCATGGCGAGCCTCGCCGCCATTGCCCATGGCCTGGGCACCAATCTCATCCACCGGGCGGCCGATGTGACCCTCAAGGAAGGACGCCGGCTGGTGCTCGTGCCGCGCGAGTCGCCGCTGTCCGAAATCCATCTCAAAAACATGCTGGCGGCCCACCAGGCCGGGGCCGTGATCCTGCCTCCCTGCCCGGGTTTCTACCACCGGCCGACCAGCATCGACGACCTGGTCGATTTCGTCGTGGCCCGGGTGCTTACGGCCCTTGGCATCGAACAGCAGCTCGTGACGGGCTGGAAGGAAGAGGAGGCATCATGAGCGAGGAATGGGTGACGGTGGCGAGCTTTTTCACCCCGCCGCAGCCGGAACCGACTTTCGAGGACAATGTGGCCGCCGAGGTGGAACGTTTTGCCGTGGCCGCCCGTGAAGCGGGGCTTGCCCCGGAGCAGCACATCCGGGTGACGCGCGGCGCGGCCGAGATCACCATCGACGTGAGTCCGGCCCTGGATACCGCCTTCAATCCGGTCCAGACCTTGTGGAAGGCGGAGTGACAACCGTTGTCGCCGGCCCGGGTGGGTCACGACCAGTCGTCCCCATGGCCGGCGCCGGTCAGGATCGGCGCTCCAGCAACTTTTCCAGCCGTGACCGTTTCTGGCTCTCCCAGGACCGGTTGAAATACTCGTACAAGGCATAGAGCCGGTCGAAATCCACTTCCTTGACCGACTGCTCAATGACCACCGTGGCCCGCTGGTAGAGACATGGATGCAGCTCCAGCTTGACGACCTCAAGCTGCCCGAGGACCATGGTGGCCAGTTCCTGGACGTTTTGTCGCTGACAGCGCCGGACCATGCCGAGGCGTTGGCTTAAGCCGGCACTGCGCAACGCCCGGGCCTCCCGGACGTACCGATCTCGTTGTCGGCGCATCCGGGTGCGCCGACACCAAATCAGGCTACCGATCACAGCCATGGTCGCGACGGTCAGGACATACCCGCCCGCCGCGACCAAACCCGCCAGCGCGGCCAAGCGCTGGGACAGCTCTGCAATCCATTCAATCGGCCACAAGAGGGAAATCCTCCACCGTACCGGGCACGCCGGTGGTGGGGGTTTGTTCACCCCGGGTCAGCTCCTTGACCCGTTCCGAGATGTAGAGGTCGAGCATCTTAAACGTCACCCGACCGGTATGCCGCGTATCGGCCCGGCCCCGCAAGCCCTCGACCAGGGCCTTGGTGAAGGCCCCGTTTTGCCATTCGGGCTTTTCCAGGGAGTACTGGCGGCCGGTGGAAGCGGCGAACACCACCGCGCCGTTGCCGGCGCTGGCCAGCTCGTTGATCACGCCGTTCAAGTCGCTCATGCCGCGCCGGCCGGCCATGACCGAACCGGAATGGCAGGAGTCCACGAAAAACAGCGTTTTGCCCGCGATATTGCGGATGGTCTTCTGGATCTCCATAAACGGCAGACCGGTAACGCGCAGCTGCTCCAGATTCACGGATGTGGGCAGGAAGTAGTAGTCGCCGTTCTTGTCGTTGACCCCATGACCGGCCAGGAAAATCATGGCCACGTCATGCTGGGTGGTCTGGCGCTCGATCCAGTCGAGGCCGGACAGAATGGCCTCCTTGGTGGCCTTTTCGTCGGTCAGCACCCGGATGTCCACATCGCCGTAGAGCTTGCCCTTCTGCTCGGCCAGCACGGCGGCGAAATCCTGGGCATCCTTGGCCGGGAATTGCAAGGCCAGGGACTTGTCGGCGTAGTTGCCGACACCGATGGCCAGGACATGGAGCTTGGCCGCGGGAGCGCTCGGCGCGGCGCTGTGGCCGGCCCACTTGAGCCGCACCGTGGCCGGGGCCGAAGCGCCGTTGGTGTTGTCGGCCACGACCGACAGAACCACGTCGCGTGCCGGCAAGGTGACCTTGGCCGACAGCACGCTCGGTTCGTAGGGCCGGCCGGAAAGGCTCGGATGGTCTTCCACGGCCCGGGCGCCATCGACCAGAACGCGCACGGCGGTCAGGTTCTCGCCTCCAGGACTGCGCACGGCAAACTTGACGGTCTGCTCGGGTGAGGTGAAGGCCTGCCCGCTTGTCGGGGACAAAATCTCCACCACCGGCGGCCGGGCGGTCAGGACCGAGGCGGCCCGCACCTCGCCCCCCCGGGCGGCATTGGCCGCGGCCAGGGCCCGGTCCTCGTCCTGGGTGCGCAGCACCAGGTCGATGACATCCGGCCGGTGGAAGGCGTCCCGGAAACGCGAGGCCGGGAAGAAGTCAGCGGCATGGTCCGGGCCGTTGTTCACGTTCCAGCCGATAAGGTCCTCACCGCCGGAGGACGCGTCATAATAGCCCTTGGCCGTCCACAGCACCCAGCGCTTGCCGTCGATATGGGGGAAATAGGCCAGCAGTTCCCGGCCGTCCTCCAGACGGTACCAGCGGATGGAGCCGTCGCCCAGGGCTGCGGCCACCAGCCGGCCGTCTCCACTGACATTGACGGCCCAGGCCACGTCGGACACAGGCGTCTGCCACAACGGCCGGCCGTCGCTGCCGTAAGCCCGGACGTTCCAGGACGTGCCGAGCACGAACCGCCTGGCATCGGGGGTGATGGCCAGACTGAAGGCAGTCTCGAAATCCTTCATGGCCAGGGGCTGGCCGTTGAGGGCCGGCGCGCGTCCGCCTTCCCAGCCCGTCACGGTGATGCCCGGCACCTGGGTACGCGCGGCGGCGAGATCGGGCGCCGGACCGCTCAGCAGGCGCAAATCCCGACCCGGCAGGGAGAAATGGAACAGCCCCCGCCGGCCCGGGGCCATGTAAGCCACGGTCTCGCCGGTGCGATCAAGCAGGAAGGAACGGACCATGGACCGATAGTCCTGGATGGCCGGGGAACGGGTCATGCCGAAGGAGCCGTCCGGACGCAGCACGCCCCAGCGCGGGGCCACGGTGCCGTAGGCCAAGCCGCCGTCCGGCAGGGGGCACAGGGTGACCACGGCGGATTTGCCCGTGTCCAGGTCGCGATACTGCACATAATCGGCAGGCACGAACCGACGCACCGGACAACCCCGGTCAGTGACCCAACGCCCGGCCGCCAACAGCGACCCGTCAGCGGCAAAAGCCACGCTGGCCAGGTTGCCGTTGTCCACGCCGCGCAGGTTGGGCGCGCCGAGCAGGGACAGGGTCTTGGCGTCCAGGACATCCACGGCCGCCGTGTCGGTAAAGCCCACGGCGAGCTGGCTGCCGTCCGGCGAAAAAGCCAGGGAGAAGGGACGGTGGCCCCCGGAAGCGGCGGTTTTGGCCAAAAGCACGAGCCCGGTGTCCGAGACCTGATAGAGGCGGATAAAGCCGTCATAACAGGTGGTGGCCAGTCGGCCCTGGCCGTCGAAGGCAGCACCGTAGCTTTCGCCCTGATAGGCTTTGTCCTGACCGACCAGGGCCAGATCGGACAGGCGCCACAGGCGCACGCCGTCCTCGCCCAGGGCCGCGGCCAGGTACTGGCCGTCCCGGGACACGGCCAAATGGTTGACCACGCTTGGCAGGCCAGGCAAACGGCGCACCAGCCGGCCGGTCTCGCGCTCGAAGATGTAGACGCTGTGCGCCCGGTCCCAGGCATAGCCCGACCAACCGGCGCAAAAGACATAGCGGCCGTCCGGGCTCATGGCCACGCTATAGAGCCGCCCCTCGTTGCCAAGGCCGATAGGCGGGCGCAACACCCGCAACTGCTCGCCGGTCTTGATGTCCCAGACCCGGCAGGTCTTGTCGTCCGAAGCCGTGGCCAGATAACGGCCCAGGCCGTCCACGGCGATGCGTTTGATCAGCGCCGTGTGCATACCGGTTTCGATGCGTAAGATGGGTTCCGCCGGAGGTGAGCCGGCCAAGCCGGCCGCGGCACAACAAAACGAGGCCAGAAGTCCAAACAACGTCAAAAGGACGCGTGCGCGCATGGGAAGTCCCCTTACCCAATTTTGGGCGGGGCGCATTCTTGTCCCATGCCCGAACGGCGTCAAGAGGCGAAGTGAAGCGGCGACCACGACCGGCGGAACCAAAGTCTCCGCCAGATCGTGGCCGCGATCAGTCAGTCTTGACAGCCGGCCCCGCCGGCCGGGTTTTCCCGACTTTTTTCTCGTGCTTGGGGCGCACATACCCCTTGTATTTATCCTCGATGCGGGAGCGTTCCTGCTGGAAGGCGGCCGCGTCCTTGGCATGTTCCTGATCCACCCAGGCCCGGTAACGCGATTCGGCGACACCGGCGCGCGCGGCCATATCCGACGCCGACGCCGCCGGCGTGGCGGACCCGGATGGGGCCTTCGAGGCTTCCTGGGCATGCCCCAAGGCGGGCGGCATCAACAAACAAGCCGCAACCACGACAAAAAACAACCTCTTTCGCATACCCACCTTCCTGGCGACCAGCGGGCCGCCGCTTTGTCGGGCAGGACATCACCACATTTCGTCCGTCCCGGCAATGGCGGAACCGCGCGCCAACCTATGGCTGCGGCTCCCGATCCGCCTTGAGTAGCCCGGTCGCGTCGTAGCGGTAGGCGATCTTGCCCGGAAAAAGCTCCTCCAGCATGGCCACATTGCGGTCCCGGCAGCGATCCGATTCGGCGAAATGGTCGTTGACGGCAAAACCCGCGAAATCGAGCTTATGGCGCAGGGCAAAGTGCCCGTAGACCAGAGCGTCGGACAGGCAGCCCAGGCGGTTCGGCACGACCAGGAGGGTGGGCAGGCCCAGGGCCAGGGCGAAATGATAGTTGTAGCGCCGCTGGCCCAGCGGCACACCCAGACCGCCGGCACTCTCGACCACAATCACGTCCCGGTTGGCACCCAGGGCCTCGATGCGCGAAACCGCCTCCCCAAAGGGAAACGGATCAAAGACGAAACACGGCGAGGCCGGTTCAGTGGCCGTATAGAGGGTCACCGCATCCTCCGGGGCAAGCCCGGCCCGAGAGGCCACGAAAGCCGCGTCATCGTCTTCCGGGTAGCCCGTGGCCACGGGCTTGATGTAGCGCACGCGCAAGCCCTGCTCCTTGAGGGCGCGGACCCAAAACGCCGCGAACCACGTCTTGCCGATGCCGGTTCCCGTCCCGGTGATGAAGTAGCCGTTCATCCGAGCACCGCCTTGACCGCCTCCAGGGCGATATCGACCAGGGTGTCGATTTCCTGGTTGGTGATGATGTAGGGGGGCATGAAATAAAGGGAGTCCTCGATATTGCGCAACAGCGCGCCTCGGGACAGGGCTTGGTGGTGGATTTGGTAGCCGATGCGCCTTGTCGGATCGAAGGGTCGGCCCGTTGCGGGATCGGCGACCAGCTCCACCAGGTTGATCCAGCCGGTGGTGCGGATATCGCGCACATGGGCATAACCGGCGAAGCGTTCCCGGATGGCTTTTTGCAAATAGGCCATTTTGGGACGATTGGCCTCGATCACGTTGTCGTCCCGGAAGATGTTGAGGGTCTCCACGGCGGCGGCGCAGGCCAAGGGATTGCCCGAATAGCTGTGGGAATGGAGAAAGGCCTTGTCCTCGGTGTAGTCGTGGTAAAAGGCGTCGAAGACCGCGTCCGTGGTCAGCACGCAGGACAGCGGCAAGGTGCCGCTGGTGATGGCCTTGGACAGGCACAGGAAATCCGGGGTGATGTTCGCCTGTTCGCAGGCGAACAGGGTACCGGTGCGGCCGAAGCCCACGGCGATCTCATCGGCGATGAGATGGATGCCCGCCGCCCGGGTGGCCTGGCGCAGCCTGGCCAGATAGGCCGGCGGGTGCATGCGGAAATTGCCGGCGCACTGGACAAGGGGCTCGATGATCACGCCAGAGAGCGTACCGGCATGGGCGGCGATGGCCTCTTCCATGGCCGTGAAGCATTCCGTGTCGCAGGCATCGCGGCTGCGGCCGTACGGGCAACGGGCGCATTCCGGGCCCGGGACCTCGATCTGCTCCACGAACAGGGGCCGAAACGGCGCGGCATAGAGCCGGTCGCCGCACACGGCCAAAGAGCCCATGGTCTCGCCGTGGTAGCTGTTGGAAAGGTAGAGGAAGCGGCATTTTTCCGGCGCGCCCAGGTTGCGCCAGGACGCATGGCTCATCTTGAGGGCCGCTTCCACGGCGCAGGTCCCGTCGTTGGCGAAAAACATCCGCGTGAGCCCCCCCGGGACCAGGGACAACAGCCGGGAGGCCAGTTCCTCGGCCGGGGCATGGGTGAAACCGGCGAAAATCACGTGCTCCAGGCGCTTAAGCTGCTCGCCGACCGCCCGGATGATTCGGGGGTTGGCATGGCCGAACAGATTGACCCACCAGGAGGAAATTCCATCGATGTAGGCCTTTCCATCCTTATCGTAGAGGTAAATCCCTTGACCGCGGTCGATAAAGACGGGAGGATGGGCCTCGTGATCTTTCATTTGG
>JAWRKJ010000141.1:0-6321 GCA_040307025.1 Desulfovibrionaceae bacterium | reverse complement strand
GTGGGGGGGGGGGGGGGGTTATTTCTTGCGCAGGTCCTGCTTGGAAACGTTCATGACCTTGGCGGCTTTTTTCTTCTCGCCTTCCACGACGAAGGCGATACGCAGGATGTCGCCGGGCTCGGGCGGGATGCCGATCTTGGCCTGGCTCACGTCGTAGACGGATTCGATGCCCGTATCATGCCCGTAGGGTGTGTCCTTGCCGAAGTTGGTATCGTATTCCACGATCTTGATGATTTTTTGATCGCTGTTGTTTTCCAGGCATTTGCCCTGGACCACGCTGAAGGCCAGAGCCTGTCCGGCCAGGAAGCACAGGCCCACGGTCAGGGCCAGGGCGGTGAGAACGGAGTGACGACGCATGATGATTCCTCCCCTGCGGTTGGTCATTAGACGGATTGCGCTTCCCGGGCCTTCTTCTCGCGCAGCTCCTGGGCGGCGCCGGAGAACATGATCTTCATGATCCACAGGCACATGACCGAAATGGTGCTGAGGATCAGCACGGCGGCCGGGCCGTTGAACTTGAACTGCTTGAGGATGATGGAGATCATGCAACACACCACGGCGACGCCGAAAGCCACGCGGATGCCGTAGCCCTTGGCGTATTTGGTGGCCACGGTGCCGATCTGGGCGCCGATGGCGGCACCGGAGAGCATCACGAACACGGCCACGAGCTCGATGCGGCCCTTCATAGAGTAGGTGAAGGCGCCGTACAGGCCGGAAATCATGACCTCGAACAGGTCCGTGCCCACGGCGATGTGGGTCGGGCAACCGATCAGGTAGACCAGGGCCGGCATGCGCAGCAGACCGCCGCCGATACCCAGGAAGCCGGCCAGCACGCCGGTGATGAAGCTCACAAAGATGGGCAGCCAGGCGGAACAGGTGAAGCCGGCGTTCTTGAAGTGGACCATGGGCGGCAGGCGGAACTTGTGCAGGGTCTTGTACCACTGCACGCCTTCGGCGCCGCGCTCGCCGGACGCGCCGGCCCGCTTGTTCTTGACGGCCTTGTAATAGTCGTAAAAGACCATCCAGCTGATCAGGGCCAGGAAGACCACATACACCCAGCGCACGACCGAGCCGACCATGCCCATGCGTTCCAGCATCATGATGAGCTGGGCGCCGCATTCAATGCCCACCATGGTGCCGATGAGCATGACAAAACCCAGTTTGTAGTCCACGTTCCCGAATTTCGCGTGGCGCATGGTGGAAATCATGGATTTGCCGGCGATATGAGCAATGTCCGTGCCGATGGCGAAGGCCATGGGGAAGCCGAGGATGTTGAGGCCGGGGGTGACCATCCAGGCGCCGCCCATGCCGAAGAAGCCGCCGATGACGCCGACCGAAAAGCCGATCAGCACAAGCCCAGGCCAAAAGATCATCACGCCCGCGATGGGCATGTACATGTAGAAAACGCTGGAATCCATCGCTGTCCTCCAAGAATGTGGTGGTTTAATGCTCGACGATCTTGCGCGACTTGAGGTCCAGGCCGGTCCGGCTCATGATGAAGTCCATGAGTACGCCGAGGAAGCAGCCGTAGGCGGCGGTCAGAATCACCGCCCAGGTGGCGAACAGCACCTGGTTGAAGTTGTAGAGATTGGCGATGTACTTGACGAGGCTGGAATCGATCAGCCGGGTGTCGGCCACCACCACCAGCTCGCTCGCTTTGTCCCCGCCCGCCAGGGCCAGGGCCGGAACACACAGCACCACCAAGAGGGCGATCACAGTTTTCCAGGTGAGACGACGCATACGATTTCCTCCGCGCGTTGCAGTTACTTCACCACGAACACGGAACACGGCGCGTGGGTCACGACGCCAAGGGCCACGCTGCCCACCAGCAACCGTTCCAGGTTCGACTTGCCCTTGTGTCCGATCACGATACGGTCCGCCCCGATCTCCGCAGCCAAGCCGGTGATGCAACCGGCCGGCGACTGCCCCTGCTCCACCCGGCCGGTGGCGGTGAGTCCTTCCGCCGCAGCCTTGGACACGGCCCGGTCCACGACCCGGCTGGCCGCTTCCTTCAACTTGTCGTTGAAGCCCGGCGGCATGTCGTCGATCTCGTCGAGCACCGGCGCCACGGACAGGACCGTCAATACGGCCGCCTGTTCCCGCGCCATGGCCACAGCGGCTTGCAGGACTTTTTCGGCGAAAGGCGAATCATCCAGGGCCACGAGGATCTTCATGGGGGGACCTCCCAGTTTTAGGGTTGGCATGCGGCCGGATCGCCCGACCGCGTTTTTTCTTGAGCAATCGACATGCCACCCACGACGCTGCCTGATTTTACCTCCACCATTTCGGAAAGTTACGAAACGAATTCGAATCCGGCCTTGACAGCTTGCCCGGATCTGGCATGGTCCCTTCAAGCTTGCAAAATTGAAATTCCCTGAAAAAAGGCGCCCCTTTCCCCGGCAAACCTATCTGGCAAGAATCCGGCAAGGTCGCCTCCGCACGAAGATGGGCAGATCACGATAAAAATTTCCCAAAGTGGGGACCGGCATGACCTGGACGGATTTGGCTTCCCGGATGCAAACACGGTTTTCCCCGGTTTTCATACCTAAGAGCCTCAAAATCAGAACAAAACTTCTGGTTGTGCTCATTCCGTCCGTGGTGGCCATTCTCATGGTCACCGGCTACGTAACCTACCGTTTCTCGCAACAATTCCTTGAAACCGCCCTGGAACGCATCGGAATCGTGCAAACCATGGCCCTGGCGCGATCCCTGGAAGAGGCCCTGGCCATGGCCCGGAGGGATTTACTGTTCTTCACGTCCCAGCCGCCGGCCCCGGCGGCCATGGCCACCTATCTGGAGCGGCTCAACGAACTGCGCTCCGTGCCCTACCGCGAATTCGGCTATCTCGACCTGGAAGGCCGGGAACACGTACTTTTCACCACCGTGCGCGACCATGTGACGCGCGTGCCGGCCGAGGACATCGAGGACGTCCGGCCCACGCCCTTCAAACTCCTGGAGCAGGGCCGGGACATGGCCCCAGGGCAGGCGCTGCTCGGCAACATCGTGCACCTCGACTACCACCTGACCACGGGCACGGGCGCGGAACTGATCGAATCCACCGAGGTGTTCCGCCTGGTCGCCCCGCGCACCGATGCCGCCGGCAAGGTCCTCGGCATCTACCTGCTCAGCGTCGGCGCCCGGGACCTGCGCAACATCCTGTCCCTGTATAATTCCGCCAAATCCCCCATCCACGGCTACGAACGCAGTCCCGAAGTCCGCTACAGCTTTCTGTTCGACACCGAAGGCTGGGCCCTGTTCCAGTCCGAAGACCTGGAAAAGCCCCAGCTCGAACTCACCACCTATCTGGTCCGAGCCGGCTATTCCGGCACCCTGGGCCGACGCGGCATGGAGTCGGCCTTCCGGCCCGAAGCCCAGTACAAAAATTATTGGAAGATGGTCGGCGAGGTGCGCGAAGGCCAAAGCGGCATCATCAACCGGGCCGATACGGCCCAGCAGGGCGTGGGCGAATTCAAGGCCTTTTTCATGCCCTACGCGCCTGTACTCTATCAGAATTCCGAAAACAGCCTGCCCAAGGTCGTGGCCGGCGTGGCCAACATGGACAAAAGCCAGCTCACCCTGCGTGCCGGCTACAAGCAGGTGGACGTAGTCTTCATCATTACGCTCGCGGCCATTGTCCTGGTCACGGGCATCCTCATCCTGCTCGCCCGGGCCATCACCCGGCCCATCATCGAGCTGTCCCAGGCCGTCACCCGCATCGGGAACTCGGGCGAGCTGGTTTTGCCGCCCTCCGAGGACCGGGACCACGAGACCTCACTGCTGAAAAACGCCATCGACAACATGCTCGAAGCCATCCGGCGTCAGGTGGTCGAGATCCGCGACCGGGATCAGAAAATCGAGCAGGTGCGCATGCGCGAGCGGGCGAGCCTCGATCCGGCCAGCCAAGGTCGGCTCGAATCCCTGTTTCCGGAAATCAAGGGCGCGGGGCCCCTCATGGAACGGCTGCGGGCGGACCTGGCCAAGGCCGCCCAGGTCGAGGCCGACGTGCTCATCACCGGCGAGACCGGCACGGGCAAGCAGCTCGTGGCCGAGGCCATCCACCGCCATTCCCGGCGGGCCGGCCAACCCTTCATTTGCATCAACTGCGGCGCCCTGGACGAAAACCTGCTCCTCGACACGCTGTTTGGCCACGTCAAGGGCGCCTTCACCGAAGCCCGGTCCGACCGCAAGGGCGCCTTTCTGGAGGCCGAGGGCGGCTTGCTGTTCCTCGACGAAATCCAGACCGCCACGCCCAAGGTGCAGCAGGCGCTCCTGCGCGCCATTGCCATGCGTCGCATCCGGCCTCTCGGCAGCGACAAGGAACTGGCCGTGGACACCCGCATCATCGCCGCCACCAACGTGGACCTGCGCGACGCCATCTCCCGGGGGACCTTCCGCGAAGACCTCTATTTCCGCCTCAAGGTGATCTCGGTCGACACCCCGCCCCTGCGCCTGCACAAGGAAAGCCTCTCCCTGCTCGTCCACCATTTCCTCAAGCAGGCCGGCAGCGTGGCGGACAAACCGGGCCTCGGCCTGTCCCGGGGCGCCCTGGCCAAGCTCAACGCCTACGACTGGCCCGGCAACATCCGGGAACTCAAACACTGCATCCTGCGCACGGCCATCATGACCGAGCACTCCATCATCCAGGACACGGACGTGGCCCTGGAGCGGGAAACGAGACCGTGGCCCACGCCGACCGGGGACAGCGCACCTCCGGCCGGGGACACGCCGCCTCCGGCCCCGGAAGCGCCGCCCCTGCCGCCGTCCGCGCCGCCGAGCCTCAACAGCCGCCAGGCCCGGGCCCTGCCGGCCATCGTCCGCCAGGGTTCCATCACCCGCGTGGGCTACCAGGAACTGCTGGACGGCCTGCCCCAGCGCACAGCCGTGCACGATCTCAAGGATCTGGTGGAAAAGGGCTGCCTCGTGAAGCGGGGCAGCGGTCCGGCCACGCGTTACGAGCCCACCGACACCGCCATCGCCCTGGCCGTGGACCTCGCCGCCAACGGCTGATCCCCGGCCAGGACGCTCCCCCTACCCCTTGCGCCGCAACAGGCGCAGGCCGTTGCCGATGACGAGCAGGCTCGTGCCCATGTCCGCGAACACGGCCAAAAGCATGGAGCCGTAGCCGGCCACGGTCAGCACCAGCACCAGGCCCTTGAGCCCCAGGGCCAGGGCGATATTCTGCCTGAGCCGGGCGACCGTGGCCCGGGACAGGTTGATAAAGGCCGCGAGCTTTCGCGGATCGTCATCCATAATGGCCACGTCGGCGGTCTCGATGGCCGTATCCGTGCCGGCCGCGGCCATGGCAAAGCCGATATCGGCCCGGGCCAGGGCGGGCGCGTCGTTGACGCCGTCGCCGACCATGGCCACAAGCCCGGCTCTGCCCGGCTGGGCAAGCAGCGTGTTCACGGCGGCCGCCTTGTCGGCCGGGAGCAGATCCCCCTGGGCCTCGTCCAGGCCCAATTCCCGGGCCATAGACTGCGCGGCCGCGTCGTTGTCCCCGGAGAGCAGGATCGTCCGGACACCCAGGGCACGCAGGTCAGCCATGGCCTGGCGGCTGTGCTCCCGGGCGGTGTCGGCCACGGCGAACACGGTCAGGACGCGGTCCGCGTCAGCCAACAGCACCGTGGTCTTGCCCGCTCCTTCCAAGGCATCCAGCCGTTCGCCCACCTCCGGCGGACACAGGCCGCCCGCAGCCAGCACGCGCCGGTTGGCCAGCACATATTTCCGGCCGTCGACCGTGCCTTCCACCCCGTGGCCGGGCCGGGCGGTAAACGCCTCCACCGCCGCCAGGGGCAGGCCGTCCCGGCGCGCCGCCTCGGCCACGGCCCGGGACACGGGATGGTCCGAGCGCACGGCCAAGGCCGCGGCGATCTCCCGGTTGCGGGCCGCATCCCCGGCCAGATGCAGGCAGTCGGTCTGGACCGGACGGCCTGTGGTCAAGGTGCCGGTCTTGTCCAGGACCAGGGTGCGGATGTGCTGCCCCTGTTCGAGGAACAGCCCGCCCTTGACGAGCAGGCCCCGGCGGGCGGCCGCGGCCAGGGCGCTCACCACGGTCACGGGCGTGGAAATGACCAGGGCACAGGGGCAGGCGATAACAAGCAGCACGAGTCCCTTGTAAATCCAGCCGGTGAAGGCTTCGTGCAGGACCACGGGCGGCACCACGGCCACGGCCACGGCCACGGCGAACACGGCCGGGGTGTAGACCCGGGCGAAACGGTTGATGAACCGTTCGGTGCGGGCCTTTTTGCCGGGCGCGGTGACCACGGCCCGGGTGATGCGGGCCAGGGTGGAGTCATCGGCCAGGGCCGTGCTCGTGAAAAG
>JAWRKJ010000140.1:0-21245 GCA_040307025.1 Desulfovibrionaceae bacterium | reverse complement strand
GGCGCCACCGCCGGCTCCCCCACCAAGGAAGACCTGGCCACCATGGCCGACAAGGAACCCCTGGCCGCCAAACTGGCTGACACGGTCGGCCACAACCGCATCTCCATCAACATGGTCTGGACGCTCGTCTGCGGCTTCCTGGTCATGTTCATGCAGGCCGGTTTCGCCCTGGCCGAGACGGGCTTTACCCGGGCCAAAAACGCCGGCCACACCATGGCCATGAACATGATGGTCTACGGTATCGGCATGCTCGGCTACTGGATCTGCGGTTTCGCCCTGCAGATGGGCGGCAGCGGCGGAGCGGCCAGCCTCGGCGGCGGCGCCGCCCTGGCCAATGAGTTCGCCATCAGCATCGGCGGCAAGGATTTCGGCCTGTTCGGCACCACCGGCTTCTTCCTGTCCGGTTCCGCCTACGACGCCGTCATCTTCTCGATCTTCCTGTTCCAGATGGTGTTCATGGACACCACGGCCACCATCCCCACCGGGACCATGGCCGAACGCTGGACCTTCAAATCCTTCGTGGTTTACGGCTTTTTCATCTCCATGTTCGTCTACCCCATCTACGCCAACTGGATCTGGGGCGGCGGCTGGCTGTCCTGCCTCGGCAAGTACTTCAGTCTGGGCCATGGCACGGTTGACTTCGCCGGCTCCTCGGTCGTGCACATGACCGGCGGCGTGGCCGCTTTGGCCGGCGGCATCTGCCTTGGGCCGCGGCTTGGCAAGTACAAGGAAGACGGCACCCCCAACGCCCTGCCCGGCCACCACATCCCCATGGCCGTGGCCGGCTGCTTCATCCTGGCCTTCGGCTGGTTCGGCTTCAACGCCGGCTCTTCCTTGGCCGGCACCGATCTGCGCATCGGCGTCATCGCCACCAACACCATGCTGGCCTCGGCTGCGGGCGCCATGTCCTCCATGCTCTACATGTGGAGCTTCTACGGCAAGCCCGACATCTCCATGTCCGCCAACGGCCTGCTGGCCGGTCTGGTCGCCATCACCGCGCCGTGCGCCTTCGTCAACTCGGTCTCGGCCGTCATCATCGGCGCCATTGCCGGCGTGCTGCTGTGCATGAGCGTGTTCTTCGTCGAGCGCACCCTCAAGAT
Organism: Desulfovibrionaceae bacterium; assembly: GCA_040307025.1. Taxonomy (GTDB): domain Bacteria; phylum Desulfobacterota; class Desulfovibrionia; order Desulfovibrionales; family Desulfovibrionaceae; genus Solidesulfovibrio. Next base: position 20,145 of record JAWRKJ010000140.1, on the reverse strand, counting down.
CGACGATCCGGTGGGCGCCATCTCGGTCCACGGCGTCAACGGCGCCTTCGGCCTGCTTTCGGTCGGACTTTTCGCCGACGGCTCCTACGGCGATGCCCTCAACGGCGTGGACGGCACGGTCAAGGGCCTGTTCTACGGTGACGGCGGACAGCTCATGGCCCAGATCATCGCCGTGTGCTCCAACTTCGTGTTCGTTTTCCTTGTCATGTTCATTTTCTTCAAGGTATCGAACCTGATCGTGCCCATGCGGGTCAAGCCCGAGCACGAGCTCGAGGGGTTGGATCAGCACGAGGTGGCCGTGAGCGCCTATCCGGAATTCGTTTTGCAGAAAACCCATCGCTAAGAGAGGGGAAACGTCATGAAAAAAATTGAAGCCATCATCAAGCCCTTCAAGCTCGACGAAGTGAAGGAAGCCCTGGACAAGCTCGGCATCCACGGCCTCACCGTGACCGAAGTGCGCGGGTACGGACGCCAGAAAGGCCATGTCGAAGCCTACCGCGGCATCGAGTACCAGGTGCAGTTCAACTCCAAGGTGAAGCTTGAAGTGGTGGTGCCGGACAATCTGGCCGAAAAGACCGTGGATACCATCCGCACCGCCGCCAATACCGGCAACATCGGTGACGGCAAGATCTTCATCTACGACCTGCAAGGCGTGGTGCGTATCAGGACCGGCGAGTCCGGCGACGCGGCCATCTAGCCCGAACAGACTGCGCGGCATGACAGGGGACGGGGGCAACTCCGTCCCCTTTTTTGCGAGCGCTGCCCAAGCGGTTGTACGGGACGCCTCCTTTTAGGAAAGAAACGGCATGGATGTGTTTTCACCGGCCCAGCTTCTGGGCTATCTGGCTTTTGTCCTGGGCGTGGTCGCCTTTGCCCAGCGCATCGACTGGCGGCTCAAGCTGCTCGTGGCCACGTCGTGGACCGCAGTCTTCGCCATCGGCGCCGGTCTGGCCGGCACGGTAGCGGCCTTTTTTCTCACGGGGATCGGCTTGCGGGCGCTGTTGCTCGTGGCCACGCTGTGCTGGCTGACCAACAACCGCCTGTCCGGGTCCATCGGCGGCACCCTGCTCGAATCGACCATCGCCGTGGTCAACACGACGACCATCCTGCGCCTGTGGCGCAACCGCTACAGCACCGGCTCCATGGGCAGGATGAAAAAGAAGTTATTGCCGAGAGACGTGGCCTCGTAGCCTTCCACGCCGCCGTGCAGGCGCACCACCTCGCGGATGAAGTACAGGCCGTGGCCGGTGCCGTATTCACCGGAAGCGTTTTCGCCCCGCACCCCTTCCTCGAACAAATGCGCGGCGGTCTCGGGCGGAATCGGCGGCCCGGAGGTGAAGACGTTGAGTTTGATGCCGTCACGCCCGGGGCCGAAGAAATTCTCCTTGCGATCCCAGCCGTAGGAGATGAAGCGGCGTTTGCGGCCATCCGCGTCCACCACCTCCCGGGTATACTTGACGGCATTGGAAAACAGGTTGGCGTAGACCTGGCTCACGAGCCCGATGTCCACCACCACCTCGATCTCTTCGTCCGGCACCCCGCCCATGGAGGTGTCCACCTCGATGCCCCGCTCCTCGAACCGGGGCCGGTAGCGTTCGAGCTGGAGGTCGATGACCTGCTTTTTGAAGTTGCAGGCCCGCTTTTCGAGCACGTAGCGGCCTTCCTCGAAATGGGAACGCCTAAGCAACGTCTCCAGAAACAGGCTCGTCTGCTCGTAATGGGTGAGGATCTGGCGGTACTGGTCCATGAGCCCCTCATGGATGTAGCTCAGATCCCGCACGAGCTTGTCCTGGGCCTCGGTGAGGGGTTTGCCTTCCCCCTCCTCGCCCTCCAGGGCCTGCTTGAGCTTCCACTCGAAAAACTTGAGCAAATCGATCTTGGAGCGCAGCCGCTTGTAATAGAGCTTGAAATAAATGTTGGGCACGATGACGTTGTGCCCGATATCCTTGACCAGACTGCGGATGAACTGGAGATGTTCCTTGTTCTTGTTGCCGAGGATGCGGTTGTGCAGCTGATAGCCGAAACGGTTGGCGTAGCGCTTGTAAAAAAGCTGGTCGTGCTCGCTTAAGCTGTCGGCGTTTTCGATCTCCAGCATGCCGATGATGTCCTCGCGCGGGGTGAACGGCAGCTGGGAAATGAGCTCATGATTGCCCTTGATGGGAATATGCAGCCGGCCTTCCCGGAGGAGCGGTTCCCGGTGGAAGGGCAGATCGGCCAGCTCGCCGGCATCGTTGCCGCGACAGCGGTAGGCGCATCGGCGGATGGCGCCGCTTTTGCTGTCGAGCACGTACAGGGCGCACTCGACACCGAAAAAGAGCTTCGGGATGAGCAGGCAGATGGCGTAGAGATGTTCGAGGGTCGGAAATTCCTGGGCCAGATCGAAAAAAACATTGAGAGCCACGCTTTGCTGGGCCGTGAAGCTGTACCCCCCGTAATCCTCCATCTTCTGGCGGATACGTCGGACCACGGCCTCCAACACGCGGCGGTCGAGTACCGCGGGATCTTCTTCCGTGCCGGGCCCCAGGAGGTCGAGCGCGCTGTCGTTGTCCCTGGCTGTGTTCATGGGGCCCTCCTCCCGGATACGGCTGCCATTTCCTCCGATGCTTACCCGTGATGTCCGGGGAAGACAAGGCACACCTGCATCATGAGCTGATGCGTATGGAAAGGGACCCCGGGCCAAAGCCCTTGAGTTCGGACAACAACCCCCGAATGCCCGAAACCAGAATACGCTCCACAAAGGGATTGAGCACCAGTTCGCGGCCGTCCACGGTCACGGTCATGGCCGGGGTCAGGGCCTTGCAGTCCGCCACCGTGGCCCGACCGGCCAAAATGGCCGCGCCCAAGGTCCCGCAGTCGCCATGGCCGCAGCTGCCGCAGTCGAGCCCCGGCAGCACGAAGCCCTTTTCGAGGACCAGGTTGGCCAGGTCCTCAATGGTGTTCACATGGGGCAACCCGGGCGCGGTCACCGCACCGTACACGGCCAGCACCAGCCCGGGATCGGACAGGCCGGCCGCCTCGCCCGGCTCGCGCAGCACGAGCACCCGGGGGGCGATGGCGTGTTCCCGGCCGCCTTCCAGGATGCAGACGTCGGCGTCGAGCAGAGACACCATCTCCGTGATCTTGCGCGTGCCGTTCCAGAACATGGCGCTTTCCCCGCCGGCCAGGGCGCCCACCGCCCGGCAATAGGGCAGGAAACGGTCGGTGTCCGTATCCTCCTTGTCCAGACCCGGATTATGAGTGCACTTGAGCGCGGCCAGACTCAGGCCACGCCGGGACAAGGCCGCGAGCAGATCCACACACAACGTGGTCTTGCCGGATTTCTTGTAGCCCAGGATCTGCACACCTTTCATGACGGACTCCTTACGGTTGTGATCCCGCCCAATCGCGTTTGTTGCGGATGGCCATCAAGCACCATGGGCTCGGCCAGACTGCCGTCGCGCAGCCAGAGAATGTCGTCGCAAATGGCCCGCAGCCAGGGTTGGTCATGGCCGCTGATCACAAGGGTGGTGCCCCAGGACTCCCGGGCCGCGGCCACGGCCTGACGCACGAGTTCGGCGCTGTCGCGGTCCAGGTTGGCCGTGGGTTCATCGAGGAGCAGCACCCGGGGCCGCAGGGCGAGCCTGGCGGCCAGGGCCACCCGTTTGACCTCGCCGCCCGAAAGCTGGGACCACTGCCGGCCGGAAAACCGCTTGGGATCGAGCCCGACCAGGGTCAACGCCTCCTCCACCCGGGCCGGAATGCCGGAAGCCCGGCGCACGGCCAGGCCATAGCCCACGTTGGCCCGCACCGAGCGCTTGAGCAGGTAGGGCTCCTGGGGAAAATACGTCACCGCGTCGCGCAGGTCATAGGCGCGCCCGAGAGTCGGCTTGCCCTCGTAGAGCACCTCCCCGGCAACCGGGCTTTCGAGAAAGGCAAGCAGGCGCAGCAAGGTGCTCTTGCCGCCGCCGTTGGGGCCGGCCAGGCCCATGATGACGCCGGCCGGCAGGTCGAGGCGGGGAATGTCGAGCACCACCCGATCGTCGTAACGCTGGATGACGTCGCGCAGGCTGTACAGGGTCGTCATGCCGTCGACCTCCGCCGCATGGCCGTGGCAAACAGGTTGACCGCGAAGGCGATGACCATGAGCACGATGCCCAGGGCAATGCCGGTGGCGAACTCGCCCTTGCCCGTCTCCAGGGCGATGGCCGTGGTGATGGTGCGCGTGCTCCACTTGATGTTGCCGCCAAGCATCATGGAGATGCCGATCTCCGAGACGATGCGGCCGAAAGCGGCCGTGGCGGCGAGCAGCATGCCGAAACGGGCCTCGGCCAGGGTGGTGAAAAACACATGGCGCGGCCTGGCGCCCAGGGAAAGGAGCGTCGGTCGCAACCGGCGGTCGAGATTTTCCACGGACTGGGCGGTCAGGGCGATGACAATGGGGAGTCCGAGGATGGTCAGGCCCACGGCCATGCCCGGTACGGTGAAAAGCAGCCCCAGTTCGCCAAGCGGCCCCCGCCGGGAAATGAAGGCGTAGACGATCAGGCCGATAACCACGGTGGGGAAGGATAAAAACGTCTCCACCAGGAGCCGGACCACCCGCTTCCCCGGGAAATCGGTATAGCCGAGCAGGAATCCGGCCGGAGTGCCCAGCAGCAAGGTGGCGGCCATGCCTTCGAAAGTGACGAGCAGGGTGGTCCAAACGGCCGAAAAGGTTTCGGGATCGCCGTGGCCGAGCAGGATCAGGGCTTGGCGCAGGCCGTCGAGGATGTAGTTCATGGGCATCCCGCGCCATGCCCGGCCCCCACAGGACAGGCCGGGCATGGTGTCTGCGTGGCGAGCAGGGCTTACTGCTGGACCGCGTTGGGGGTAAAAAGCTTCTTGCCCTTGAGGGTAAAGCCGCCCACCACCTTCTGCCCCTTGGGGGAAGCCAGCCACTTCCGGAAGGTCTCGGACAGATCGTACTTCACGTTCTTGCACTGCTCGGGATTGATGGAAATAACGCTGTACTGGTTGAGCAGCGGCTTGTCCCCGGAAACGAGAATCACCAGTCCTGGCTTGCCCTTGGCCTGATCTTCATACGAAATGTAGGTTCCCCGGTCAACCAGGGTATAGGCTTTGCGCTCGGCCGCCATGTTGAGGGTGGCCATCATGCCCTGACCGGCGGACACATACCAGGTCTCCTTGTCCGGCACGGGCATGTTGGCGGTCTGCCACAGGCCCTTTTCCTTCTTGTGGGTGCCCGACTCGTCGCCACGGCTGATAAACGGCGCCTTGGCCGCGGCAATGGCCGCCAGGGCGGCATCGGCGGTCTTGCCCTTGATCTTGGCCGGATCGGAGGCCGGGCCGACCACGATGAAGTCGTTGTACATGACCTCGGTCCGGTTCACGCCGTGGCCCTCGTCCACGAATTTCTTCTCGGCGGCCGGAGCGTGCACGAGCAGCACGTCCACATCGCAGTTCTTGCCGTGCTCCAGCGCTTTACCGGTGCCCACCGCCACCCATTTGAGCTCGATCCCGGTGTCCTTTTTGAAGGCCTTGGCCAGGACCGGCAACAGCCCGGTATCGTCGGTGCTGGTGGTGGTCGCCATCATGAGGGTTTTGCCCTGGGCCTGGACCCGGGCCGGCCCGGCGCACAGCAACGCGGCACAGATCACGAGGAAAAAAACTTTCGAGATTTTCTGGTGCATTTTTACCTCCTCGGTAGGTTTAGCAAAACATAATCAGTATTTTGACACACCCACGTGTCCGAGGCAAGGGCGGCCGAAAAAAACACAACAAAGAAACGCACGCCCGCTGAAAAAAATCTTCTCGCGTCCTAATGAGTTTCGCGGAACGGCCGATAAGCGCCGTAGAAAAGGAAGATTGGGCACATAGACTTTATAATGACTGTTATTAAATAGTTAATATTTTGAATTCCTGCAAAATTTCCACTCTATCTCCTACATCATTCCCATCCACGACGGCTCCGACCCGCAAATCCTGAACCATATTCCGCCATCGTCCGCCCCAAAAAGACCCTAAAGGGTTTTTGGGATGCGTCGATAGGTGCAGCAACAGAGGTCAACAAACGAGACATCTGAGCGGAAGTATCGGCAAAGGAGGCGTACCGAGGCAACGAACACGGCAGCAGACCGGCGCAAGCCAACCCATAACCCAAACCCCATGTCGCCGGCGCGCTGTCGTCCCATGGGTCTCAAGCTGGATGCACCATCTTTTCAAGGAGGAAAAGCCATGTCTCTCGTGATCAACCATAACTTGATGGCAATGAACGCGGCCCGTAACCTGAACTCGTCCTACAGCAAGCTGTCCACGTCCACCCAGCGCCTGTCTTCGGGCCTGCGCATCAATTCCTCGGCCGATGACGCCGCCGGCCTGGCCGTGCGCGAACTCATGCGGTCGGACATCGCCTCGCTCCACCAGGGCGTGCGCAACGCCAACGACGCCATTTCCCTCATCCAGACCGCTGACGGCGCCTTGCAGGTCATCGATGAAAAGCTCATCCGCATGAAGGAACTGGCCGAACAGGCGGCCACCGGTACCTACACCTCGGACCAGCGCCTCATCATCGACTCGGAATACCAGGCCATGGCCTCGGAAATTACCCGAATCGCCAGCGCCACCGACTTCAACGGCATTTATCTCCTCAACGGTAACTTGTCCTCCACCACCCATGACGGCAGTGGCCTCAGTTCCACGGGCAAGCTCAAGGTCCACTTCGGCACCGGCAACCTGTCGGCCGAGGATTACTACTACATCGAAATCGGCTGCTCCACGGCCTCGGCCTTCGGCCTCGGCCTCGGCGCCGCCACCTCGGCCAACAATGCCGGCCGCAGCATTTCCACCCAGGAACTGGCCCAGCTGGCCTTGGACCAGATCACCGAAGCCATCGTCTCCAAGGACAAGATCCGTGCCAACCTCGGCGCCCTGCAAAACCGCCTGGAAAACACCATCTCCAACCTGGAGATCCAGGCCGAGAACTTGCAAGCGGCCGAATCCCAGATTTCCGACGTGGACGTGGCCAGCGAAATGACCGAATTCGTGCGGCAGCAGATCCTGACCCAGTCGGCCGTGGCCATGCTGTCCCAGGCCAACTCCCTGCCCAAGATGGCCCTCAACCTCATCCAGGGCGGCTAGTAATCCTGGGGCGCTTACCAGCGCGATCCCTTCGTGGTAAAAGGACCAGGGAGATGCGAGCCGGTGGTATCCGGTCCCTCCCTGGTCCGAAAACGAGCTTTCGCACCTGACAAATTTTTGACGAAACAGGCCGCGCCTTGAACAAAAAGATCGCGCTCCCCCGGGCGATGGTTCAGTCCGGCTGGGCGCTCAAGCTTTCCAGGGCCAGCTTGGCCGCGAGCTGCTCGGCTTTTTTGACGCTTTTTTCCGTGGCCATGACGCACTGGCCCGTGGGCAGGGTGAGGCGTACGTCAAAGAGCTTGTCGTGCTCCGGCCCGTGACTGCCGCGCAGGGCATAGACCGGCCGGGCCTTGTGGTATTTCTGGGTGTATTCCTGCAAACGGCTTTTATAGTCCTTGGTCTTGGGCACCGCCGGCTTGGCCGGCCAGACCGTGTCGAAAAAACGGCCCACGAAATCCCGGGCCACGGCATATCCGCCGTCCAGAAACAAGGCGCCCAGCACGGCCTCGAACACGTCGCTGAGCAGGGACGACCGGCCCCGGCCGCCCTGATTTTCCTCCCCTTTGCCCAGAAAAACATGCTCGTCCAGGGACAGGCGGCGGGCCGCCTCGGCCAGGCTCGTTTCATTGACGAGCTGGGACCGCAGCAAAGTCAGCTCACCCTCCGGAGCGTCGGGAAAACGGGCGAACAAGGCCTCGGTCACGCTCAGTTCCAAAACCGCGTCGCCGAGGAATTCCAGGCGTTCGTTATGGGCCAGGGCATCACCGCGCTCGTTGGCCCACGAACTGTGGGTCAGGGCCGTGACGAGCAGGTCGCGTCGGGCAAAGGCATGGCCCAGGCGGTGTTCCAGGGCCTCCAAGGGATCGGACATAGGCTCTCCATCGGTTGGCCGCGGCGGACGATCACGGATTTCGCGCGCGGCGGAATCCCGCCACCCTAACCCGACTCGCGGGCGATTCCAAGTTGCACCTTGCCGGCTTTTTGTTGTCTTGCCGACCGCTCCCCCTTGATTATCCTCGCCGGGGGAGGCATTTTATGCCGAGAGACACGGCTGTCCGGTCCGCCGGACCGGACCAACGGCGAGGAGGAACGCCATGACGGGGCTGTATGTGGGTGCGACGGCTGGATATTCCGGCAAGAACATGGTGGTCATGGGTCTTGGCCTGCGCTTCCAGAAGGAAGGCTACCGCGTGGGCTACCTGAAACCCGTCGGCGCCATGCCCCGGGAAATCGACGGCCGGCTGTGGGATGACGATGCCTATCACGTCCAACGCATCCTGGGCACGCATGAGGAGCCCGAAACCCTTACCCCGGTCATCGCCACCCATGATTTCCAGGTCAAGGCCTTCAAGAACCAGGTCGGTGATGTCATGGACTCCATCCGGGATGCCTACGAACGGGTCGCGGCCGACAAGGACGTGACCATCATCGGAGGTTCCGGCGGCATGCACACCGGCCGCTACTGCAACGCCGACGGCGTGCGGGTGGTGCGGGAACTCGGCATCAAGGCCGTGGTCATCGACCGCTATTCCAAGGAACTCAACTACGACTACCTGCTTGTGCTCAAGGAGCAGCTCGGGGACCATCTGGTCGGGGTCATCTTAAACGACGTGGCCCAGAATTTCCTGGACGAGACCCAAAGCCTGATCGCCCCTTTTTTGCGCGACCGGGGCATCCGGGTGCTCGGCGTCATTCCCAAGGACCCGCTCATGGGCGCCATCAAGGTCTCGGACCTGGCCGACCGGCTTGGTGGCAAGGTCATTTCCGCCTACCACAAGGCCGACCGGATCGTGGAAAACTTTCTCATCGGCACCATGCAGGTGGAAAACTTCATGACGCATTTCCGGCGTCAAAAAAATTCCGCCATCATCGTGGGCGGCGACCGGTCCGACGTGCATCTGGTGGCCCTGGAGGGTGACAGCCCCTGCCTCGTCCTCACCGGCAATCTCTACCCCAACGACATCATCCTGACCCGGTCGGAAGTCCTGGAAATTCCGATCATCGTGGTGCGCGAGGATACCTATACCGTGGCCAAGAAGATGGAGACCCTGCTTATGCGCCACAAACTGCGCGACGAAATCAAGATCCGCCAGGGCGCCCAGCTCATCAACGCCAACCTCGATTTCGCTACACTTAAAGGCGAACTCGGGCTGTAAGGAAGCGGGCAGGGGGCAGGGAGGGGAGACGCCTGGGGCAGCCAACGGGCGATGCCCTTTGGAATTCCCTTTCGGTGAAGGCCCGCGAGACGGGCAACCTGTTTTGCCCATGGCCCGGAATCGAAAAAAAACGGCCGTGTCCCCGGAAGGGACGCGGCCTTTTTTTATCGGTTACGCTACCCGGTCATTTTTGCCGGCTTGTCCTTTTTCGGGTGGTCCAGGCGGGGGGCGTTTCTCCCTCCTGGCCGCCGGAGGCGTCTCTTCCCCTGCTTCTCCCTCCCACCGCCGTCAGTTGCGGCGGTGGACGTGGCAGGACAGCAGCAGCCAGGATGCGCGCAGGCGCAGGACTTCGCGCGGGGCCCGATCCATGAGGATATGGCCGGGCATGGGGTCCATGGTGGCCAGGGCAGTGGCTTCCCGGGCGAGCCGGGAGGCGTAGCGGATGGTTTCGAGTTCGGCCAGGGCGCTTTGGACCTGATCGCGTTCCCTGGCGTAGGCCTCGCTCAATTTAGCCGCTTCGTCGGGGTGGTGGATGTCAAGGACGCGGGGCAGGCTGGGAAGTGTCCGGGTGGTGGTCGTTTTCATGCAATCCTCCTGGCCCGGTTCTTTTCGGCCGGCCGGCCGGAAGGCTTAGAGGGAAGGCGTTTTTTTCCTGGCACGAAAGATGCTCGATTCAAGGAAACCGCAAGGAAGCGTACCCCGTGAACAGTTCCGCCCATTGCCGCGGCGCCGGAATGCGCCGTACCCTTCGACAACATCTCCTGAACGTCCTTGTGGGCCTGTTCGTGGCCCTGGTCGTGTGGCCTTCGGGTGTTGGCCATTGTACCGATCCGGCCCAGGCCGCCGTGGCGCCGGAAGCCAAAGCGGACTTCACCCCCCAGGCCAGGCCGGCCGGCACCAAAACCGCCACGACCGGCAGCGGGTTCCGGGTGGAGCTGGTCAAAAGCGCCCCGACCGAGGGCACGTTGCGCGTGGGCGGCGCGGCCTCGTTCGAAGCGCGGCTCTATGCCGGCGATCGGGAACTGCCGGGCGAGGCCTATGTCTGCCGCTGGCTTTCCGATGCCGGGGCGCGGTTTCTGGAGGCCGAGGGCCCGCCGCGCAACACGGCCGTGTTCATGCGGCCGGGCCGGCAGCGGGTCTGGGTGGAGGTCGTGCCCCGGTCCGGGCCGTCCCAAGGCCTTTCCGGCGTGTCCGAGGCCGTGGAACTGGAAGTCGGCAATCCGTCCTTTGCCTTGTCCGTGACCCCGCCGGCACCCCTCGTCGGCGAGGAGGTCACGGTGGCCATCCGTGATTTTCCCGTGCACGACGGGGTGGAGTTCCGCTGGGACCCGCTGCCGGCCAAGGCCAAGCTCGTTTCGGTTTCCGAACGCGGCCTGACCTTTTTCGCCACCGAGCCGGTGCCCATCCCCGTGAAGGTGACGGCCACGCTGAGCGGGGCCGGGATGGACCTGGGCGCGGCCAAGGTGACGGTCGCGGCCAAGCCCCATACGGTGACGGTCGAGAACCGGGGATTGGCCGAGGCCCCGGCCGTGGTCTGGCGCGAGGGAGTGGGACCGGTGCCGGCCGAAGGCGTGGCCGTGGGCCAGCAGGTGCTGCTGCGGGCCACGGTGGCCCCGGCCACCCGGCATCCGCCCTTGGAGTATACGTGGAGCCTGTGCCCCGGCGCCAAGACCCGGGAACGGGATGCCAGCCGCGAGATCCTGGCCGCGCGCCAGGAGGTGGGACCGTGCCTGGCCCGGGTGGAGGTCCGGGATGGCCGGGGCATCTTGATCGGCCGGGGCGAGGGCACTTTTACCGTGGACGTGTCCCGGGAACAGCTTGATGCCGCCGTGGCCAATGTCCGTGAGACCGAACGGCTGGTGGCCGATGCCGATCAGGCCTGGCGGGAGGGGCAGGTCGAACGGGCCGAGGAACTGGCCGGCCGGGCCGTCAAACTCGATCCGGCGCATGGCGCTGCCGTGGCGACCCTGGAGCGGGTGGAACGCGACAAGGGCCGGCTGGACGCGGTACTCGACAAGGCCAGGCAGGCCCTTGGGGCCGATGATTTCGACGAAGTGGCGGCCATGCTCGGCGAGGCGGGCAAGGTCAATCCCAAGGCCGCGGCCATTGCCGCCGTGGCCCGGGACGCGGCCCAGCGCAAGGCAGTCTTGGCCAAAATCAGCCGGCAGTTGGCGCAGGCCCGGGACAAATGGGATGCCGGCGAGGTGGAGGCGGCGCTCAGCCTGACCGGCCAGGCCCTGGATCTTGATCCCAACCACGTCGCGGCCCGGGCCGAGCGGGAACGCATGGTGTCCGGCCGGGACCGGCTTATCGCCGCCCTCAAGCAATCGGCCACGTTTCTGGCTGCCAAACGTTTCGACAGTGCCGCGGCCGCCTTGAGTACGGCCCGGTCCGTCAATGCCCGGTTCCCGGCCATAGCCGAGATGGAACAGGCCATTGCCAACCGCAAGGATCGGGCCTGGCGTCTGGACGAACGACTGGCCCGGGCCCGGGACCAGTGGAACGGCGGCGATGCCGACGGGGCTCTCGGTACCCTCACCGAGGCCACGGCCCTGGACCCGGAACATCCCGGAGCGGCCACGGCCCGCAAATCCCTGGCCGAGGCCCGGGATCGGCTGCGGCGGGCCGAGGACAAGGCCGAGTCGGCCCTGGGCCAGGGCGATCTCGCCGAGGCCAAGACCGCTTTGGACGAGGCGGCCCGGATATGTCCCCGGCATCCGCGCCTGGCCGAGCTGGTCGGGGCCGTGGCGGCCCGGGCCAACCGGGACAAACGACTCGTCGGCTTGCGGGCCGAGGCGAACCGGAGCCTGGCTGCCGGTGACCTGGACGGGGCCGTGCGCACCCTCGACGCGATGCTGGCCCTGGCACCGGGCGAGGCGGCCCTGGTCGTCGAACGGGACCGGCTGGCCCGGTCCCGGGACGTGGGCGCCGATGCCGTGCGCCGGGCCACGGGCTATCTGGCCGATCGGCGCTATGATCTGGCCCTGGCCGCCCTGGCCGAGGCGGACAAGGCCAAGGTGCGGTCCTCGGCCCTGGGCGGGCTCAAGCAGCGAGTCCTCGGTGAAAAGGCCAAGGCCGAGAGCGCGGCCGCGTCCAAGCTGGCCCAGGCCCGGACGCTGCTGGCGCAAAAGGATTATCCGGCTGCCCGCGACGCCCTGGAGGCGGTCAGGAAGACCGGAGCCCTGTCCTCGGCCCAGCTGAAGGACGCGCGGGAGCTCGATCGCCGCGTCGCCGAGGGCCTCGTGCGCCAGGAAGCGGTCCGGCGGGAGCAGGCCGTGCGCACCACGACCAAGCCATCGGGCACGGCCGAGGCCGACCGTCGGGCCCGGTGCGCGGCCATCGGCCAGGAAGCCGCGTCCAGGCGCGCGACCGGCGATCATGCCGGTGCCATCCGCAGCTACCAGACCCTGCTCGAACTGTGTCCCGACACCTGCCAGGCCTACAACAACGTGGGGGCGTCGCTTTTTTCCCTGGGCTATCTGGCCGAGGCCGTGCCCTGGTTCGACGAGGCGGTCAAATGCGCGCCGGCCGAACGGCTCTACCGGGACAACGCCGCCATGACGCGCTCCCGGTTGGCCGCGGCCAGCCGGCCGGCGGCCGAAACGGAAAAAGTCTGCGCCGAGGGCTTTGCCGCCGCCGAATCCCATCGCACGGCCGGGGATCTGGCCGGGGCCATCAAAGGGTACCGGGCCGTGGTCGCCCGTTGCCCGGATTTTTGCGCTGCTTACAACAATATGGGGCTGGCCCTGCACAAGCTCGGCCGGCCGGCGGATTCGCTGCCTCTGTTCGAGCAGGCCTTGCGCTGCAACCCCAAGGACAACCTGTTTCGGGAGAATTACGACCTCACGGCCAAGCGCCTGCGCACGGCCGAAAGTCGGCCGTGAGCCTCGGTTGCCGGGTTTGCGCCGCCCTTGTATTCCTTGCCAGATGGGCTAGATTCAGGCAAGTAGGCTGGCCCAATGCAAGGATGTTGCCAAGGAGGTGGCATGGGGGGAAAGCTCCTGGCTGATTGCGTGACGCCCGACATCGTCGTCATCGCGCCGGATGCGCCGGTGCGCGACGGTCTGGATGTCATGCGGCGACGCGGCATTTCCTGCCTGGTCGTCGTGGACGCGGGCAGACCTGTCGGCATCATAACCGAACGCAATATCCTGTGGGCGGCGGCCCATAAAGGTGTGACCTTTGCCGACCGCCCCGTGCGCGAGCTCATGAGTTCGCCGGTGGTCACCGTTCCCGGGGACGCCCTGCTGGTCGAGGCCTGCCAGCTCATGACCGGCAAGCGGTTGCGCCATCTTGTCATGGTGGACGCGGCCGGCCAGGCCAAAGGCGTGCTCACCCAGTCCGATCTGGTGCGGCATCTGGGCTATGATTCCCTGGCCGCCGTGCGCAAGGTCGCCGAGATCATGACCCGGGAGGTGGTGACCGCTCCAGGTTCGGGTACCGTGCGCGAGGCCGTGGCCCGCATGGCCGAATGTTCCATTTCCTGTCTGCTCGTGGCCCGGGACGGTCGTCCCGCCGGCATCATCACCGAACGCGACGTGGTGCGGCTGCTGCTCGACAGCCCCCAGCTCGGCCGCCTCAATCTCTATGACATCATGAGCTGTCCCGTGGTTTGCGTGGAAGAGGACCGTCCGATCTTCGAGGCGGCGATCCTTATGAAAAAGCACAAGGTGCGCCGTCTGGTCGTGGTGGACGACGACCGTCGGGTGCTCGGGCTCGTCACCCAGACCGATATTGTGCGGTCCATGTCCAACAAGTACGTGCGCACCCTCGAATCCGCCCTGGAGGAGAAAAACGAGGCCTTGCGGGCCGTGGGCAAGTCGCTCGTGCAAAAGACCGTGTTTCTCGACAACCTGCTGCGGTGTGCCGAGATGGGTATTGTGGCTGCCGACGAAAGCTTGCGCGTCACCTATTGCAACCCCGAGGCCGAAACTATTTTCGGCGTGCGCTCCCTGGAACTGATCGGCCGTGACCTGCGCGAGGTCCATGTGCAGCACCAGGTGGATCTGGTCACCCTGGGGCTGGCTTTGGAAAAAGTCACGCCCGAGCGCAGCCATGATTTTACCTTCAGCCTGGACACCGAGGAAGGCACCCGGCGTTTCGTGGCCCGGGTTTCCGGCATCTACGACACGAGCGGCCAGCCCGGGGGCTACGTGCTCATGGTTCGCGACGACACCGAACGCCGGCGGGCCGAGGAGGACCTGGAGCGGCTGACCCGCAATCTCGAAACGCTGGTGGTGGAGCGCACCCGGGATCTGACCAGCCAGACCCGGGAGCTGGAACGGGCCAACGAGCGTCTGCGCGGCCTGGACGAGATCAAGTCCGCGTTTTTGTCCTCGGTGTCCCACGAATTGCGCACGCCGCTGACGTCGTTGCTGGGCTTTGCCAAGCTCATCTCCCGGGATTTCGTCCGCTATTTCGCTCCATTGACATCCGTCGATCCGACCCTGGCCCGCAAGGCCTCCCGTATCGAGGACAACCTGCGCGTGCTCTCCCACGAAGGGGAGCGGCTGGCCCGGTTGCTCAACGATTTCCTGGACCTTTCCCGGATCGAATCCGGCCGCATGCACTGGCGCGACCGCGAGGTTTCCCTGGCGGCGGTTATCGAAAAAGCCGTGGCCGCCGTGGCCGGGCTTTTTTCCTCCCGCCCGGAAGTCGATCTGGAGATGCGTCTGCCGGAGCGTGCTCCGGTGGTTCTGGCCGATCCGGACCGCCTGGAACAGGTGCTGCTCAACCTGATCGGCAACGCGGCCAAGTTCACTTCGATCGGGGCGGTCACCGTCAGCCTGAGCGAACCCAAGCCGGGACTGGCCCGGGTGGCGGTCACCGACACGGGGCCCGGCATCGCCGCCGAGGATCGGGAAATCATTTTCGACAAGTTCCGACAGGTGCGTCGAGACCCTGAAGGGTCGACCCCGGCCAAGGGCACGGGCCTGGGGTTGGCCATCTGCCGGGAGATCGTCACCCATTACGGCGGCCGGATCTGGGTCGAGCCGGCGCCGGGACGCGGTGCTTCTTTCGTGTTCGAACTGCCGACCTCGATCCTGGCGCGGGGGATGGTTGCTCCCCGGACCGGCGAGGACCGTGAACGGCCTTTGGTGCTCGTGGTGGATGACGATCCGGCCGTGTCCGCCTTTCTCATCCAGTTTTTGGAAGGGGAGGGCTACCGGGTGGCCTCGGCCCACGACGGGACCTCGGCCGTGTCCGCCGCGGCCAAGCTCAAGCCCCATGTCATTACCATGGACATGGCCATGCCCGGCATGGACGGCCGGGCCGCCATGGACATCCTGCGCAAGGACCCGGAACTGGCTGCCATCCCCATCCTGGTGGTTACCGGCCAGGGCAATGTCGCGGACATCCGGGCCGAGGCCGTGTTGGAAAAGCCGTTGCAGCCCGATAGGCTGCTTGCCACCATCGAGCGTTTGCTCGGGCGGAAAAACGGGTCGTGAGGACCGGCCGGGGCTTTACAGGACGCCGGGAATGCTTATTTAAAAGGTGTAAGGGGAAAGTCTCCCCTCGCCATATGGGAGCAACCAGCGACGGAGGGTCCGGGGAAATAAACACAGATTCCCATAACGAGCGCATTGAGGCGCAGCACACAGAGATTCGCCAGGCGTCCTAAAAAGAGTGTGTGAAGCAAGCTTCACCACCGGCTGTGTAAGCAGCTCCCGCGCCAACGGCGAATCTCATTTTGTATTGGAGAGATCAGGCCTCCAATGCCGCAACACCAGCGCGTCAAGATCCTCACCCGGTACCGGCCTGGAGAAATAAAATCCCTGGGCGCTTTCACAGCGCAGTTCTGACAGAGCCGACTTGTGTTCGGCCAGCTCCACGCCTTCAGCCACCACTTCCAGTCCCAGCTTGTGCGCCATGGCGATGATCGTGCGCACGATTTCCATGTTTTGTTCCGCCTCGTTCATGTTGCCCACGAACGAGCGATCCACCTTGAGGCTGTCGAAGGGGAAACGCTGGATATAGGACAGGGACGAATACCCGGTGCCGAAATCGTCGATAACGACTTTGACGCCCAAGGTCTTGAGGCGTTTGATGGTGGCCACGGCCTCGTCAGCGTCGTCCATGAGCACGGATTCAGTCAGTTCGAGCCGGACCCGGGCCGGATCGATGCCGGTCTCGCGTAAAATGGTCGCCGCCTCGTCCACGAAGTCCGGACGCTTGAACTGGCGCCCGGAAATGTTGACGCTGAGGCTTAAGGTTTCCGTGTCGGGATTTTGTCGGGCAAGCTCCACCATGCGGGTGCAGGATTGGCGTAGGACCATGGCCCCCAGTTCGTTTATAAGGCCGGTCTCCTCGGCGATGGGGATGAACTCGGCCGGGGGAATGAGCCCCTGGTGCGGGCGTATCCAGCGGGCCAGGGCCTCGAAGCCGGTGATCTCGCCCGAGCGCAGGGAGACGATGGGCTGGTAATGGACGGTCATCTCGCCGGATTCCAAGGCCTGGCGCAACGCCAGCTCCATTTCCATGCGGCGTTGGGTCAGGACCCGCAGCCCGGCGTCGAAGACCGTGTAATGGTCGCCGCCGTGCTCCTTGGAGCTGTACATGGCGTTGTCGGCGTCGCGCAGCACCTGATCGGGATGCTCGTAGACCGCCGAGCCAAGGACCACACCGATGCTGCATGTGACGAAAATTTCTTGTTTTTTCAACCGAAACGGCGCGGCCAATTGGCGCAGCACATTGTCGGCCATGGCGCTGACCTCATCCATGCCCCGGATGCCTTCCATGAGAATGGCGAATTCGTCGCCGCCGAACCGGGCCAGGGTATCCACTTCGCGCAGCAGCTTCTGGAGCCGGTTGGCGATGACCATGAGCAGCCGGTCGCCGGTGACGTGGCCGAAGGTCTTGTTGACGAGCTTGAACCGGTCCATGTCCAGGTAGAGTACGGCGTAGGACGCGTCCTGGTCGCGTTTGAGCCGTTTGATCGACTGGTCCAGCCGGTTGAGAAACAGCGCCCGGTTGAAAAGGCCTGTCAGGGTGTCGTGGAAGGCATCGTGGAGAATGTGCTCTTCGAGTTGCTTCTGGCGGGAGATGTCTTCCAGGAGCAGGAGAGCTCCCCGGACCGGGCCGTGCAGGGGCATGAGGCACAGGGAGTGCCAGACCGGGGCCTGGGTCGGACCGGAGGGCAGGTCCATTTCATAGCGCGGACTCGCGCCGGTGATGACCGAATCGAGTCCCCGGCGCACGGCGGTGATCGTCGGCTCCGTCATGGTCTTGGCGCAAAAAAAGGCAAAAGTGTCACCGGGCGCGACCGTGGAACCGAGATCATGGATCAGGCGTGTGTAGGAGGTGTTGGCGGCGACAACACCTCCCGCCACGTCAAGGACTGCGGCGTGGAAGGGGAGGGATTCCAGCAGGTCGGTTATTTCTGGGAGCATGACCCGTGGTTGCCGTTGGAGTGGTTGGGAATGTGCCAAATCGCAACTGGAAATAAGTAATGGTTTTAGCGCGTAAGGTCAAAGGTCAAATTGCGTGTCCGTGAGAGGTTTGTGAGGGAGGGGCGTCTGCCGGTTGGTGCGGGGCTGTTGGCAGGGGGGAAATTTTTTTTGGCCAACTCCGTGTCGTTGTTCATCTTTGGGGACAAAATGAGCCAGTGATCCCGTCTTGACTTTTCGCTTGGGCCCCGTCATAGACGAACTTCCTTGGGCAACATACCTCCCCGGATGTTTCGGGCTCGCACGGGGTACAACCGACCGTGGGAGGCGCATGGAGGGGATGCCCGCGAAGGTTGGAAAGGCATTTTCCAGGGTGACACGAATCCCTGGAGCGGCTGAGGGTTCTGTGAGGACATCCTGGTAACAGAGTCAAGAACGTCGACAATGGAACCGCTGCGGATCTTTCCGGATATCCGGCCGGGCGTTTCCAGGAAAACTCCAAGGAGGAGCGGACATGGCTATTGCTATCGACGACGATGCGTGCATGGGTTGCGAAGCGTGTGTTGAGACTTGCCCCGACGCCTTCGAAATGAATGCTGACGGTGACAAGGCCATGGTGAAAGACGCTGATTGCGACGCGGACTGCGTGGACGAAGCCATTGACGCCTGCCCGGCCGAGGCGATCTCCAAGTAAGTCCAGAACTCGTTTTTTTCCGGGTTCGACCCGCGCCGGGAAACCGGCGCGGGTTTTTTTTATCCGGACCCGCTGACTAAGTATTCCCTTGAACTTGCCGATAAGATTCGTGAAGACCCACAAGGACGGGTGGGCAGAGGGAATTCGTGAACAGGCACGCATTTTGCTAGCTACCAGGCGTGCGGGGTCGATTCCCCTCCCGAGGTGATATTATGAAGCGCTTTCGCAACTACCTGCAACATCGACTGAATCCAGTCCACATGTACTGCCGTCTCTTGGATTTCGGCCTGACCAAGGATCGGGCGATACGGATGTGTTCTGTATACGAACGATTCATTTACCGGAATTTGCTGTTTCATTAGGCGCCACTTTTCCCGTGATCGCGACCCGACGGCTCCGGCGCGCCTGCTGACGCGCCCGGAGTGCCGGCCGGAACCCTCCAGCCTGACCATCCCCTGAGCCCTGAGTCATGCCTCCAACTGCGACATCGCCGTGGGCAAATTTTGCGCTCGTCTGGAACAATCGGGACATTTTCGTAACCGCCGGTTGAGGCAAATCCTGACATGGCGTAGGAACCGGGCTGCCCTGCACAAGGAGAAGCCCATGGTCGAGCGCACGCTTTGTCTGGATATCGGTTCCGGCACCCAGGACGTTTTTTATGCACTGCCCGGTCTCGAACCCGAAAACTGTCCGAAATTCGTCCTGCCCGCCCCGGCCCGCCAAGTGGGGGCCCGGCTGGGCGCCCTGACCGCCGCCGGGCACTCCGTCTACCTGACCGGCCGCAACATGGGCGGCGGCTTCTTCAAGACCTTCCAGGCCCATCTCAAGGCCGGCCTGCCCCTGGCCATCCACCCCGACGCCGTCTGGGCCTTGACCGACGACCCCGACCGTCTGGCCGCCACCACCAGCGCCGTCATCACGCCCCACCGGCCGGAAGGCTACGTGCCCGTGCACCTGGCCGATTACGATCCCGGGTTCTGGCGCGCCTTCCTGTCCGCCGCCGGACTGCCGGAACCCGAACTCGTCCTGGCCGCCGCCCAGGATCATGGCCTGCATACCGGCAAAAGCAGTCGCATCGGCCGCTTTACCCTCTGGGAACGTTTCCTGCGCCAGGCCAAAGGCCTGCCCGAAGGCCTCGTCTACCAGACCCCGCCCGCGGAACTCACCCGCCTGGCCGTGCTCCAGGATTCCATCGGCGGCGGCGCCGTGGCCGATACCGCCGCGGCCGCCATCCTCGGCGCCCTCATCGATCCGGCCATCACCGCCCGCTCCCGGGAAACCGGCGTCCTGCTCGTCAATATGGGCAACAGCCATACCGTGGCCGCCTTGCTCTTCCGCCACCGCATCCACGGCATCTACGAACACCACACCGGCCTGCTCTCCGCCGAGGAACTCTGGGCCGATCTCGGCCGCTTTCGACGGGGCAGCCTGCCTGGCAGCGAAGTCTTCGACCGGGGTGGGCACGGTTGCCTCACCCTCGATCTGCCGCCCGAAGCCGGCATCTTCCCCTATACCTCCGTCATCGGGCCCAAGCGCGCCTTCCTGCGCGACTTCGACGTGGACTTCCCCAGCCCCGGCGGTGACATGATGCTCACCGGCTGCTTCGGTCTCCTGCACTGGTATCGGACCCGTAAGGGGTAAGGGTAAGGGACGTCTGGGAGAAGGCTGGGGTGGTGTTCTGAGTTTCGGGCGATACTGCCCTGTCGCATCCCCTCATGACCTCCGGTGGGGGGGGGGGGGGGGGGGGGGGGGGGGGGGGGGGGGGGGGGGGGGGGGGGGGGGGGGGGGGGGGGGG
>JAWRKJ010000139.1:0-5202 GCA_040307025.1 Desulfovibrionaceae bacterium | reverse complement strand
AAAAGGGGTTCCCTCCCCCGGCTCTTCCTCCCTTCCGCCAACCCAGAGCGTGACCATGCCCCATGTCTTCGAAGTCGGCGAGCTGACGCGCTCCATCAAGGATGTCATCGAGTCCGAATTCCCGTTCGTCTGGGTGCGCGGACAGGTGGTCAATCTGTCGCGGCCGGGTTCGGGGCATCTGTATTTTTCCTTGCGCGATGCCGAGGCCGCGTTGGCGGTGGTCTGGTTCAAGGGCGCCCAGGGCGGCAAGGCGCTCACCGGCGGCGGGCGCTACGATCCGCTGACCGGCGAGGTGTTCGAGACCTCGCTCGCGACCTCCTTGGCCGATGGCATGGAGGTCATGGTCGCCGGCCGGCTGACCGTTTATGCGCCGCGCGGCGGCTACCAGCTTGTGGCCGAACTGGTCCAGGAAATGGGCGAAGGGCGGTTGTGGCTGGAGTTCGAGGCGCTCAAGAAAGACCTGGCCGCCAAGGGCTATTTCGATCAGGAGCGCAAGCGTCCCTTGCCGCCGCATCCGACGCGCGTGGCCGTGGTCACGGCTCCGACCGGAGCGGCTATCCGCGATTTCATCCGCATCGGCCGGGAGCGGGGCCATGGCGCGGCGGTGCGCATCTATCCGACCCTTGTCCAGGGCGATGCCGCGCCCATCGGCATTGTCCGGGCCATGCTGCGGGCCGTGGCCGACGACTGGGCCCAAGTTCTCGTGCTCATCCGGGGCGGCGGTTCACTCGAAGATCTGTGGGCGTTCAACAGCCCGGATGTGGCCAAGGCCATTTTCGCCTCGCCGCTGCCGGTGCTGACTGGCGTGGGCCACGAGGTGGACGTGACCATCGCCGACATGGTGGCCGATGTGCGCGCCGCCACGCCGAGCCATGCCGCCCAGCTTCTGTGGCCCGAACGGGCGCAATACGCCCAGCGCCTCGACGATCTGGAAATGGACCTGCGGCGTGCGGTGGAGGCGTTGCTTGGGGCCCGGGAGCGGGAATTGACCGTCCTGGCCCGGGGCTTGGCCTGGCTTTCGCCGTCGCGGCGGCTGGTCCGGCTGGAAGAATCCTTTGCCGCGACACGGGAGCGCCTGGACCGGGCCGTCCGGGCTTGGCTGGACGGACGGCAGCGCCGGTTGGACCGGGCGTCCGAGGGGCTTTCCCGCCGGTTTGGTCCCGAAAGTCTGCATGTCCGCCTGGAAGGGCTTGCACGCCGGGCCGAGCGGCTGATCGCGGCCGGCCGGCTCTACGGCGCGGACCGGGAGCGGCGTTTGGCGGTGGCGGCGGCCCGTCTGGCCGGACTCGATCCCATGGCACCCCTTGGGCGCGGCTATAGCCTGACCACGGTGGCACGTACCGGAAAATTCCTGCGCCGGGCGGACGATGTCCGGCCGGGCGACAATCTGGACATCATGGTGTATGCAGGTCGCGTGCGGGCAACCGTGGCCGAGACTGCGCCCGGAAACGGGGAGGATGCGTGAGCGAGCGAGAGGAATCTTTCGAAAAAGCCCTGGAAAAGCTGGAGCGCATCGCCGCCAAGCTGGAGACCGGGGATATCCCCTTGGAAAAGGGCGTGGCCCTCTACAAGGAAGGCATGGGGCTTGTGGCCGCCTGCCGCAAGCGTCTGGAGGCCGCCCGGCTGGAAATCGCCCAGGCCGGGGAGGATGGCGCCGTGCGACCCTTTGAAGCCGAGGCCGAAGCCGCGGCCGGAGATGCAGATGGTGACGGTTAAGGAGCGGTTGGCCGCCATGGCGGCGGAGGTCGAGGTCTACGTGCGGGAGCGCTTCGGCGTGCGCATGCGGGAACGCGGCGTGCCCGAAGGCTTGCTTGCGTCCATGGAATATTCGCTGCTCGCCGGGGGCAAGCGGCTGCGACCGGCCCTGTGCCTGACGTTTGCCGAACTGTTCGGCACCGAGCGGGCAAGCGTCATGCCCTTTGCCGCCGGTTTCGAGCTCATCCATACCTATTCGCTCATCCACGACGACCTGCCGCCCATGGACAACGACGACATGCGCCGGGGTCGGCCGTCCAATCATAAGGTTTTCGGCGAAGCCGGCGCCATCCTGTCCGGCGACGGCCTGCTCACCGAGGCATTCGGCTGCATGGGCCGGACCTGGCCCGGCATATCGGCCGATCGCGTCCTGCCGGCGCTGAACGAGGCAGCCTGGGCGGCCGGCGCCGCCGGCATGGTGGGCGGGCAGCAGCTTGACATGGAATACACGGCCAAGGCCGGCGTGACCCTGGCCGAACTGGCCCGGATGCAGGCCCTCAAAACCGGAGCGCTGCTCACCGCGCCCTGTGTCTGCGGCGCGCTGCTGGCCGGAGCGGGCGAGGAGGGCGTGGCCCGGGCCCGGGAATACGGCGAGGCCGTGGGCGCGGCCTTCCAGATCGTGGACGACATCCTCGACGAGGTGGGCGATGCCGCGCTTCTCGGCAAGCCCGTGGGCAGCGACCGGGAGCAGGGGAAGACCACGTATCCGAGCCTGATCGGCCTGGATGCCAGCCGGCGTCTGGCCGAGGAGCGTAGTGCCACGGCCGTGGCCGCGCTCTCGCCCTACACAGGGCCGGCGGCGGATCTCCTGCGGGAATTGGCCCGCTACATCGTGGAACGCGTGCAATAACCTGCGTGCCGGCGGGAGAAGGAGGCCTTCATGGTGACCACGTCCGGCGGTGCGACACGTCGGGGCTTGTTGCGCTGGCTGGCCCTGTTGCCAGCGGCCGTTGCGTTTGGCAGGGGCCGGGCTCAAGCGGCCAATGCCGCGCCGACCATGGATGCCATCGAGGCCATCATGACCCGGCGTAGTGTGCGGGCCTACACGTCTGCCCCGGTTGCGGACGATCAGCTGCATCGGATCTTGGCCTGTGGCATGCAAGCGCCTTCGGCCTGCAACGAACAGCCCTGGCAGTTCGTGGTCGTGCGCGACAAGGCGCTTCTGGCCCAGGTCGGTGCCATCAATCCGTATGCCGCTTATGCCAAGTCCGCGCCGCTGGCGATTTTGGTCGCCGGTGACAAGGGCCTGGACAAGTGCGGCGGATACTGGATCGAGGATTGCTCGGCCTGCGCCCAGAATATGCTGCTGGCCGCCCACGCGTTGGGGCTTGGCGCGGTGTGGACCGGTATTTACCCGTTGCCCGAACGCATTGCCGGGTTTCAAAAACTTTTTGGACTGCCGGAAGCCGTGATCCCCATGGCGCTCCTCGTCGTGGGCCATCCTGCATCCACGCCCGCTCCCCAGGATCGATTCCGGGACGAACGCGTGCACAATGAGAAATGGTGATAGGGCAAAGGTACAAAGCACATGACCGCATATTCGGACAAGGCGTTGCACATTCTCACCCGCATCACCCAGCCGAGCGATGTGGCGGGTCTTTCTCCCGAGGAGAAAGCCTGCCTGGCCGATGAGATCCGTCGGGTCATCATCGGCACGGTGTCCATGAACGGCGGGCACCTGGCCCCGTCGCTCGGGGTGGTGGAACTGACCTTGGCCTTGCTGTCGGTTTTCGATCCGGGCCGGGACAAGCTGATCTGGGATGTGGGGCACCAGGCCTACGCCTATAAGCTGCTGACCGGCCGTCTGGAAAATTTCCACACCCTGCGCACCCTGGGCGGCGTCAGCGGCTTCCCGCGTCCGTGCGAAAGTCCCTACGATCATTTCGGGGTCGGCCATTCGAGCACGTCCATTTCCGCCGCTTTGGGCATGGCCATGGCCCGGGACCGCAAGGGCGAGTCCCATGACGTGGTGGCCATCATCGGCGACGGCTCCATGACCGCCGGCTTGGCCTACGAAGGCCTCAACCAGGCCGGTGGCTGGGGCGGACGACTCATTGTCGTGCTCAACGACAATGAGATGTCCATCTCCAAAAACGTCGGCGCCTTGTCCTTGTTCCTCAGCCGCAAATTGGCCCAGCGCTGGGTGCAGCGCCTTAAAAAGGACATGGAGGGCTGGATCAAGTCCATGCCCTACGGCGGCGACCTCATGGGGTATTTCCGGCGCGGCGAGGACTCGTTTAAAAGCTTTTTCACGCCGGGCATGCTGTTCGAGGCCTTTCGTTTCAACTATCTGGGGCCCATTGACGGCCACAACACCGAACGCATGGTGGAAGTCTTTCGCGAGGTCCGGCATATCGAAGGACCGGTGCTCGTGCATGTGCTGACCAAAAAGGGGCGCGGTTATGCCCCGGCCGAAAAAAATCCGACCTATTTCCACGGCGTGGGCTGTTTCGAACCCGAGACCGGGCTTGTGGAAAAGCCGGGCACCTGTCCGCCGAGTTATACCCAGGTGTTTGGCCGCACCTTGCTTTCCATGGCCAAGGCCGACAAGCGCATCATGGCCATCACCGCGGCCATGCCCGAAGGCACGGGTCTGTCCGATTTCGCCAGCGAACTCCCGGACCAGTTCGTGGATGTGGGCATCTGCGAGCAGCACGCCGTGACCTTTGCCGCCGGACTGGCCATGGAGGGCTTCCGGCCGGTGGTCGCCATCTATTCCACCTTCATGCAGCGTTCCTACGACCAGATCGTGCATGATGTCTGCCTGCAGAACCTGCCCGTGACTTTCTGCCTGGACCGGGGCGGACTGGTCGGCGAGGACGGCGCCACCCACCACGGCGCCTTTGACCTGTCCTTCCTGCGCCACATTCCCAATCTGGTGCTCATGGCCCCGCGCGACGAGACCGAACTGCCGGCCATGCTGGCCACGGCCCTGGTCCATCCCGGGCCGGTGGCCATTCGCTATCCCCGGGGCGCGGGCGAGGGCGGGGTCGTGCCCGAAACCGCCGAACCGTTGCCCATCGGCCAGGGGGAAATGGTGCGCCAGGGGAGCGACGGTCTGGTCGTGGCCGTCGGCAGCCGGGTCATGCCGGCCGTGGCCGCCGCCGACAAGCTGGCCGCGGCGACCGGCAAGCAGGTGGCGGTTTTCGACGCCAAATTCGTCAAGCCCCTGCCGGCGGCCCAGCTCTTGGAATTGGCCGGCCGGTATCGGCTGTGGCTCACGGCCGAGGAAAACGTCCTGGAAGGGGGATTTGGCGCGGCCGTGCTCGAATGTCTGTCCGATGCCGGTGTGTTGCCTGGCCTGACCGTGCAGCGGCTGGGGCTGCCCGACGCCTTTGTCGAGCACGGCCCCCAACGTGCCTTGCGCGCCCTGTGCGGCATCGACATCCCGGGTATCGAAAAGGCCTTGGGCCGGTTGCTCGGGCTCTAGCGGATGCGGCGCCAGGG